>NZ_JAKKCL010000003.1:231706-330623 GCF_021728175.1 Vibrio sp. A1-1
TAGTAATGGTACCTGTTGTGGTCGCGACATCACCGAGATTGCCTTCGGTCACCGACCCCGTAAACGTGCCCGTCACAACGGGCGTGTCTTCGGTGCCCGTAATATCAATCACGATGTTTTGTTGGGTGCCATCGGTCGCCGTGAGAGTGATGGTATCTTGCACCTGGTCACCCTCGTCCAGCTGTTGAACCTGGCTTTGGTCCAGCGTATACGTCCACTTCCCGTCCACCAATGCTAGCTCACCATAGGTGCCCTTAACGGTGGTGTTTGCAAAAATCGGATCGTCGCCATTATCAACATCAGAAATAGAAATGGTGCCTGTTGCGGTTGCGACATCACCGAGGTTGCCTTCGCTCACCTTGCCGGTAAACGTACCGTCAACAATAGGCGTGTCTTCGGTGCCCGTAATATCAATCACGATGTTTTGGTGGGTGCCATCGGTCGCCGTGAGAGTGATGGTGTCTTGTACCTGGTCACCCTCGTCCAGCTGTTGAACCTGGCTTTGATCCAGCGTATACGTCCACTGCCCGTCCACCAATACCAGCTCACCATAGGTGCCCGTAACGGTGGTGTTTGCAAAAATCGGATCGTCGCCGTTATCAACATCAGAGATGGTGATGGTGCCTGTTGCGGTCGCGACATCACCGAGGTTGCCTTCGGTCACCTTGCCGGTGAACGTACCCGTCACGACTGGCGTGTCTTCGGTGCCCGTAATATCAATCACGATGTTTTGTTGGGTGCCATCGGTCGAAGTGAGAGTGATGGTGTCTTGTACCTGGTCACCCTCGTTCAGCTGTTGAACCTGGCTTTGGTCCAGCGTATACGTCCACTTTCCATCCACCAATACCAACTCACCATAGGTGCCCGTAACGGCAGTGTTGCTGAACACTGGCTCATCGCCATTATCAACATCAGAGATAGTAATGGTACCTGTTGCGGTCGCGACATCACCGAGATTACCTTCAGTCACCTTGCCCGTGAACGTGCCCGTCACGACTGGCGCATCTTCAGTGCCCGTAATAGAGATCACAACTTCATGCTCAGTGCCATCTACAGATAAAACGGTAATACTTCTGATGATTGGGTCACTGTCATGATCCAAAGCCTGCACTTCTTCGTGCTCATTATTCAGCTGATAATTCCAGTTACCGAAAGCATCAATTGAGAAGACGCCCCAATAACTATCTTGAACCTCACTCTGTGATTGGAATAACGCTTCACCTGTATTTGGATCAGTAACACTGAGGTTGCCAGAAGTTCCAAGCGTCACGTCTTCTTGAACGGCACCTCTATCTTCACCATCAATCAACGCTTCAGTTTCACCAAGCTCTGAGGTTGTGAATCGAGAAATATTAAATAGCGTTGTACTTTGCTCTGTCGTCACGCCGGCGGTTTCAAAAAAAGTACTTGCTAGTACTTCTGCCCCCGTTCGTTCAACAGTACCAGAAGCCGTCAAACTTGAACCCGTAACTTCACCAGCTTCAGTAGCATATTCATCACCTAGTTCGCTCGGGTCTTGCCCTTTTTCGATGGCCTCTAATATTTTCGCTAGCTTGTCGGTAGAATCAGTTTGAGCTTCACCTCCTGTGTCAGCAATATATACATGCTGAGGTTGGATCTTCCCCTCTACTAATTCAACGACCACTTCTCCCGGTAACAAGTTTTCTTTAGACGCAAAAGCTTTAATTTGACCATCTAGGCCGATTACAACATAGGTTTGTGCGGTTAATTTTGATGGTCCAACCAAGAGCTTATACCTCATTTAGTAAATACAAAAATCTCAAAGTCCATAAAACTAAGAAAGTAATAAGACTTATTTTCAAGAAGCGATATACACAATTGGGCGTAAGCTAGCATCAATTAACCCATCTAAAACACGCAATTATCCTATCAATAATTTTCATGTTTTAAATTTGTTTTATTTTGCACCGTAAAAACATATGTTATGCGACCTATTTTTAATATTCTTTAAACTTGTCATTAAATTTTCATTGAAATAGCAGCTTACATTCCAAAAAAGCAAACAAAAGGAAACGTTTGCCTTGGGTAATATTAGTAATCTTTAATGTTTATTTTTGAAAAATAACTGGCGTTAAATTATTTGGGGAGATTTTAGTGAAGCTAAGTAATATTAGTATCGCGTGTTTTGGTTTGCTAATACCACTGGTTTCTAGCGCACAAACTTTAGAACAAGCAATAGCGACAACATTTGCAACGAACCCTGATATCAAAAGTGCGTTTAACGAGTATATGAGTAGTCGTTATATTATCGATAAATCACGTGGAGCATATAAACCTAGTCTCGATATTGACACGGGTATCGGTTACGAGAGCATTCACCCTTCCGACTCTACTGGTAAGAGTGATACCGAGATGACCCGCAAAGATATGGCAATTACTCTTACCCAGTTGATCTGGGATGGGTCAAAAACCCTATATGACATTGATCGTACCTCTGCAGATGCAGAGTCTGTGCGTTATCAGTTGCTTGCAGATGCCCAAAATGTTGCGTTAGAAGTCATCAAAGCTTATTTGGATGTAGTAAAAACACAAAAGCTGACTGCGCTTTCCACTAGCAACCTAAACACACATAAGCGAATTTATACTGATATTAAAAAGCGTACAGAGTCAGGAATTGGCTCAGTTGCCGACCTTAACCAGGTTAAAGCTCGTTTAGCAAAAGCTCAAAGTAATGTTTTAGCTGCACAAAATAACCATAAAGACGCTCAAACAGCATTCTTTCGCTTAGTTGGTGAAGCACCAACTAACCTTATTTTTCCGCACGCAGACCAAAACTTTATCCCCAATTCTCTAGACGAGGCCCAATCGCAGGCTTTTGACAATCATCCTGTCATAAAAATAGCACTCGCAGATGTCGATTCTGCCAGGTTTCAATATAAACAAGCAGATGCAAACTATTTCCCAGTCATCTCATTTGAAGCGAAACAAAGCTGGAACGATGATGTAGGAGGAGTAAATGGTCTCAACTCTGAAACACAAGCAATGCTCCGTGTCCGATACAACCTTTACAACGGTGGCCGAGACTCTGCAAACAGTGACAGTATGGCCTACCAACTCAATAAAGCGAAAGACCTCAGAGAGCGAGCATACCGAAGTGTAGAGCAAGAGCTCCGCCTTTCTTGGAGCGCTCTTGAGCTGACTAAACAACAAAAGTCTTTTTTAATACAACACGTTGATTCCATGTCAAACACCGTTATTGCATACCAAAAACAATATCGTATTGGAAAGCGCACCCTACTTGATCTGCTGAACACTGAAAACGAGTTGTTTGAATCACGCAAAAACTACTTAGAAACACAATTCGCGCAGCAATACGCACAATATCGAACCCTGACTTCAACCGGGCAACTTTTAGACGCATTGCGCGTCGACATACCGGAAGCGTGGACTCAATCGGTGGAGTACTAAATACAATGAAAAAGAACCTTCTAATCACTCTGGCTTTAATCATAATGAGTCATCATAGTGCATACGCACAAGATGAGCTGACGTACATTCCTATACCAAAGGCGAATCAGATTGCTGACCTAAACGACTTGGACAAAGATGGTGTGATAAACGCTCGTGATCTTTGCGCAAGCACTCCAATAGGGGCAGAAGTGGACAATGATGGTTGTGAAACCTATTTGCATAAAGAAGAGCAATACCAACTTAAGATTTTGTTTGATAATGACTCTGCTCTTATTAACCAAATTTTTAAAAACAAGATAGATGAGTTGGCTGCATTTCTTAAAAAGTATCCAACCACTTCTATAGAGATACAAGGATACGCAAGTAAGGTAGGACGCGCAGACTATAATTTAAACCTATCTCGCCATCGTGCAGAGAATGTACGCAATCTATTGATAGAAAAGGGAATCCCGGGTGACCGCCTCGCAATTATTGCTTTTGGCGACACACAGTTAGCAGAGCCGGGTATGGATCGTGTCAGCCACGCATTAAACCGCCGCGTTACTGCCACTGTTGTCGGCCAGCAAGGGATGGTTAAAGATGAGTGGACGATATTCACTACCTTCCCAGAAGTAAAATAAACTTATACCCCTGCTTATTTGCATAGATGAGTGGGGGTATTTTTATGTCATTACGCCCAACTAATTAGACACAACTAATAAAACAAACACTAACATTAATCATAACTCACTAATATTATAGTAAAAATTAAAAGTGAGCCTTTGCTCTATATTAGTAGTAATATATTAGAGTCAAAATGAAAACCACCAATACTTTTAAATGGGAAGAAGATAAGCCAATCAATAACACTGAGGGGTTTAAGCAATCACCTTTCTTCACCACAATATGAAATCAATTTATTATATAGCTTTAATAAATCAATCATCTATTGAGGAAACATAATAAAACATGACAGAAACATGTCTTCGTAGATTGAGCCAGTTATTAAAACATTACAAACACTCTCAAACGTATCAGGTAAACCTCGACGATTTAGAACTGGTTTTTTCAACTTCTAGACGCAACATATCTAATATACTGAGAATACTTGACAGCTACAATTGGATCCATTGGGAGCCAGGTCGTGGCCGTGGGAAAGCCAGCACATTAAAAGTGACGGTAACAATACATCAAGCCCTTTACTTTACGATTCGTAATGAAATCAACAATGGTAGCTTTGACGTCATCTCGAGGTTACTTGAGCATTACCGTAGCACTGCTGTAAGCGCACTTAGCCAAGCACTCGCAGAAGTTTCAGAAGAAAACAAAGATTCAAATACACTCATCGTCAGCCAGTATCCTTGGGTAGATGAGCTAACCCCTTCACTGACTTATCGCTTTTCAGAACTGCAGGTAATACGCAGCTTGTATGACACCCTATTTACCGTTGATCACCACGGTCAATTAAAAAATCACCTCGCTTGTGAGTACAAAAATGAAGGCAGTTGTATATATATTTGGCTCCGCCCTGATATCTACTGTCACGATGGGCTACCATTACAAGCAGAAGATGTCGTACACTCTTTAAATAAGCTCGTTACAACAGATGGCCCCGTCCAAAAATTACTTCAGCAAGTCACTCGTATCAGCTTCGATAATGCCAAACAAGCTATACGTATTGACTTAAAGCAGCCTAATAACTTATTCATTTACTGCTTAGCAACCGCAAATGCGTCTATCACTACTCGACGTCAGAAGAGCTTTAAAGGTCGCAGTATCACAATAGGTACTGGCCCATTTGTACTTAGGCATTGGGATACCGACAAAATAGTACTGAAGAAACATCATAACTATTTCGCAAAAAAGGCATTATTGGAGCAAATCACGCTCTCTCATCAAGGGACTGAGCTGGCTCAATACATCAGTTATAATCAGGAAACTGACGATACCGAATGTTATATGATTCAGGCATTTTCTTTTCTAGCACGTAATCGTCGAGCCGAGTGCTCACTAAGCGAGCAAACTTGGCAGCGCCTATTTTCTTTTATCGAGAGTCGTAGATTTGAATTTGCCAAAGCGAATGGCTTGGAAACGATGCACATTCTCGATGATAACTCTCACAACGAGAATATTCCTCGGCTTGAGGGAACGTTGGTCATAACCCATCCAAAGTGGACGATTGATTATTTAAGTAAAGCGAACCAATGGATCGTAGATTTAATCCGTCAAACTGGGTTGCATGTAGAATTTGTGGAGCTAACTGACGCTAGTAATCCTCAACTTGTAAAAGAACAAGCCGACTTGCTCTTTGTCGAAGATGTCATTGAGCCACCTTTAACCTATGGAATTTATGAGTGGCTATTAACAGGTACAGGTATTCGATTTGCTCTTCACTCTGATGAATTTGAACAGCATGTTAATCACGTACACGATGCAGTCTCAGATCCCACGCCTGAAAAACGTTTGGAGGGAATACTCTCAGAGCTCAGAGATGATACAACAATCTTACCATTGTTCTGGGGGCAAGAAAAAATCACCAGAGCGAAAGGTGTAAGCGGTGTTCAACTCCGTAAATCTGGGTACAGTGATTTCTACAAACTAAGAGTCAGAGCCGGACAAGACTAATCTGTTAGAAGCTTCTGTTTGCTAATTACTTTGGTAATCTACGATGTAAGTTTTCAAAATAACGCTTAATCGTACTAAGCGAGCACAAAATTGAACTCACCGACCACACGACCATCAATGTTGACAGGCTCAAACTGCAAATAATCACGGGCTTTTCCGCCCCACCACTCGTTACCAGTTCGCCCTTTCAAATAAAGCTGAGTCGTTAACAGCTCTTTCTCTCCACGCCACAATTTTACGTGGATGTGGGGAGGTCGAGAGCTATATGGAACCGGAAATAACGTTTGAAAAAGGTAATTCCCATCTTCGCCAGTTAAAACTGCACCAAAGCCTGCAAAGTGAGGATCAAACTTATTATTGTTAGGTTGATTCGGGTGATCATAGATGCCTTGTCCATCACATTGCCATATTTCTATTTTCATTTCAGACAATGGGTTTCCTGCTGTATCCATTACCTTACCCTGAAGAAAAATGGGCTCACCAATAAGACCTTTCGACTGCAAAATCAAATTTTGACGAAGTGGCACTGGAACCACGGGATAAAATGGCCCTTCCGTTTGAGGCGGTGTCGGCTTCATTGGGCTAGCGGATTTTAGCGAAGGCGCAAATATTAGCGACCATAAAGCTAAGAAGTGTCGACGTTCCATATCATCACCAGTGATTGTTTACCTTACTTAAGTTTGGTGATTCTTGATGATTTTTCCAGCGTAGCAGTACACTACAACAAACATGCCTCTGTTCAGGGCAACGCTGAACAGAGGCATTTACAAATTAGCTACTAATAATTAAACGGCTTCAAAGGCTAGTGCTTTCTTCTCTACCTGACGGAAGATAAGAGTGAGCAAACCATTTACGGTTAAATAAAATGCGCCTGCAATACCAAATACCGTCAACGTATCGTAAGTTTGTGCGTTAATGCGCTGCGCGTAACCCATCAGATCCATGATCGTAATCGTGCTTGCTAGTGAAGTACCTTTGAAGACTAAAATCACTTCGTTCGAATAAGCCGGAACGGCACGACGAATAGCGTATGGCAGCAGCACTTTTAGCGTTGCGGTTTTGTTCATCCCTAGAGCTCGACACGCTTGCCATTGACCAGAAGGAATCGCGTTAAACGCGCCTTTAAACAGCTGAGTGCTGTACGCCGCGGTATTAAGCGCTAACGCTAACATCGCACAGAACCAAGGTTGGCTTAACCATGTCCAAAAAACACTTTCTCTCACTGCATCAAACTGACCCGGACCGTAGTAAACCAAGAAGATCTGTACCAATAAAGGCGTACCAGTGAACAAGGTGATGATGCCACGGCTTACCCAATGCAAACCCGGAGTACGTAGGATCAGAGTCAGCGTCATCATCAGAGCTAAGAGGCAGCCCACAACCAAGGAAGCGGCGGTCAATTGGAGGCTAGTGCCCAAGCCATTCAGCATTTGCCAAACGTATTGTTCGTTCATGCGGTTGCCTCCTGTCCCATTCTCATGCCTTGAATTGAGAACTTCTTATCAATCAGTTTGACGGCACGTTGTGTAATCAAAGTGATGCCTAGGTAAATCGCCGCAGCGGTTGCGTACCATGTAAAAGCTTCATGCGTCGCTGCCGACGTTAGCTGCGCTTGTTTCAACAAATCCGTTACGCCAATCAGTGATACAAGCGCGGTATCTTTCAACAGAACCAACCATTGGTTAGTTAAACCTGGTAGCGCGTGTCTTACTGCTTGTGGCAAAACAATGCGAACGAAAGCATGTGCCTGACTGATGCCAAGTGCACTTGCTGCTTCTCTCTGCCCTCTTCCAACGGCTTTTAACGCGCCACGTAGAGTTTGAGAAGCATAAGAAGCGAAGATCAGTGACAACGCCACCACGCCAGACAAGAACGGGCTAACTTCAATAAAGTCGCCGGTGATTAAAAACAGAACCTGCGTCGAACCAAAATAGATGAACAACACGACAAGGATTTCTGGCAAGCCACGCACAATCGTCACAAATGCCGTCATTGGCCATTTAACGAAAACGCGGCGAGACATTTCACCACTGGCGAATACCACTGCCAGAATCAAACCGACTAAAAGGCTTGTGAAGGCTAGCTGGACAGTCATCCAACTAGCTTGAACAAGCGATAAAGAGTAACCCGTTAGTGCCATATTACTTACCGAAGTACTTGTTGTAGATTACGTCGTATTCGCCGTTCGCTTTCACTGTTTTCAGTGCCGTGTTCAGCTTGTTCACTAGCTCGTCGTTACCTTTGTTTACTGCGATACCGAAACCGTTACCGAAGTATTTAGGGTTGGTTACGTGCTCGCCCACGTATGCTAGATTGTCTTCTTTCTTGAACCATTCAGCTACGACAGCTGTATCGCCGAATACAGAATCAATACGACCGTTCTTCATATCGATGAATGCGTCTTGGTAGCTAGAGTAAGGAACCGCGGTTACGCCCGGCATTTGCTCAATCAGGTAACTTTGGTGTGTTGAACCGTTTTGAACACCAACGCGCTTACCTTCTAGTGCTTTTTGATCAGCAACTTTTTCTTTGATAGAAACAAACGCTGCTGAGTTCTCATAGTATGCATTCGTGAAATTCACTTGCTCCAAACGCGCCTCAGTAATATCCATTGCAGAGATAGCCGCATCGTAACGTTTGAATTTTAATGCAGGGATCAGGCTGTCAAAAGATTGGTTATGGAAGGTACATTTGGCTTCCATTTCTTTACATAGTGCGTTCGCCAGATCCACGTCAAAACCTTGGATTTGGTTGTTTTCATCCATGTATTCGAATGGTGCGTACGTCGCTTCCATCGCGAATTTGATCTCTTCTTGTGCTGCTGCGTTTGCTGCCATAGTTGCAGAAGAAAGGCCGATTAGTGAAGCTAGTAGAATCTTTTTCATTGCAATACTCCGTGTGTACTTAGTGGGCTGACACTCGCAATGACAGCCGAGCTTATCTGTTAATTAGACTGAACGTTAAAAACGTAATTTAGTGATTTAGGTAGTCGGCAAACTGGGCGGTTTGCGGGTTAGAAAACGAATCATTTGTGCCGTGCTCGACGATGTATCCTTTTTCTAGATACAGTACGTGGCTAGCGATTTTTTTAGCAAAATCGACCTCATGCGTTACTACGACTTGGGTGATGCCAGTTTCGCTTAAATCTTTAATAATCTTAACGACTTGGTTAGTAATTTCCGGATCAAGCGCAGCGGTCGGTTCATCAAAAAGCAAGACTTCCGGTTTCATCATCAATGCACGAGCAATCGCCACACGTTGTTGCTGACCACCAGAAAGCTGCATCGGCCATGCATCCGCTTTATCTGCCAAATGCAGCGTTGCGAGAATTTGCATTGCTTGGTTCTTCGATTCTTCTTTATCCATGCCAGATACTTTTACCGGAGCCTCAATCAGGTTATCCATCACTGTCATGTGCGGCCATAAGTTGTACTGTTGGAACACCATGCCCACTTTACGACGAAGCGCTAAACCTTGCTTCTCTTTGATTTCAGTTGAAAAGTCGAATGCGTCATTAGCGATGTTTAACTGGCCGTTATCCGCTCCTTCAAGAAGGTTAAGAACACGTAGTAGAGAGCTCTTCCCTGCACCACTCGGACCGAGTAACACCAGTGTTTCGCCGCTTTCACACTTAAAGCTGACATCGTGAAGCACTTGTGTCTCACCGTAGGATTTATTGATTCCGCTTACCTGAATAGTCATGCTGACATACCGCATTAATTGTCACTTGGTATTTATATTACTCAATTGGACTTTTTATGCAATAAAAATGTATAAAAATTTAATTTGTTAATTTTTTGTATGATCAGAAACCACCAAGACAGAGTATCTGACTGGTTTGAAGAGTGAGTTTTAACTGAATTTGTTGAAGAAAATCCAACGACATGGTGACGACCGAAACAAGGTTAAAATGGTGGTTACTTTTGTGCTGACGTGTAGAGGAAGTTTTGAGTCGATGAGGATACTCTATTCCAAGCACACCCGCTCATTTTTGCACAGCATCCCCTGTTAGTTTTCCTGTAAAGTCCTCTATGGTAGGGGCCAGATTACGACTTCGCGAATGGACTATAATTTCTCTTTGTATCTGACTCTTAATTTGAGTCATCTAAGTATTAATGGGATAACTCCATGTTGAAGTCGCATTGTTTTTCTCTCGTTACACTCGCTTCTCTGAGCTTGCTTTCTATACCCGGCGTTTGGAGTAGAACAGCAATCGTGTTACCTGGATTGCATGAACAGGGTATTGATCTTCAAGATAAGCCTATCTCTGCTGCGGCTGCACTTGAATGGGAGTTGGATAATGCCGATATCGTGTTTGGAGCTTACGAAAATAAGAGTGATAACGAGCGTGTAAAAGCGCTTGGTTACATGTACAACCAAAAGCTGGAACTTAACTCAGGTTGGCTGGAAAACGATATACGTAACCAAGCAGAAATAAATAACATCGATTATGAGGACTTTTTTCTTCATTTTTCGGAAGACACTATCCTAGCTGAAGTCGACTCAAGCCATGGCGAGAATACTCTACTCAATCGAAAACCGATGATTGTTGGTTATACGGCTAGTGCTGACCACGCCGGTTTTTGGCTATATCAACCACCGCCATGGGATGCTGATGTATTCGGTCAGACGAATAATGGTGGTGCCCTCTATGTTTATCACTCAGAGAAGTTCGACCGCTTAACCCTTACGTTTTCCCAGTTTGCTCAAGGTGGCAACTTCATAATTGAATACCCTTCTGCCATCGATTCGTTTGGTCTGGTAACAGAATGGAAAAGCTTCGCAATTAGAAAAGACAAGACTGAGAACATGACTAAAAACCAAACGGTAAACTGGTCTGTTCCTTCGGATTGGGTTCGCGCTACGACACACGATGGTAGCGGACAAACCTATGGTGGCGGTCAGTATTTTGGGTCCACTTTTTTACGCGACGGCGGCCGCCTTTACGTTGCGAAAATTACTTGGCATGACGACAACATAGAAAACCGCCCACGCCTCGAAAACATTCAACTCAAAGATAGCTTCCCTGTCGCCAATGTCTCAGGAGCACCAACGGAGACACCTGAAGGTCAAACCATTCAGCGCTGGCGACAAATTCGAGGTTTTGACGAATCAGCCGATCGAAACCAAGATAATTATCTTTCTTGGCAAGAGTTCAAGAGCCGCTCAAATAAGAATGCAACCGCACGATTTCGTTGGGAGTCACGCGTTATTCCATTTGGTCGCATGTGGAATCAAACCTCTTCTTGGGCATTAACCAACCTCGGCAATCCCGATCTTGCCAACGCAATACACCACTATTACCAAGCTGAATGGGCGAAACAAGGTTTAAACGGTGCGTACAACGACGATACGAATAAGTTACTCGGAGAAAATCAGTTCTACGTTTATTCCGGTGGTGGGGTGGATGAGCTTGGTTTGTTGGCGGGAAGCCAAGCCGCTGATGATGCATACAAAGCGCAATTCTCGGCGTTCTTGAATAAACTGGCAACGCTGGATGAAGATGCGTTAATTGGCCTCAACATAGGTACGGCAAACTTATTCGGCCGTAATGGGCAAAACCACTTGGTTAACGCTGGCTCCTTGTACTTGCGCGAGCACTACCTTTTCCCTTCTACCGGCTTTAGTGGCTATGCTGGCTTGGCTAAGTTTTGGGATAACTCTGCTCTCGCCAAAGTTGGCCAGAAAGTGATTTATCAAGCAACAACGCGTTATGGTCGCGTTCAATACTTTGGTAACACACAAAACAATTGGAAGCAGGACCAATATTCTGCACTAGCGGTGTTCTACTTAAACTATCACCCTGAGCGCAGTTACTTTAGTCAGTGGAATAATGGTTACGTATATGGAAGCAATAACACCACCGGTAACAACTTCTGGAAGGCAGGCGTACCAAAGAATATTGCTTATCAACCTAGCACCTTGCTTGCCATCGATTTAGGTACGCCGGCCAATCAAATCCCAGATGGGTATCAGGCGACTCCGCTAATGATGTCCACCAGCACGCCCTATTCCGCCGATTACACGGTGATTGGAGATGCTTCTATGAGCAAAGTGGCTCATCCTGACTTGCCTAATGGCGCTATCGATTTGTTACCAACCCATACGTACTTTGCGTATCGCTCAGAAGATACGGTAGTGATGCATGGCCCTACGGAGATGGTGTTAGCTCGCGAATTTACTAAAGGCCGAGTGCTGTATCGGACTGATTTCTTTGGCAAGAATATCGATTATTTCTCCTCACCGAAGATAACTATCGCACTTCCAGAGTCTATGCGACCTGTAGATCAAGACGGTAACATCGGCGACTATGTTTCTCACATTGAGCTCGGCGGCTACGAAGGGGTGTTCTTGCTGTATTAACTCCCTTTCAAACACTCTCACTCAACGCTTCATAAATCGCCGTTTTTATGCTTAACGTCACTGAAAAAACCTTGTTCACTGAATCTTTATAAACCGATGTATATACTGAAGTAAATGACAACGACAAGGAAATTCAGTCACATGAAGACCACACCTTCAATGCTCTCTGTTCTGCTGCTATCAGCATTATCAACTCATGCAAATGCGGATGAATGTGGAAAAATAACCATCGCGGATATGAATTGGAATTCGGCCAGCTTAATGGCGCACATCGACCAATTTGTCTTAAATGAAGGCTACCAGTGCGATGCGGAATTGATCCCTGGTGATAGCGTTCCTACGGGCACCTCTATGATTGAAAAGGGACAACCTGACGTTGCGCCAGAGTTATGGACAAACGGCATTAAAGAAGCGCTTGATAAAGGCATTGCTGATAAACGCTTGCGCATCGCTGGTGAGTCGCTTGTCAATGGCGGTGAAGAAGGGTTTTGGGTTCCCGCCTATCTGGTAAAACAGTATCCAGAGCTCGCGACGATAGAAGGCGTCATTAAACACGCCAAGCTGTTTGAACACCCTGAGGATGATGACAAGTTCGCCTTTTATAGCTGCCCTGCTGGTTGGACATGCCAAATCACCTCCGGTCACTTGTTTAATGCATTAGGGTTAAGTGAGCACGGCTTTGAGATGGTTGACCCAGGCTCTGGCGCAGCATTAGCTGGCACCATCGCCAAAGCCTATGATCGCAAAATGCCTTGGTTTGGTTACTACTGGTCACCAACACCCGTATTGGGCAAGTATGATATGGTCAAAGTGGATTTTGGTAGCGGAACAGATTTGGAAGAGTATCGCAACTGTACCACCCAGCCTGATTGTACTTCTCCCAAAGTAACAATGTACCCACCTTCTCCAGTTCGCACAGTAACAACTGAGGCGTTTGCGAACAAAGAACCCCAAGCATTCGCGTACTTGCAGAAACGCGGATTTACCAACGAGCAAATGAGTGAAATGCTGGCCTGGATGGAAGATAACTACG
Source organism: Vibrio sp. A1-1 (assembly GCF_021728175.1). Taxonomy (NCBI): domain Bacteria; kingdom Pseudomonadati; phylum Pseudomonadota; class Gammaproteobacteria; order Vibrionales; family Vibrionaceae; genus Vibrio; species Vibrio sp. A1-1. Next base: position 245,139 of record NZ_JAKKCL010000003.1, read on the forward strand.
CAGATGGTGAAGAAGCGATGTTTTACTTCTTTAATACCTACCCTGACTTATGGAAAGGTTGGGTATCTGAAGACGTAGCGATGAAGATCGAAAAAGCGCTCTAGTGATTGACGTCTAACTCGTACCAAATAATTTAGCCTCCCATATCGTTTGAATAAATAGTATTGGAGGCTAATCAACGATTCGTTAATACATGGTGTGACCATTCAATGTTTCTTTAGGAATCTCTTGCAGAGCGTCCCAATGTTCGACGATTTTCCCATTATGATCAAAACGAAAGAAATCTATCGTCACGTATTCAATATCATTAGGCCATGTTTGGTGAGTGTGTAGTGCCACCAAATTCCCTTCAGCAATGGCTCGCACAAACGTAATGTCTTTATTGGGATACTCGTTTTGCATCCGCTCAAAATACTCGATAAAAGCCTCGGGGCCATTTCCAACTAATGGATTGTGCTGAATGTACTCATCGCCAACGTAGTCTTCAACTGCCTTTTTTGGATTACCTCGATAGGCGGTTTCGTAAAACGCAATGGCATTTCTTTTGTTCTCTTGCAGGTCCATTTTTCTTCCCTATGTCGCTCTACTTGGTATTTAACGATAATCATAGCCTTAGAACCTAAGAAGTGACCGAACATCGCGCACAAAAAAGGCCGCTAAACCGCAGCCTTCATCACTTGAAACTTGGAATCACTGTCCCTTCAGAGCTTAAACCACACCACCAGCACCCTGCATGGAACGCTCACTGTTCTCCACTAGCAACGCGGTTGCGGTTTGTTTCAGTGTTTCCCACTCTTGGTCTTCGACAAAAATACCATTTTGCCAAGAGGCTTGTTGCGTGTTGCTTAACTCATCGCCTTCAATGTGAATGGTGTATCCTTGTGCGCTTTTCTCGATATCGAAATCGTTCACAGAGAGTTCGATAACCATACTATGCAAATCCGTATCATGCCCATCAAACTGATCCGAGAAAAAGACTTCTGGCGCGATTCGTCCACGATTTAACACATAAAGCGTTCGTTTTGGACTAGAGCCATTGACCCATTGTGCACGGCACGCAATGCCTTTTGCAGAGAGCTTCAACAACTCACTAAAACCTAGCCAACGGTTATGGCACTGTTTCAACGTGATAGTAATCGACTTACTGTTGATCATTTTCTCAAGTGCGAAATCCAACACGGCGGGTAAGTGACACGCCACACTGCCATTGTGCAAATCCATCTCGATACTCGATGGCGTGCTGTTGGTCACCGATACGGCGCAGTCCGAATCTAACCCAAGAAACAGGCTGGCGTTATTAAAGTGACGCACCCCGTGCAAGCCAACCATTTGCAAGTCCGCCACCATGTTCGCAATGACATCCGCCTCACCACAGTGACGGCGCATGCCAAGAAATGCCTTATTAACCGCGGCCACCAATTCGTTGTGAGAGACGATCATAATGCAAATCCTCCGTTGATTTTTTGATTGTCACTTTGTGCGATTTCTTCTCGTTCCGGCATGCTTGGAAAAATCCATGTGTCTGCCAGTTTAGGATCGTGAATTTCATCTAACAGCGGCGCGCCCTGGAAGAAGGTTACTCGAACCCAACGATCCGAGCGTGGATCAAATTTAGTCGCACCAAAGATAGCCAACTTACAGCGCAATAAGTGCATTGGCAGTGCATCTTGGCGTAGCACGTTCATTTGAATATCACCCATTGCTCGGTTACCTAACGTCCATACACGACGTGTGATCGAACGATAAGTCGGGTTCTGCAACAAAAACTCCGCTACGGACATTTCTTCATCACAACCAAGCAAGGCGTGGTACAAGCGATTCACTTGTCTGCCGATATCAAGCGGCAGCTCTTTTTCTTCTCCTGCCTCTTCCCCACGAACACCAAGCCTTGGCTCTTCTTTGTCTTGTGAGCGATACCAGAACCAGTAGTTGTTCTCGGCTAGTGAGTAATCCGCATTAATCGCCCAGCGGTATTTGCTTTGCAGCACCTCAAGTAAGTCATGGATCTTTTTCCCGCCCGGAATCGATAACGTTTCATCCGTATTCATTTGGCTGGCAAATTCGTCCACCAAAGATGGGTAGAGTTCGATCAAGCAAGAAGTGAGGATTTCTTGGGCTTCCACACTCATTGTTTTCTTATGCTCGACCAAACTCGCCCAGTTCGGATGTGATGCCATTAACGTTGTTAGCTCCGATAGCAGTTGTTTGATGTCTGCTATCGCTTGATAATTGAGCCTGTCTTGATGTTCATTGATGGTGATGACTTGCTCTAAATGACGCTGTGCTTTTTGAAGCAATCCTTGCAAAGGAGCATGGAACGACGCTTCACACGGCATCGCAAAGACTCGCGCTACCGCACGTTCGCGAGAGGTCATCCATTGGTCAACAATACACGGGTGATTAATCAAGTATGGAGCCATGCCTAAGCCAGTAGCATTGCCGACACCAAGGTAGCGCTGCAAGCCACGATGCAAAGCCACCGCGTTGTCTCCACCTTGTTGAAGTGCTAGGTAGTGCACCCAATCCAAGCTGAATTCACGCAACATATATACTGCGCACATTTGCGCACTAAAAGACTGGCTGAAATCTGAGTTGTTCTCTAGCAGTTTGAAATCGGCGATGCCAAACTTGCCGTTCCCATAAACAGCTGTGGTACGCAGGATATAACCCACTTCCGCCAGCTCTTTTGGCTCGGGCTGCTTGCCTTGAGAAAGGGCGCTAACAATGTGTTCAAACACACGCACGCTTTTGTTTGCGCGAGCCAGAACAAGTACGTTGTTTGGATTACGTCCCGCTTCTTGAAGCGGTACATTTGCTCGCAATCTTTCCAACAAAGTAACATCAACATCGCCTTGAACCAGTGCGAATGTGACGTCCCACTTTTCAGCAATGACGCGGTCATTACGCTCGTCATCAGCAATTTCATCACAGAACACCACCAAATGATAAACGTGCTCTGGCGTGGTCAACTTGTAAATAACGTGACCATAACCACGCGGACAAAGTTGCCACTCATGCTTGGTTACTTGCCAGTTTTGGCTTGCCATATTACGAATCAGACTACGAACAAAGCTGATTCGGTTTTGGTGCATTGCGCCAAGCCTTTCGGCTGCCATGACAATCGCTGCATCGCGCATAGTTGCTTCCGTATAAGTAGAACGATGTGCATCCATTTTGCTCACCACCTATTTGTTATTGTAAGAATACTAGGGTTTGTGCGGATGCAGGAGGAAAACACCCGCACAAGCTCCACGTTGTTTGAATTAGATAATTGTTATAACCCTTGCTCTTTCGCCATCTTGATTGCGATTTGCGGTGCATTCCAAAGTGACGGCAACAGAATCAGAGAAACCGGAACCGCAGTAATCACAATGAAAGATTGCAGTGCAGAGATGCCACCAGAGCCAAGGGAAATCAGGATCAATGCTGTCACACCCATCATTACGCCCCAGAAGGTACGGATGATCGCATTCGGTTCCGTTTCACCACTGATCACGACACTGATTGTGTAGGTCATTGAGTCGCCCGTCGTGACGATGAAGATCGTGGTTAAAATCAGAAATAGAATCGAAGTCAGCATTGGCATTGGTAGTTGCTGAGTCACCGCAAGCAAAGCACCTGGCAAGTTAAAGCCTTCAAACGCCGCACTCACACTACCCGGTTCAGCAATTTCAAACGCTAGGCCAGAGCCGCCTACAATAGTGAACCAAAAACAGGTGGTGAGCGGAGCAACAATGCTGATGGTGGAAATAACTTGGCGAATAGTGCGACCACGAGAAATACGCGCAATAAAGATTGCCATCATCGGACCATAACCAAGGAACCAGCCCCAGAAAAATACTGTCCACCAGCTTAGCCAACCTTCGTCACCGCGATAGGTCGCCATTGGGATAAAGTTATCCAGCATGCTCCCTACACCTTGAATGTATCCGTTAAAGATAAAATTCGTAGGGCCAAAAAACAGGATGTAAACCATCAATGCCATTGCCAGAATCACGTTGTAACGACTAAGCAGTTGCATGCCTCGACTCAATCCACTGAGCGCTGACAAGGTGTAAAGCGCAATCGCAAACAAAATGATAATAAGCTGAGTGGTAAAGCCATCAGGAATATCAAACAATGCATTTAACGCGTAGCTAACCTGCAAGCCCAGAAACCCAATTGGACCAATGGTGCCCGCGGCTACCGCGATAATGCAGCATGCGTCAATCAATGCACCAAGCTGGCCTTTAAGCGCTCGTTCGCCCAACACTGGATAAAGCAAAATACGGGGTTTTAGTGGCAAACCTTTGTCGTAATGCAGGTGCATCACCACGATGGAAGTTAAGCTACCTACAATCGCCCAAGCCAGAAATCCCCAGTGCATAAAGGATTGCGACAACGCATTCACCGCACCTTGCTGCGGGTTATCTTGCGCGCCGTATAAAGGGGGTGGGCTAACATAGTGTGCTATAGGCTCAGCCGCGGCCCAGAAAACACCACCACCAGCCAATAAGGTACAGAAAATAATCGCCATCCAGCGGAAAGAATCCATTTCTGGTTTAGCAATCCCGCCCAACATCACCTTGCCTGTTCGCCCTGCAGCCAAGCCAAGACCAATAAGAAAAGTGAGAAGCAGCAGTAACTGCCAGTAAGGACCAAACACCTGCACAGCCCAGCCAAAGCCGGCGTTAACGATCGTAGATAATAGCTCGCCGTCATAAAGTGCAATAGCAACGAACAACGCGATAAAACCACCGCTATACCAAAAAGCCGGGTTATTCAGTCCCAATTTGTCCGTCGTGTTTTCTGTTGTTGATGTGTTGTGTGTTGCTTTTGACTTGCCCGATGACACGCTCATCGTGGAAGCTTTCATGCTATTGGTTAAATCAGACATACTCTGACTCCAGAGGTTCTTTGCAGCTGCCAAAGACTGGCTACAAAATGTGAGTTTTACGCCTGCCGTATTGTTGTTATGTTGGCAGGCGGTTCCTAATTTTGGGAATGCTATGAAATAGGCTCTAATCCTTCTTTAAGGAAGTTGAACCAGTTTTCACCCAATATTTTTCCTGCCTCAGATTCACTGAATCCGTGACGCATTAATCCGTTGTAGATGTTCTCCATCCCTGCACTGCCGCAGAACCATGGCAGCGCATCTGGCCATCCCGAGTTACTTGCTGAACCTTCGCCGTAATCCATCGCTTTTGACCAACGACCGTTGCGCATCCACTCCAACACTTGTTGAGGCTGGTTTAGGCACAAATCGCTACCGATACCTAAATGGTCAACGCCAAACATGTCTGCGGTTTTCGCAACCATCTGGCAGAAATCATCCAGCGTGCACTGGCTGCCATTTGGCAAATGGAACGGATATAAACTGAATCCAATCAAACCACCGCGCTCCGTCAGTGCTTTGATCACGGTGTTGGACTTGTTGCGCAGTGCGTCATGCGCAAACGTCGGGTTAGCATGGCTGATACAAATTGGACGCGAAGAGAGCTCGATAGCTTCCAACGTTGAACGCTCCGCGCTGTGGGACATATCAATGATCATCCCGACTCGGTTCATCTCTTCAATCGCTTGCTTACCAAAGCGAGTTACGCCGGAATCGTTTTGTTCGTAACAACCTGTCGCCAGTAAGCTTTGGTTGTTGTAGGTCAGTTGCATGATCAGCAGACCTTGGCGGCGCATCACTTCAATCAAGCCAATTTCATCATCAATCGGTGAGCAATTTTGCGCGCCGAAGAAGATGCCGACTTTGCCTTCTGCTTTGGCTTTTTCTACATCTGCCATTGAATAAATAGGCATGATGAGGTCCGCATTTTGCTCGAAGCGCAAGTTCCACTCAGCAAAACGCGTTAAGGTTTCGCGCGCAGTTTCGTGGTAGACGATGGTGGCATGAACGGCGGTAATGCCACTCGCCTTAAGCGTTTGGAAATACTCTCGATCCCAATTGCAGTACTGCAATCCGTCAATCACAATCCGTTGTTGGTACATAACCACTCCTTAAACAATTTCTTAGCCTTTTAGTTTGGGTAACTGACACCATCAGCTACCCTGCTGTTCTTAGTAAGGGCGCTGATAAGCGGTTTTCACCACGGTGTAGAACTCTTTGGCGTACTGACCTTGCTCACGAGGGCCAAAGCTAGATTCTTTACGGCCACCAAATGGGACGTGATAATCTGTACCCGCAGTTGGCAAGTTAACCATGACGCAGCCCGTTTGGACTTGCTGTTTGAAGATCGCGCTATTGCGCAGGCTTTGCGTGATAATGCCGCCTGTCAGGCCAAAGCGCGTATCGTTCGCGACCGCAATTGCCTCATCCAGATCAGAAACGCGAATCACGCTTGCCATTGGTGCAAAGACTTCTTCTTGGTTCACTTCCCAGTTGTTTTGTGTGTTCAAAAACAGGGTTGGTGACATGTAGTACCCGTCATGCTCTAGGCTCAGACGCTCGCCACCAAAAGCCAGCTCCGCGCCTGCTTGGCGTGCGTTTTCGATCCACTCAAAGTTCGCATTCAGCTGGTTACCATCAACAACAGGGCCCATAAATACGCCCTCTTCCAGTGCGTGACCCACTTTCAATTCGCTCATGCGTTGGATTAGCGCTTCAACATACGCGTCGTGAATTCCGTCCATAACCACAAGACGAGAAGACGCGGTACATTTTTGACCTGCACCCGAGAATGAGCCTGCGATTGTGGCTTCAACGGCAATTTGAATATCTGCATCATCTGCCACTACGAGCGCGTTTTTGCTGCCCATCTCTAGCTGACAACGCACAAAGTTTGGTGCCGTTGCCGCCGCTACTTTACGGCCTGTGTCCACAGAACCAGTGAAGCTCACGCCGTTCACATCTTTCGAATTGATAAGGGTATTACCAACTTGCGAACCGCTACCCAAAACGAGGTTAAACGTGCCAGCAGGTAAACCTTGGCGATGGATAATCTCAGTCAGTGCAACGGCACTTGCTGGAGTTAGGTTGGCAGGCTTCCAGACGACACTGTTGCCAAACGCAAGTGCTGGCGCGATTTTCCAAGCCGCTGTTGCTGTTGGGAAGTTCCAAGGAGAGATAATGGCGATAACGCCGACGGCTTCGCGAGTAACTTCAACGGAGACACCTGGACGGACGGAAGCAGCGTTATCGCCAATTTGACGCAGTACCTCAGCAGCAAAGTATTGGAAGAATTGGCCGGCACGGTAAATCTCACCTCGACCTTCAGCAAATGGCTTGCCTTCTTCACGCGAAAGCAAGGTACCCAATTCGTCACATCGTGCAATGAGCTCATCACCAATCGCTTGCAGCACTGCTTGTTTGCGCTCGATTGGTGTTTTTTCCCACTCTGGCTGCGCTGATTTAGCCGCTTGAATCGCTTGCTCTACTTGCGACACACTCGCTTGAGCAAAATCACCAATATTTTCACTGATATCAGAAGGGTTAATATTAGCGATGGTATCCATGCCTGAATGCCACTCACCTGCGATGTAGAGGGATTTTTCTGCTTGAACATTGTTAATAAAAGTCATTGTTCTTTCCTTATTCTTCCGATTTGTGATGGCAAGCCACCCACTCACTGATCTCAATTATTCTTGTTGGATTTATTCTGGTTGGCTTGCCGACGCGTAGACGACAAACTCCACCAACATTTCTTCTCGTGCTAACCCTGCAACCACCATGGCGGCGCGATTTGGGTACGGCGCTTCAAAATATTCCGCGTACACTTGGTTAACGGTTTTTAAGTATTCTCTGTCGGTCACGTAAATCAGGACCTGCAATACAGAGTCCAAAGACTCCCCTGCACACTCCAGGGTGTGAATGAGATTGTTAAAGGTTTGACGTGTTTGTGCTTCGATGCCGCCTTCCACAACCGCACCTGTGTCATCAATAGGAATTTGAGCCGTATACAGGGTTCCGTTGTTGACTATCGCCCATTCAAGCGGCGCTTTAGAAGCAAATAGACTGGTTTTTACTGGATGTTTTTTAGTAGGAGTATTCACGTGCCTTTCAACCTTTGTAACAGCTTTGTTTCAATGTAGTTAAATGATGCACATTGACAGGCGATAAATCTAACGGTAAATTTTTTACATTTGATAAATAAAACTTATCACCTCATTGAGAATAACGTAAATAAAGGGATTAAGAGGCATTAGGGATGAGTATTAAGCTTCAACAATTAATGCATTTTGTGATGGTAGTCGAGGAAGGTGGGTTTCGAGCCGCTTCACATCGTGCAAATCGATCTCAGGCTGCGCTCTCCACGTCGATAAAAGAGCTAGAGAAAATGCTAGGACAAACGCTGTTTGAGCCCGGCAACAAAACCAAATTAACGCCTTTTGGTGAGATTTGTTTGCCCAAGGTGGTTCAGTTTCTCAATATCTACAGTGCGCTGGACAACGATCTCAAAGCTGCCGCGGCCGGACAGCAAGGGAGAGTGCGAATTGCGAGCGTTCCTTCTGTTGCAGCGAAACTCATCCCGAGCGTGTTGGGTGCCTTTTGCGAGCAGTATCCAAATGTAGAAGTAAGCTTGATCGATGATAACGCAGCGGGCGTCGAGGCTCGCTTACTCTCCGGTGAAGTCGACTTGGCGCTCGGTAACCCCTCTCACCTTGATGAGGGCGGCATTGACTTTACACCGCTGTTGTCCGACCCCATTGGCGTGGTGTGTTTAAATGATAACCCTATTGCCAATAAAACAGAGGGAATCAAGTGGCAAACTTTGCTCGAACAACCTTTTATTCGTAACGGCACCTGTACGCTTCTCGATCCAACCCCAGCCAGAGCACTGAGTGAGCAAGCGCTCTATTCGGTCGAGAATATCACTTCGCTGTTTTCTGTCTTAGAACTTGGGATTGGTGTCACGACCCTACCGAAGCTTGCTTTCCCAACCAATGAAACACGCTTGGTTTGGATCCCGCTTATCGATCCTCCACTTGAAAGGCAAATTGGTATCTTTACGTTGACCGACCGCACGATCTCGCCTCAAGCTAAAGCGTTTCATGATTTGTGTGTACGTTATCTAAACTATCAAGATGAAGAGACGTAGTTCGAAGGTTTTAGCTAACAGTGGCTCCATTAGATTTTAGAGCCACTGTTATTTGATATTAAGTGACAGCTCCCGTCATATGAAATGACGACGCTCTTATTGCACTTATTCTGGCTTGATATTCTGATTCATTCTGAACAAGTTATTTGGATCAAACTTCTTCTTCACTGCTTGTAAACGCGCAAAGGTTGGACCGTAGGCAGACTCTGTACGTTCAGCTTCGTCTTGTGTAAGGAAATTAATATACGCTCCGCCACTTGCATAGGGCTTAGTCTTGGCAAAAAATTCCCTTGCCCAGCTGATGCAAGCTTCATCATCTTCTGCTAAATCCCATCTTCCATGCACATTTAATACATAGTTTGCATCACGGCTAGAATAAGCCATAGACTCAGGCTCAGGTCTAGAGGCAGCGCAGCCAAGAGAGGCGATAAAAATCTCACACTGAGGCGATGGTAACTTACCTGCGTATTCTATCGCCGCATCAATCACACCTTCGCTTAGCGAGTTAAAATTGTGCGATTTCCAATAGTTACGTGCGCCCGGAGTAAGCAATGGATCAAACGCTTGCTGCCACGCCGCAAATGGCTGTACACCAACATGCTCACCATGTGCATCACCAAACTCTCTCAACGGTGCAATTAACTTCTCACCTTCAGCCGGGTCACCCGCATAACATATCGCGAGTACAACCACTTCTTTTCCGTGAACGCTTTCAGGTAAGAATGGGAGTGGCGGCGCTTTCCGACTCACCATCCAGACACTTAGATCATCAGGGGCCGACTCAGTGAATTTCGCAAACTGGGTGATAATGGATTTCGCTTGCTCAAATGGAAAGACAATGAGACCACTTAACACCTCTGGACCGACAGGATGTAGCTGGAATTCAAAACGCGTAACGATACCAAAGTTACCGCCGCCCCCACGTAACGCCCAGAATAAATCGGCATTTTCTGTCTCATTCGCGAGCAGTTGACGACCATCTGCAGTTACGACATTTGCAGAGACCAAGTTGTCTATCGTCATACCATATTTTCGGCTCAACCAACCAAAACCACCACCAAGCGTTAACCCCGAAATTCCCGTGGTTGAATTAATGCCGACAGGCGTTGCTAATCCATATTTTTGTGTGGCCTCATCGACATCAGCCAACGTACAGCCAGGTTCAACAAAAGCCCTTCTTTCGCTTTCGTCCACTTGAACATGATTCAAAAGCGACAAGTCGATCATCACACCATGATCGCAAACCGCATTGCCCGCAATATTATGCCCACCACCTCGGACCGAAAGTAGCTGATTGTTATCCCGAGCAAAGTTAACCGCCATCACGACATCATCGGCAGACTTGCATCGAGCGATAACACCGGGACTGCGATCTATCATGCCATTCCAGATTTGACGAACTTCGTCGTACGTAGGATCTCCGGGCAAAACAACATCACCCTGAAATTGATTTTTGAAGTGTTCAATGGTTGCATTTTCTAGACTATTCATATTAGTTGCCTCTCACGTTTTACATGAGGCTTGCAAAGCACAATGCAACGACAAGCTAATACAAGTCCCTCACAATTAAACGTGACGTTTGAGTAGCTATTTTCAGCAAATAAACAAGGCCCCACAGTAACGATACCGTAGGGTCACAAATTCCCTTACTCTCTTGGGTTCGATAAAGCTGAAACACAGTTATAAAAAATCAGATAGTTATCGCAATGATACCGCACCTCAAAGCACCTTCTGTATTCTTTACCCTGCGTGACACTCGCACCTAATTATTAATAAGTTCATTGTAAGTTTAGAATGCAATTTAGTTTCAGATATGAAACTTTGTCTTATAATTAATATTTTTAATAATTAATTATATTACCTTTATTTATCAATTAAATAGGATTATAAAAATATTTCGGACTGCGAATAGTGAATAGCCGTTAGAGGCAGTGATATTGAATTAAATTGAATAGCCTTCTTAGTGCTTTAGAAGACTATTGCGCTATTTATCAATGACATACCGCCACTTTAGGTGGGTTGTTTACGACGATTTCGGTTCTTATACACCACGCAAAAGTTACCACGTTTGGTTCGGCATTTTGAGCAGCGCTCGCAATCCACTGGCGCTCGATTACCCTCTTTCCAGCGCTTTATTAACTGAGGCTCAGCCAATAAAGGACGTGACACAGCGAAAAATTGGATATCTGTGTTTTCTGCAATTTTCTCAATCGCATCAATGTCACTCAATCCGCCGACAGTAATCACCGGTATGTTAACGTCCTGACTGATCACGTGCCCATATTCGTGAAAATAGCCTTCTTCTTTTAGTGTGTAACCATCGAACATTTCACCAACAAGCTCGTTTGCTTTGCCGTGAATATTGCCAGACACGATGATCGCATCAACGCCCACTTCTTCGAGTTTCTTACAAACGACGCGAGTTTCATCGAACGTTAAACCGCCGTCAAAGAACTCTGTTGCCGTCAGTTTAACGAGGATGGGAAATTCGCTTCCAACCAGCTTTCTGGTTTCAGAATAAATTTCTAAAAGAAAGCGCATGCGATTTTCTAAGCCACCACCGTATTCGTCTTCGCGACGATTATAGTACGGGCTTAAAAACTGGTTAATTAAGTAAGTGTGTGCCGCATGAATCTCTACGCCGTCAAAACCAGCGTCTTGAGCACGTTTACTCGCCAATGCGAATGCCTTTACGATGTAATCGATCTCGTCCTTAGTCATCACTTTGCCTTGCGTATTCGTGCCACGCTCAGGCACGTCACTCGGAGCAAAGATGACACGCTCACCGACGTTATAGGTGGTTTTGGTTCCACCGTAAGCAATTTGCATTACGATTTTAGAATCGTGTTGATGTACTAGCTCTGTTAGCTTTTTGTATTCTTCAATAAAAGAGTCGTTGTAGATCCCCATCATCCCAGCGTTGGGTTTCTCTTCTTCCACGATATTGGCATAACCAGTAACAATTAGACCCACTTCACCTTTCGCCAACTCTTCGTAAATATCGTAAAGCTTATCCGTCATGTGGCCATCTTCGGTCGCCATGTTCTCCCACGTTGCGCTGCGCACAAAACGGTTCTTTAGGGTCATGTTGCCAATGCGGGCTTCGGAAAACAAAATGCTCAAAACCAGTCCTCTTAATGTTGTCTTTATGGTTCTATCTTTTCCCAAGTAACCAAGAACAAAAAAGGAACAGCGATACCCAACGTATGGCTGTTCCTTCTCTGAATCCGTGAGACCTGCAAACTACAGGCGCACCTTAATGCCTCGGAGACGACAAAACTTTAATCTGGGTTAAGGTTTAGTGAGTTTTTAGATTATGTAAAAGGATGATTCTTAATCGTGTTCATTTCACTGGAGTTAAGATGCTTCCTCACCCACTTTCAGTCGTAAAACTTTTGTATTTCGCTAGCTGGTGATTCAACTCAAACATTCACATTGTTAGTTTGTATGCTGCCATGGGAACTAGCACTCCCCCCCCCCCCCAAAAAATGTTTACATTACAAACTATCGATATTGAATTTTCATATGGCAAATAGAGTTATTGCGCTGTTTATACTTTTTAGCTCAATAGTCGCTATCTCTTGGCATTATTACGCGTCAGCGGAAACGCGCGATCCACTATGTTTTACACACTGGTTGTTTTTGCTTTTAGATATGAATACGTGATAGTGAAGCTAGAGGAGAAACAGGAAAAACAGGGAAAATAAAGGACAATAGAAAGTTAAATGACCTTACTTCTAGGTAAGGTCATTCATGCATTCAGCAGCAAAAGATATTAGCGCGTAGCAAACGCTTAGGTCTGGTTGTTACAGAGCTAGAGGAATCAACTCGACACCAAGCACACCACTAATCCCCATCACCACTAGCAGTGAGACTTTAAACACCGACTTTGACCAAGCGATGTAGTTGCTGTCATCAATGCTGCGAAAGGTCACTTTCGTCCACATAAAGCAAACGACCGCTGCAACCGCTAAGTATTCATACCCGGCTTCACCAAGTAAAAATAACCCCAACGATACTGCCCCAAACGCCACGACATACGCTTTCATGTGTCGATGCGCTTTATGAATGCCCTCTCTAACTGGTAATACGGGAATCCCGGCTTCTCGGTAGTCTTGCATGCGGAACATGGCAATCGCGTACGAGTGCGGCATTTGCCAGAGACAGAACATGGTAAAGAGTAAAATCGCTTCCAAGCTAATGAAGTTTGTTACCGCCAAGTAACCCACCAATGGCGGAACTGCGCCTGAAATACTTCCCACTAAGGTTCCATACACCGAGTTACGTTTGTACCACATCGTGTAAAAGAACACGTAATACACGTAGCCAAGCAAAACGACGACAGCGGATAGTGGGTTCACTCGGATAAATAACAGTGCGGTTCCTACCAGCAATAAAGCAAGTGCATAAACAAACGCAATATCGATATTGATGTTGCCTTTCACTGTTTCACGATTTCGTGTACGTGCCATCTTTTGGTCGATATCACGATCAAAAATATTATTCACCACACAACCTGAAGCGATGACTAACCCAACACCAACTAACGTTGTAACGAACAACATTAGGCTAGCTGGTTCTGTTTTTGCGGCGAGAAAGAACCCCGCCGCAACAGAAATCAGGTTGCCGAAAATAATGCCCGGTTTGGTGATAGACAAATAACTTTTCAGCATACCTTGGCCTACAACTTCATGTTGACGTTCATGTTGTAGATGATCCATACCGAGCCAGCGATAAGGATAAGTACAACAATGGCGGTAAACATCAGTGATACAAGGTTCCAACGTCCGTCGGATGTTTTTGTTTCCATGTGCAAGAAGTATTTGAAGTGAACAAATATCTGCACTAATGCACATCCAAATAGAATCGCATAGGTTGTTGTATCTGGTAATGATTTCGTCCAAACAAAGTAGAACGGAATTACCGTCAGAATCAGTGAGGCAATGAAGCCTTTCACGTAATCTGATGCACTGGTTTCTACATGTTGATCCATTACATTACCCCCAGTAAGTAAACGATGGTAAAGACACAAATCCAGACGATATCTAGAAAGTGCCAGAATAGACTTAGGCAGTTAAAGCGCATTGCCATATTGTCGTTCAGACCTTTCGTCGACAGTTGGTGATATGCTACCGCTAACCAAATCAGACCAAAGGTTACGTGCAGGCCGTGCGTACCAACCAACGTAAAGAATGCCGATAGGAATGCACTTGTTTGTGGACCATAGCCTTCTTCAATCAGGTGATGGAACTCATAGACCTCCATACAGATAAAGCCAAGACCAAGCGCGAACGTTACTAACATCCAACGTTTGAGACCAGCAACGTTGTTGCGCTTCATCGCGATAATGCCAAAACCAAATGTGATACTGCTAAACAGCAGCAGCATGGTTTCGACAAACACGAATGGGAGTTCGAAAATGTCTTTACCTGTTGGGCCCGCAATTGAATTGCTCGACAGCACAGCGTATGTCGCGAACAAGGTCGCAAACAGTACGCAGTCACTCATCAGGTAAACCCAAAAGCCAAATAGCTTGTTGCCATTCGTGTCATGGTGGTGATCATGGTCGTGATGTGCTGCGATATTAGTTTGCATACGTCACCTCCAGATCATCTTTACTTTCGCTGTCTTTCACTGAGTTTTTCTTCGCTTCTTCAAGCTGAGCTCGACGCTCGGCCTCAATTGCTTTGATCTCTTCAACTTCCACGTAGTAATCCACGTCATCGTTGTAGCTGTGCTGAATACACGTCACGATAATACCGACCAAACTTGCCGCCGCTAGCCACCAGATGTACCAAATCATGCCGAAGCCAAATAGGAGCGACCAAGCCGACACGTAGATGCCTGTTGCCGTGTTTTTTGGCATATGAATACGTTCGTATTCCACTTCTTTAGTTGGATCGAACTCGCCACTTTGTTTCTGGTACCAGAAGGCATCCAGCACATCACCTTTTGGCAGGTGTGCAAAGTTGTAGAACGGCGGTGGAGACGATGTTGCCCACTCAAGAGTACGACCACCCCACGGATCACCAGTTAGGTCAAGGTTTTGCTCGCGGTCACGGATACTCACGTAAATTTGGATGAACTGAGACAATACGCCCAGCGCAATCACAACCGTACCTGCTGCGGCAATCGATAACAGTGGGAAGTATTCAGGGTTGATGTCTTGGCTTAAACGACGAGTCATACCCATAAAGCCCAGCGCGTAAAGCGGTAGGAACGCCATTAAGAAACCAATAATCCAAAGATAGAACGCACGTTTGCCCCAAGTTTCATTCATGGTGAAACCTGTCGCTTTCGGGAACCAGTAAGTGATCGCAGCGAAACATCCAAACACCACACCACCGATGATAACGTTGTGGAAGTGAGCAATCAGGAATACTGAGTTATGCAGAACGAAATCTGCGCCCGGAACAGCCATTAGTACGCCTGTCATACCACCAACAGTAAAGGTGATCAGGAAGCCCACCGTCCACATCATTGGCGTCGTAAAGCGGATGCGGCCTTTGTACATGGTGAATAGCCAGTTGAAGATCTTCACCCCTGTTGGGATAGAAATAATCATCGTGGCAATACCGAAGAAGGCATTTACGTTCGCGCCAGATCCCATCGTAAAGAAGTGGTGTAGCCAAACGACAAACGCAAGAATCGTGATAACTACGGTAGCCCAAACTAGCGATGTGTAACCGAACAACTTTTTACGTGAGAAGGTTGCGGTGACCTCTGAGAACACACCAAAAATTGGCAAGATCAAAATGTACACTTCTGGGTGGCCCCAAGCCCAAATCAGGTTGACGTACATCATTACGTTGCCGCCAAGATCATTGGTAAAGAAGTGCATGCCTAGGTATCTATCCAGCGTTAGCAGAGCGATAGTCACCGTTAGGATTGGGAATGAAATGATGATCAAAATGTTTGCACACAGAGACGCCCAAGTGAAAACTGGCATCTTCATCATTGGCATAGACGGTGTACGCATACGCAAAATGGTCGCGAAGAAGTTCACGCCTGTTAACGTCGTACCGACACCTGATATCTGCAGCGCCCAAATCCAATAGTCGACCCCGACTCCTGGGCTGGCCTCAATACCTGAAAGCGGCGGATACGCTAGCCAGCCGGTGCGACCAAATTCACCTAAGCCGAGAGACATGTTTGTTAGAATGACACCAACAACAAACAGCCAAAAGCTCAAGTTATTCAGATACGGGAAAGCTACGTCACGCGCACCAATCTGTAATGGCACGATGATGTTCATCAGACCAATAACCAATGGCATCGCTACGAAGAAGATCATGATCACGCCATGGGCAGTAAAAATTTGATCGTAGTGATGCGGTGGCAAGTAACCTGCTTCACCCGCAGAAGAAAGGAGTTGCTGACTACGCATCATGACTGCGTCAGCAAAACCACGAACAAGCATCACCATCGCTACTGCGATGTACATGAAGCCAAGTTTTTTATGGTCTACTGAAGTAAACCATTCATTCCACAAATATTGCCACTTTCCGGCTTTAGTTACCGCGTAAACTACGGCTAAACCAACCAGCGCCACAACCGCTAAGGTGATGACGATAATAGGTTCGTGGAATGGAACTGAATCAAGAGTTAATCTTCCAAACATTACGATTATCCTTGGTTTTCAGGCAAACAGTTCATTGAACCAGGATGCTGAGTCACAACGTCGGTGAACAAGAACGGAGGAACGCTAGAGAACAAAGTGACTGGCTCTGCGATACTTGGCGCTGCCAGTGAGCTGTATTGCTCCCAATCTTCAATACGATCAGGGCTCGCCTTCACTTTCTGCACCCAATTTAGGAACGCAGCACGATCAGACATTGCTGAAGCTGTGAACTTCATTTGCGAAAAGCCTTCGCCGCTGTAGTTCGATGCAAAACCCTTGTAGTCACCTTCGTGGTTCGCTATCAGGTTGAGCTTGGTAACCATGCCTGGCATCGCGTAGATCTGTGTACCTAAGCGAGGGATGAAAAACGCGTTCATGATGTTGTCCGAAGTCAGTTTGAACTGCACTGGCACGTCTTTCGGGAACGCCACATAGTTCACCGTCGCAATGTTTTCTTCTGGATAGATGAACAACCATTTCCAATCGAGTGACACCACTTCGATCGTCATTGGTTTAACATCACTTTCCAATGGTTTGGAGGGCTCTAGTTCATGAGTCGAACGCCATGTGATCGTCGCAAGAATCGCAATGATGATGATTGGAATTGTCCATACCACCACTTCGATTTTGGTCGAGTGTGACCACTCGGGAGCGTACTCTTCTTCAGTGTTAGAGGCGCGGTATCGGTAAGCGAAGTAAATCGTCATTAAAATCACAGGGATTACAACGATCAACATCAGCAAAAGAGCAGTAATAATTAGCTCTTTTTCCTGCACACCAATGGCACCTTTGGGGTCAAGTAAAGCTGAATTACATCCTGAGAGCATAAGTATGACGGACGCCAAACTTCCCCTCGACAAGATGCGTTTATATCTTGAGGCTTCCATTAACTTTCTCGATGGTTGTCTGGTTTCAAAGCCAATGCCAATCACAGTAAATAAGAGCTCAGAAACAGCGCAGGGGAATGTTTGATAAAAAGGCAAAAATTTTGATAAGTATTTATTCTACTTACAAATTTTTCAGCGCCGTTATCAAGCATCTTAACCAGCTAGAATGAACAATTACTTGCTACGATTGGTATCAAGCTAAGAACCAGTTGTTATAGTCATTAGAATGTTTATGTGTTGAGCATGAGTAACGTCGGGATCAGAGCGAAACAAAACGGAATTGAGTGGAGATCAAAACCACACTATTAGTGTGAGTTTATTGTTACACTTTGAAACACAATGTTACATTTGGCGCATTATGAGGAGTAAAAAGTTAAAGCTCATTAGCCACAACTGGAAACTAACCTTCCATTAATGAAACTCACACTCTTTCAATAGGACATTAACCTCAACACGAACTTCACGTGCTTCAAAGTTAATGTCTTTTGAAACAGACAGTTGCAAATTCATTTTGATGAGACTGACTATCAACTGCATTTACATAGATAGCTTGAGTACGAAGGGGAAATTAAAAGTGGAAAATTGTGATCAATATCAAATTAATGATTTCACTTAGTATTTGAGTGGTATTTACTTCTCATTATTTACTTTTGGCAAACCATTCGCAGGGCGAATCCAAATATGAGTAATAAACACTTACGTTACCCAGAACTGGCTCTCGGAAAAATAGGAAATGCTGAAAGGGAAAGAAGCTTGTCATTCCGGTCTGTGGGACCTAACCCTAGAGCTTTACATACGAATGCCTCCATCCACTTCTAAAACTCTGCCAGTAAAGTAATCACTCTCAAGAATGTATTTTACTGCATGCGCGATTTCACTTGTTTCACCCATCCTTCCAATTGGGATCATCTTTTCTAGCCGTTCTATGGCTTCTGGTTTCATTTGCTCTGCCATCGCGGTATGTACCACACCTGGTGCAATCGCCGCCGCGCGGATACCGTATCTTGCTAACTCACGGGCCCACGTTGTTGCCATGGTTGCGACCGCCGCTTTAGATGCAGAATAATTGGTTTGACCGATATTCCCTGCTCTCGCGACACTAGAAATATTGATGATAACGCCTTGTGAACCGCTCTCAATCATCTTGACGGCAGCTTCACGCCCACACAAAAATGTCCCCGTAACGTTGACGTTCATGACCAAATTGAATTGATCCAAAGACATCTTACTGATCACGCCGTCTTTTGATTTTACAAGTAACCCATCTCTTAGCACGCCAGCGTTATTGACTAGCCCATTGAGTTGGCCAAAATCTTGGATAACCGCTTCAAACGTGTTTTCAACATCGATTTCGCTCGTTACATCCACTTGATAAGTCAACGCTTTTGCGCTCAGCATTCGGCACTGCTCTTGTGTTTCCATTAAGCCGCTAGCGTTTACATCTAATAACGCTAAATCTGCACCGGCTTGAGCAAGCGTAATTGCCATCATTTGCCCAAGTCCCTGCCCTGCACCTGTAATGGCAATGACACTATTTTTAATATCCATAGTTACTGCACTCCGTCGCTAATAATGTTCCCTATTTCAAGCCTGTTTAGGAGGTCCGAAATGATGAGTTTTACTTCACCATTTCAGACGGCTTTGTAGCAAAACTCAGTCTAGCCCTTCTTACTCTTGTAAAACTCAAACAAGCTTGAGAAGTCGAGCTCGCCGTGGCCGCTCGCGTTGTGGAAAGAATATAAATTACGTGCCAGTGAGCCCATCGGAACCGAAGAGTGTGTTTGTAACGCCGCATCTAACCCCAAACCGAGATCTTTCAACATGAGTTTGCTCATAAAGCCCGGTTGGTAATCGTTGCTGGCTGGTGCACTGTCCATCACGCCAGGGCAAGGATTGTAAAGCTCCAATGCCCAATTTCGGCCAGAGCTTTGAAGCATGATGTTTGATAACACTTTGGGATCGAGCCCATGATCGATACCTAGATTTAGCGCCTCGCACGTACCAGACATTAAAATGCCGAGCATAAGGTTGTTACAGATTTTCGCCATTTGACCATCGCCCGCTTTACCGGCATGGAAAACATTTTTTCCCATGTACTGCAAAATGGCATTGGCTTTAGAAAATGCCTCATCCGAGCCACCAACAATAAAGGTTAATGTCGCCGCTTTAGCGCCGGCAACACCACCCGAAACGGGCGCGTCGACAAACAGCACGCGTTTATTTGCCGCTTCATTGGCGACTAATCGCGCAGAGTCCGGATCAATGGTTGAACAATCAATCATCAAGGTACTTGGCGAGACAAGATTGAGGACACCTACGCCACCGTGTAAGTCGCCAAGATACACGGAACGAACGTGAGATCCTGCTGGTAGCATCGTGATGACCGTGCTTGCACCATCCACGACTTCCTCAATAGAGCTCGCCACCACCGCACCAAAAGGTGCAAGTTGCTTTGCCGCTTCGCTATCGACATCGAATACTTGCACGTTAAATCCAGACGCTAATAAGTTTTGCGCCATCGGATGCCCCATTCTTCCTAAACCGATAAATGCGATGGTACTCATGATCATTCTCCTTCTTGACCTAGTGTTTGTTCACCCAAATCAGCAAGCGGATGCTCGTCATCTGGCCAAAGTGAGGTAAACAAGGTATCGATGACATCTTCATCGACTTCACTGACACTGTTAAACATCCAGTTAGGATCGCCATCCCGGTCAATAAGCCGAGAACGGACGCCCTCTTTAAACTCACCTAATAAGGCGCTGCGAACCGATAAACTCAGCTCCAAGCGGAAGCAATCTGCAAGTGGTAAGCTGTGGTATTCTTTCACTTGTCTGAAGCAAATATGCGCGGTGATCGGACTGCCCGCGGCGAACGTTTTTTTCGCGTTTTCTATCCACTGACTGTTCCCTTCGATAGCCATGATTCGCTGTGCTATCGCATTAAGATCAAAGCCTTTGCACGCTTCCTCTATCTGATCTAAGTATGGACAAATTTGCGTGGTTGGTTTGCTATCAATAACCTGTTCTTCCATTAATTGTAGTAGCGCAGTTACCAACTCTTTCGCATCTTCTTTGCCCCACTGGAGCCGCTTTAGCTCATCCAGTAAGGTGGGATACTGCTCTTCCAACAGTAACCAATCGGCCAAACCAATAGTGACAGCGTCACTTGAATTCACCATTGAACCTGTCAATCCGAGGAATAAACCCACTTGCGGATCTATCTGGCTTAAAAACCACGTACCTCCCACATCAGGATACAGTCCGATATTGATTTCTGGCATAGCAAGGCGTGATGTTGTTGTCACAACTTTATGGCTGGTTCCCATAAAAAGTCCCATTCCACCGCCCATGACAATACCTTCTCCCCAACCGATAATGGGCTTGTTGTAAGTGTGAATGAGATAGTCACACTCATACTCCAACGAGAAATAGTCCGTACAGAACTCTACGATTTTTTCTTTACTCTCGTTATGCATGACGTGATACATAGCTCGAACATCGCCACCAGCGCAGAATGCTTTTTCTCCAGCGCCGGTTAGTACCACACAAGTCACATGCGGATCATCTTGCCACTTGATAAGCTGATCGTTGAGTTGGACCAACATGTCATACGTCAATGCATTCAATGAAGCGGTGTTGTCTAACGTTGCGATACCAATGCGGTGCACGCCATCTAAGCACTCTATTTCACTGATGGTTACCATCCCTGCCATGTGGCCTCCTATCGATTTTTCCATTGCGGTGGGCGTTTTTCTAAAAAGGCGCGAACACCCTCAACTTGATCTTCCGTATCAAAAAGATTCAGAAACAACTCTCGCTCTTTCATTAAGCCGTGCTTAAGTGGCGCAGAGCGCATATTTTGAATGAGCGCCTTACATGCGGCGACAGAAGATGGTGACTGGTTCGCAACAGATTCAGCAAGCTCCAACGCTTTACTTAACGCTTCGCCTTTGGGAACCAACTCCTCAGCCAAGCCTAGTTCTTTTGCTTTGTCAGCGCTAACTTGTTCTCCACATAAAATGATGCGCTTTGCCCAGCCTTCTCCTACTAACGCTGTGAGGTTTTGGGTACCGCCAGCGCAGGGCAAAAGTCCGACTTTGGCTTCAGGTAAAGCAAGTACCGCTTGCTCTTCAACTACTCGAATATCACAAGCTAATGCCACTTCTAAACCTCCGCCCATGGCGTAACCATTAATGGCGGCAATGGAAACACCACGGAATTCCGAGAGTGTTTCAAACGCTTCACCAAAGCATCGCGCCATGTCTAACGCAACCGCTTTGTCACCATCAGAAAATAGCTTGAGATCCGCACCAGCAGAGAAAAACTTTTCTCCACTGCCGGTTAAAACCAGTGCGTAGACCTGCTTATCATTGTTAAGTGTGAGTATCAGCGACTTCAGTACCTTGAGGCTCTCTGCTGTCCACGTATTGGCTGGCGGGTTATTCATCGTCACCACCGCAACGTGATTAGTGATCGTATGTTGAATGGCTTCTTGGGTTAATGGCATATCTGAATCCTTTCTCAATGAGCAAATCCAATACTTCGCTACAGCAAGGCCGATTCCTCAGAGAGCAAACGGCGCGCGATGATCAAGCGCATAATTTCGTTCGTTCCCTCCAGAATTTGATGCACACGCACATCTCTGAAATGACGCTCCATTGGATACTCTTTGATGTAACCATAGCCGCCATAAAGCTGCAGCGCTTGGTCGCAAACCTGAAAGCCTACATCGGTTGCGAACCGTTTTGCCATCGCGCAATAAGCCGTGGCATCCGGGTCATTTCGGTCGAGCTTACTGGCGGCATAGCGCACCAACTGCCGCGCAGCCACTAGCTCTGTCGCCATGTCTGCCAATTTGAATTGTAAGGCTTGAAACTGCGCAAGCGGCTTGCCGAACTGCTTACGTTCTTGAATATACCGTGCCGCCTGATTAAGGGCCTGTTGCGCCGTACCGACGGAGCAGGTCGCAATATTTATACGCCCTCCATCAAGCCCTTTCATCGCAAAGACAAAACCTTGCCCTTCTTCGCCCAGTAAATGGCTAGCTGGAATAACGACATTTTCAAAAGTAACCGCTCGTGTTGGTTGGCTGTTCCAACCCATTTTGGGTTCTTTGCGCCCATAGCTGATACCATCTGTTTGAGCAGGAACAACAAATGCAGACACGCCTTTGGCACCCGCTTCTCCGGTTCTCGCCATCACGACCAAAACATCTGTCTCTCCTGCGCCAGATATAAAGGTTTTGCCACCGTTGAGCACATACTTATCTCCCTTTTTTGTAGCGGAAGTGGTCAGTGCAGCGGCGTCTGATCCTGCGTTGGGCTCGGTTAAGCAATAGGAGCCTAACCACTCCCCCGTAACTAACTTCGGACAGAACTGCGTTTTAGCTCCATCGGTAGCAAAACTGGCTATCATCCAACTGACCATGTTGTGAATCGTCATAAACGCCGTAGTGGACGTACATCCCATGGCCAGTTGTTCAAAGATAATTGAAGCATCCAAGCGACTCAGCCCTAGGCCACCTTGCGCTTCTGGAGTGTAGAGGCTGAGAAACCCCAGTTCTCCCGCCTCTCTCAATACGTCTTTGGGGAAGATCTGTTTTTCATCCCACTCCACCGCCATCGGTGCTAAACGCTCATCGGCAAATTGCTGAGCGGTATCGGCAAATGCACGTTGATCTTCATTAAGTTCAAAGTCCATAAAAGCTCCTTCTATTCACTCAGCGCAGTTGGATGGTCAAATTAGGCCCCGTTGGAATATCGTCATCAAACCAACGTGCCGTCACCGTTTTAGTCTCGGTATAAAAACGTACCGCTTGTTTACCATACGCATGCAAATCGCCATAGAAACTGCCTCTCCAGCCTGTAAAAGAGAAAAATGGCAAAGGGACTGGAATTGGCACATTGATCCCCACTTGACCTACTTGAATGTCATGCTGATATTTTCTTGCAGCAGCGCCATTAGCCGTAAAAATGGAAGTGCCGTTCCCGTATGGGTTGCGATTCACTAACTCAATGGCCTCTTGCAACGTTTCGACTTCCATACAAACTAAGACAGGGCCAAATATCTCTTGCGTGTAAATCGACATATTCGCTGTTACACCGCTAAACAAGGTTGGGCCAATCCAGTTTCCATCGGGAAAGCCTTCCACTTCACACTGACTGCCATCCAGTTCACACACTGCGCCTTGTTGTTTGCCATCTTCAATTAGGTCCAATACGCGTTGTTTAGCTTGCTCACTGATCAGTGGGCCATAAGCAGCCTGCTCATCGTCCCAAGGCCCTGGGTGTACTTTCGCCATTGCCTGTTTGATGTCTTTAATCCATTGTTTTGAATCGCCGACAAATACGGCAACAGAAATTGCCATACAACGCTGCCCCGCCGCCCCAACGGAGGACCCCACTAGGTTATTCACCACTTGTTCCTTGTTCGCATCAGGCATGATCACCATGTGATTTTTAGCACCAGCAAAAGCTTGAACGCGTTTAAAGTGTTTCGTACCCGTGGTGTAGATATAACGGGCAACAGGAACCGAGCCAACAAATGACACCGCTCGAATGTCAGGATGAGCCAGCAGAAAGTCGACTTGGTCTTTGCGACCATGAACGATTTGCAACACTCCTTTCGGCGCGCCAGCTTGCTCAAATAGTTCGGCTAAACGAATAGAGGTCAACGGCACTTGTTCGGAGGGTTTAAGCACAAACGTATTGCCCGCAGCGATAGCGATTGGGAACATCCACAACGGAATCATGGCAGGAAAGTTAAACGGCGTAATACCGGAACACACACCTAGGGGCTGAATCATTGAGTAACTATCAATATCCGTGGCAACGTTTTCGACGGTTTCGCCCATCATATTGCTGGCAATGTTTGCAGCCTGCTCAACAACCTCTATACCTCGCCACACATCGCCTTTAGCATCCGCTAAAATCTTACCCGTTTCATGAGAAAGCAGTGTGGCAAGCTCATCATGATGTTCTTTGAGAAGGTGCTGATAACGAAGCATGACTCTGGCACGCTCGGATACTGCCACTTCCTTCCAGGATTGGAATGTCTCTTTCGCATTATCAATGGCGGCTTCCATCTCGTGATCCGTTGAGCAGGGAACGTACGCAATGACATCATTAGTGGCAGGATTGGTCACCTCAACCCAATCCGAAGTTTGAGATTCACGAAACTCTCCACCAATAAACAAGGGAACCAAACGAGTCATCATTTACTCCTTTCTGATTTCAATTAAAGCGGTATTTCAATGCCTATCGCCGTTGCCTCTCCACCACCGATACAAAGTGACGCAACGCCTCGCATCACTTTTTTGGCGTCTAGATCACCGTCGGTACCTAAAGCTTGTAGCTGACGCAAACTATGAATCAATGTCACCAGAATTCGTGCGCCACTTGCGCCTATCGGATGCCCGAGTGCACACGCTCCGCCTTTAATATTGACTTTGCTCATATCAAGCCCAAGTTCTGCTACCGCGATTTGTGTCACAACAGCAAAGGCTTCATTTATCTCCCACAGATCCACTTCGTCAATTGACCAATCCAACTGGGACAACAACTGTTCAATCGCATAAACGGGAGCCAAAGTATATTCAGCAGGTTTTCTGGCGTGTGTGGCGTGAGACTTGATAACGGCGAGTGGCTCAAGACCTTGGTGGATCGCAGTCTCTTCATCCATTAGAACAAGCGCTGCAGCGCCATCGGAAATCGCACTCGAATTAGCAGCGGTCACCGTGCCTTTTTTATCGAATGCAGGTTTGAGTTGAGGGATTTTATCCAGATCAACCGAGCGCGGGTGCTCATCGTAATCCAGCGTTCCTTGTTCAGACTTGGTGTTGAATTCAATCGGTGACAGCTCGTCGGAAAATAAGCCTCGCTCTTGAGCTTCCAACGCACGTTTTGCCGACATCACTGCCCATTCGTCCATTTGCTCTCTGGTAAACTTAAGCCTATCTGCGACGTGCTGAGCATAAACACCCATTAAGTGCCCTTCGTACGCATCTTGCAATCCATCGAGAAACATGTGGTCATACGTCGACTGGTGGCCCATGCGCATTCCCTTTCTCGCCTCTTTCAATAAATACGGCGCATTGGTCATACTCTCCATACCACCAGCAATGGCCGTTCGAATCGTTCCAGCTTTGATAAGATCGTGCGCCAACATGACGCTCTTCATGCCGGAACCACACACTTTATTGATAGTCGTGCACCCTACACTCATGGGTAAATCCGCACCAATTGCCGCTTGTCTCGCCGGGGCTTGCCCACAACCAGCAGGGAGCACACATCCCATGAAGACTTCATCTACAGATGTCACATTCACTTCGTGCATTGCCGCCTTGATCGCCAGTGCGCCTAATTGGGGAGCGGAGTAAGTTTGCAACTTTCCTTGAAAGCGCCCGATCGGCGTTCTCTTCGCGCTGACAATCCAGATGTCTTTTTCCATGATTCGCATTCCCTTGAGGTATATGTGAACACTAGACTGACTGATAACGCCCTTGCATGACATTGCTTACCAAGTGCTACGCCAGTCTTTGTCGCCCTTTCTCACTGACAAACTTTCATACTGCGATTTCTTGACGTTTACGTAAGCATAGCACTAGCCTTTACAATGAGATGAAAAAACACACCAAGTAGGCGTTTATCTTTCAAAATTTGCGTTCGGCCTTTCCGTTGAAGGTTCGATTTCCAGAAACTGGATTTTTATTCGAGGTAAGTATGTTATGGAAAAATACAAAATCAGTGACCTCGCCAAGGAGTTTGATATTACCACTCGCAGTATCCGGTTTTATGAGGACGTAGGTCTGATTGAACCAGAGCGAAAAGGCAACATGCGCGTTTATCAACGCAGAGATAAAATTCGTCTCAAACTTATATTAAGAGGGAAACGGCTCGGTTTTTCACTGGCAGAAATTCGTGAACTTTTCGAGCTCTATGACATGCAACAAACCGAAGGACAGTTATTGAAAATGCTCAATATCATTGAAGAGAAACAAGCCGTCCTACAACAGCAACTCAATGACATCAGCGTCGTAATGGCAGAGTTGAATGCCGCTAAAGAACGCTGTATTCAAACACTCAAAAGCAAAGAGACATAACCGCTATACTCAAATAGCGACACTGCAATCGGCTTTTCCACCTTACCTCTGATATCGGGAGACGTTATGAAAAGCACCTACGCCCCACTGAATTTCGGACTTGGTGATACCATCGATATGCTCCGAGACCACGTTAATGCCTTTGCTACGGAACATATTGCTCCCATCGCCGCAGATATAGACCGCGATAACCAGTTTCCGAACCATTTGTGGCCTTTGTTTGGAGAAATGGGGCT
Organism: Vibrio sp. A1-1; assembly: GCF_021728175.1. Classification (NCBI taxonomy): domain Bacteria; kingdom Pseudomonadati; phylum Pseudomonadota; class Gammaproteobacteria; order Vibrionales; family Vibrionaceae; genus Vibrio; species Vibrio sp. A1-1. The sequence continues at coordinate 272,008 of NZ_JAKKCL010000003.1, forward strand.
GCTCGGTGTCACCGTTGATGAAGAACTTGGTGGTGCAGGCATGGGATACCTTGCTCACGTTGTGGCGATGGAAGAGATCAGCCGAGCCTCTGCCTCCGTCGCTTTAAGCTACGGCGCTCATTCCAATCTGTGCGTCAATCAGATTTTTCGCAATGGCACGCCTTCTCAACGCAAGAAATACCTTCCCAAACTCATCGATGGTACGCACGTTGGCGCCCTAGCTATGAGTGAGCCCAATGCCGGTTCAGACGTGATAAGCATGCAACTGAAAGCGGAGAACAAGGGCGACCATTTTGTACTGAATGGCAACAAAATGTGGATCACCAACGGTCCCGACGCTGACATAGTGGTGCTTTACGCTAAAACGGATGTCAATGCAGGTTCACGAGGTATTACCGCATTCATTGTTGAACGCAACGTCGAAGGTTTCAGCCATGCTCAAAAGCTGGACAAACTAGGCATGAGGGGCTCGAACACTTGCGAACTTGTATTTAACAATTGCGTAGTGCCAAAAGAGAATATTCTTGGCGAGCTGAATCAAGGCATCGAGGTGTTAATGAGTGGACTAGATTACGAGCGCGTCGTCCTCGCTGCCGGACCACTCGGGATAATGCAAGCTTGCATGGACATTGTGGTCCCGTACGTACATGAACGAGAGCAGTTTGGAAAATCCATTGGCGAGTTTCAGTTAGTTCAGGGCAAGATCGCCGATATGTACTCTCGAATGAGTGCAGCAAAAGCGTATGTATATACCGTCGCAGCGGCTTGTGATCGAGGTAACGCAACGCGTAAAGATGCCGCAGGAGCGATTCTATACAGTGCAGAACTCGCCACACAAATGGCACTCGATGCAATCCAATTGCTCGGTGGGAATGGCTACATCAATGAATACCCTGCTGGTCGTTTGCTACGTGATGCAAAGCTTTATGAAATCGGCGCGGGTACCTCAGAGATTCGCCGCATGTTAATAGGCCGAGAACTGTTCGAAGAATCTCGCTAAAGGAACATACGACAAGGAAGTCATTATGGCCATTATCAAAAGTAAAACTAAGCCAACTGACGAGTTATTTCTTTCCAATAAAGCTGCGATGGAAACGTTGGTCACTCAACTGAATCAACATATCGAGACCATCAAACAAGGAGGCGGTGAAAAAGCCATTCAGCACCAGAGGCAAAAAGGAAAACTCCCCGCACGAGAACGCATCGCGCGCTTGCTTGATGACAACACTGATTTTCTTGAAATTAGCCAGTTTGCCGCCTGGCAAGTGTATGACGAATCCATCCCCTGCGCTGGTGTTATCGCCGGCATTGGTATCATAGAGGGGATTCAATGCATGGTCATCGCCAACGATGCTTCGGTAAAAGGCGGAACCTACTACCCACTCACGGTAAAAAAACACCTTAGAGCGCAAGAGATTGCCCAACGTTGCCAACTCCCCTGCGTGTACTTGGTGGACTCCGGTGGCGCAAATCTCCCTCATCAGTCCGACGTCTTCCCCGACAAAGAACACTTTGGTCGCATTTTCTTTAACCAAGCGAGAATGTCGGCGAAAGGCATCCCCCAAGTTGCTGTTGTGATGGGGCTTTGCACTGCTGGGGGCGCATATGTTCCTGCCATGGCGGATGTGTCCATTATGGTCAAAGAGCAAGGCACCATATTTTTGGCGGGACCGCCTCTGGTGAAAGCGGCCACTGGCGAAGTCGTGACGGGTGAAGAGCTCGGCGGTGCAGACGTGCATTGTCGTAAATCTGGTGTTGCTGATTATTACGCTGAAAATGATGAGCATGCCCTAATGCTTGCCCGAGAAGCCATTGCCAATGCCAATAGAGCGAAACCGATTAAGCCGGAAAACACCGTGCTACCTCCCCGCTACGATGCTGAAGAAATCTACGGAATCGTGAATGCCAACTTACGACTATCATTCGACGTTCGAGAAATCATTGCCCGCATCGTCGATGATTCTGATTTTGACGAATTCAAAGCCTTGTACGGCAGAACGTTAGTGTGTGGCTTTGCTCGCATTCACGGACACTTGATCGGCATTGTGGCAAACAACGGCATCTTGTTTTCTGAATCGGCACAAAAAGGCGCGCACTTTATTGAACTTTGCGCCAAACGGAAAACACCGCTTCTCTTTCTCCAAAACATTACCGGATTTATGGTCGGGAAAAAGGTGGAAGAAGAAGGCATCGCAAAACATGGCGCCAAGCTGGTGATGGCCGTCGCTTGTGCTGACGTACCGAAGTTTACCGTGATCATCGGTGGGTCGTACGGCGCTGGCAATTATGGCATGTGCGGCCGAGCTTATGATCCAACCATGATGTGGATGTGGCCGAACGCTCGTATTTCTGTGATGGGCGGAGAACAAGCGGCAGGCGTCTTAACACAAGTTCGAAAAGACGCGAAGGAACGCCAGGGAGAAGCGTGGTCAGAGCAAGAAGAACACACTTTTAGAGAATCGATCATAGACTTGTATGAAACACAAGGACATCCCTATTTTGCGAGCGCTCGGCTATGGGATGATGGAATTATTGACCCCAAACAAACGCGTCAGGTGTTGAGTCAGGCGCTAACGGCAGCATTAAATGCTCCCGTTCCTGATAGCGAGTTTGGCGTCTTCAGAATGTAAATATCCAAAGATGAATTAAGGAAGTTAGTATGCAGGAAATGCAACCAAGCATTATTCCCAACGCCCAAAGGCAAGATGATGTTCTTTGGCATGTCGATGACAATGGCGTAGCAACCATCACTCTAAACAGAACAGCCAAGCACAATGCTTTTGACGCTTGTACGATCGACTTGCTGATCCACCGCCTAGATTATCTCGCTTTACGAACGGATGTGCGATGCTTGGTATTAAAAAGTAACGGCAAGCACTTTTCATCCGGGGCCGACCTGAATTGGATGCAGTCGATGGCCGACAGCACGAGGCAAGATAATTTCGTTGATGCCCAAAACTTGGCAAGACTCATGGAAACACTAGATTCGTTCCCTCAACCCACCATCGCGGTTGTACAAGGCTCCGCTTACGGCGGCGCGCTGGGATTGATTTGTTGCAGTGATATCGCCATCGCGAGCCAATGTGCCAACTTTTGCTTAAGTGAAGTTAAGCTTGGTTTAGTTCCGGCAACCATTGCACCCTACGTCATGCGCGCGATGGGGAATCGACAAGCTAGACGTTATATTTTAAGTGGTGAAGTCATTTCAGCCGAGGATGCCGAACGGTTTGGTATTGTGCACGAAGTGAAAGAAGCCAAACAACTTGAAAATGCGGTCGATAGCGTGATCAAGACGTTACTACTTAATAGCCCAGATGCGATGCGTAAAGCGAAAACGCTCTGTCACCAATGTCATCAAAACCCCATCGATCAACAACTGATTCACTATACCAGCAAGCTCATTGCGGACATTAGGGTATCGCCACAAGGCCAAGATGGCTTGCAAGCGTTTCTTGAAAAACGAAGCCCAAGTTGGGTAACCAAATCACAGGACAAGTAATGCTGCCTTCCAAAGTAAATATTGTCGAAGTAGGTCCACGAGATGGGTTGCAAAATGAATATCCTGTTGCGACCCAGACTAAAATCCGGTTGATCAACTTACTCTCTGATACTGGGCTAACGCATATTGAGGCGGGCTCTTTTGTTTCGCCCAAATGGGTGCCACAAATGGCGGACTCAACAGAGGTCATGAAAGCAATAACAAGGCGAAATCATGTTACTTATTCTGCCCTGACACCAAACCTAAAAGGCTTCGAACAAGCCTTGGAGGCTGGTGCCAATCAGGTCGCAATTTTCACTTCATCATCAGAAGGATTCTGCCAACACAATATCAATTGCTCGATTGCAGAAAGTTTAACTCGCTTCGAGCCTGTAATGCGATTAGCCACCAAACACGGCATCCCTGTTCGAGGTTATCTATCCTGCGTTGCCGATTGCCCTTACGACGGTCCGACAGACGCTAAAAAGGTGGCGAGCGTGACCAAATCCCTCATCGATTTAGGGTGCTATGAGGTGTCTCTAGGTGACACCATCGGCACAGGCACGCCAAATCGAATTGCAGCCATGCTGGAAGCCGTCATGTTGGTTACACCTCTCCCCCAACTTGCTGTCCATTTCCACGATACATGGGGACAAGCGCTCGCCAATATTCATCAAGCATTGAGTATGGGCATCAATACCATCGACAGCAGTGTAGCTGGGCTGGGTGGATGCCCATACGCTCATGGTGCCTCGGGGAATGTCGCGACGGAGGATGTACTGTATTTATGCCAAGGATTAGGGATCGAAACGGGGATCGACCTGGAGCTGTTAGCAAAAGCTGGCTGGATGATCAGCGAAGAGCTTAATCGAGAACCCACGTCAAAAGTATCGCTAGCTTTGCGTAACCGTATGGCACCTCTAACGTAAGACGTTTATTAAACCTCGTAGTTTGCTTTGATACCAATATCAAAATGAAGTGGCATCCGCCACTTTGATATAGACAGGAAGCCCATAATTAAGCCAGACAACCCTGTTGCAATATTCGCTACCGTCAGTATTTCGAAACAAAACGCAAAGGTTGCGATGACAAGTAGCACTGGCACCGCTTTCAAGCCTGGAACTTTAAAACAAAAGGATTCTTTCAGCGCCACACCGGAAAAAGTGACAAAGACAAAACCAAGAGAAAGCCACACGCGGGATAAGTCTGGATCGCTCACCATGAAGAGCAGTCCCACCCAAGTTGACCAGCTGATGACAGTACGCACAGTTTTACTGTAGACATGGATATTTGCTGCAATTAATACGCCTGCAATGGCGATGAGCAGCAACACATTTCGATCATAAAATGCCGAACCTTCAATAAGGTGCAAACCCGATATCGTCATCGCGATAAGTCCAAAGGCAAATACGCTAATTCCTAAACGGTATAAACAGACACTTAAAATATCTAAAAAGTCTAGTGATTCCTGATACTCAGTATTGGCCATGCTTCACTCCTAAATTGTTCCCTACCCAAACCTCTTGAAGCTACCTAGGGATAGACAAACGAAATCGACCGCCAGTACGATAAATAATAAGAGAGAATAAGATAAGCACACAGCCTACTAGCTTATTTGCCGTTAGCACTTCGCCATACCACAGCACGCTTAGAATGACGGTCCAAACTGGCTCTAATATCATGATCAAGGCAGCATTACCTGCCTGAACAAATTTTTGCCCCATGGTTTGCATTACGTAACGCAAGCTCGTCGCTAGCAAGGTGCTCAACGCGAACCACCACCAAATGGAGGAGTCAACCTCTGCCGGAAAAGACTCCATAAAGAAAGAAACCAACAAACCTAAACAACCAGCAGAAAAAAGCTGCACGCAAGTAAGCAGCAACACAGGTAGTTTTTGAGAGTATTTGCTGTTCACATTAAAATGAAGCGCCAAAACCAGTGCTGCACCAAGAAACCAAAATTGACTGGCCGATTGTTTCCAGCCACCAACTAAAGAGAGACAGGCGAGCCCTAATACCGCGATAGGCAAAGAAAGCCAGAAAATTCGTTGTGGTCGTTGACGAAACATAACCCACGCAACAATAGGCACAAATAGCATGGAGAGACTCATGATAAATGCGCCTTCCCCGAGCGTGTCGCTGATGGAGATGGCGTAAATCCATGTCATAACGGCACTACCTAACAGTAGCCCGACACCACCAGCAGAAAGCACATCTCTCAAATTCGCTTTCAACAAAGGTCGATAGCACAACGGCAGCAGACAGAGCGATGCAATAGTAAATCGCGCCCCGATAAAGCCGAAAGGTGGTAAACCCTGTATTGTTTCCTTAGAAAAGATCCAACCAAGTGCCGCGATCATCGTTGTCGCAACCAGAATAACCGTCGCTTTGCGTTCTGAGTTAAACATAAGTACTCACAAAATATGGAACACAGTATCGCAGCAAGGGAAGTTTGCTGCGCTGTTGTATCAATTTGAAAGGAGTTTCTATCGAGCGGAAGTGAAAGCCCGATTCTCTCCTGTGTTGTTGTTACGCAGATTGAAGTTCTGCGGTCGGATACATTAAAGGCAGGTAAAGTCTTAAGGCAAGCGTTTTCGTATACTAAATTGCCTAAGCATCTTATGCACTAAACAAACTGGCTAAAACTTGGACCGGATGTCGAACTACCTCCCCTTCAAAACGCTTAACTTGACTGCGACAGGAATACCCCGTGGCTAACACACGCTCAGTGGGCAGGTTCTTTATATTCGGTTTCCAACTCAGCTGATAAATAGCTTCAGACGTACTTTTCTTATCCACTTCATGGCCGAATGTCCCTGCCATGCCACAACATCCCGTAGGTATCACATGCAGCTTTAAGCCAAAGTGATGAAAAATAGACTGCCAAGATTTCTCAGTCTCCGGTATTTTGGTCTTTTCTGTGCAATGCGCCATCAAATACCAAAGCTCTTCATCCGATGCGCGTACAACTGGCCATTCATTGAGTGTATTCACCAGCCATTCATGAGCCGTATAAACTGTAAATTCGCCCCGCTTTTCTTTTAGAACCTGATGGTATTCATCACGATAACAAAGCACTAAGGCTGCATCGATACCGATCATAGGAATTTCAAGCTCAGCAACTTGTTTGAGAAAATCCGAAGTGTTTTGTGCATTTCTGGCAAATGCCTTAAGGAAACCTTTTACATGTTGAGCTTTCCCATTGGGTTTGAAAGGCAGAACAACAGGGTGTTTCCCTAACCGCTGCAATAACTGAATAAAGTCCGCAACCAACTCGGCTTCATAAAAGCTGGTAAATGGATCTTGAACAATCAAGACGTAATTTTGCTTCACTTCTGGGGAAAGCGATTCTAGATACGCAAAGTCGAACGGGCTCACTCCAAGTGCCTGACATCGACTTTGCAACGTAGGGATCGATAGCACTGGCGAATCAACAAAACCAATGGATGTCTCTAATACTTGCGTAACGGGCCGAGTAGATGCAATTTGATTAACCAGCTTGGGGGCTTTTGCCATAATCGGCAGCAGTTGCTCAATATTCGACACCAGATAGTCGCGCAGAGGTCTGCGATAACGTGAGTGATAGAGGTGTAAAAAACGCGCTCTAAAATCAGGCACATCAACTTTAACAGGGCACTGACTCGCACACGCTTTGCACGCTAGACAGCCATTCATCACCTCATAAACTTCATGCGATAGGTCATCAGATGTGGGGCGAGATATCAGTTGGCTCAGCTTCTGAGCCAAAAGCTTAACAGATAACGTTTGATTGAGAAGCTGTTGTTCGTTAGCGAGCAAATCGAAGCCACTGTCATTCAGGCGACGCAGCCATTCACGCATTATCCCAGCCCTCCCTTTCGGAGAGTGGCGACGATCGGCTGTTACTTTAAATGATGGACACATTGGGCTGTCAGCATCGTAATTAAAACACAGCCCATTGCCATTGCAAGACAGCACGGGCTTAAGCGACTCTCGCACTTCTACGGGGATCTGACGATCATAGTAGCCACGCTTGGTCGCTGTGACTTTTACCATTTCAGCGTCGCTATTCAGTGGCGTGCAAATCTTGCCCGGGTTCATTTTATTGTCGGGGTCAAACGCCGCTTTAATACGCCTTAATTCAGTAAAGAGCTCATCACCAAAGAAGGCAGGTCCATATTCTGAGCGATATCCTTTACCGTGCTCTCCCCACATTAAGCCATTGTATTTTGCCACCAGCGCGACCACATCATCGGACAGTTGATGCATCAACGCTTCTTGCCCAGGATCACACATATCGAGCGCCGGACGCACGTGAAGGACGCCTGCATCCACATGCCCAAACATGCCATAATGCAGGTTGTTGCGGTCTAGCAACGTACGAAATTCCGCGATAAAGTCCGCTAAATTTTCAGGCGGCACACAGGTATCTTCCGCAAATGCAATCGGCTTTGCCTGCCCTTTGGTCGCGCCAAGCAGCCCAACCGCTTTCTTGCGCATACCATAAATGGCTTGGATGTCTTGGGGTTCACGACAGACTTGATAACCGATGATACCACTGCGTCGGTGAGCCATTTCTTTATCGAGAATTGAAAGTAAGCGTTCAACTTTATCCTCAATATCATCGTTGTGACTGCCTGCGAACTCGACAAAGTTAATCCCTTGCATCTCTTTGCCCTGCACATCTGAGATCGCATGTTTTACCGAGTGCCAGACAATGTCTTCTCTTGCAAGATTGAGCACCTTTGCATCAACCGTCTCTACCGATAGCGCCTCTGCTTCGACCATCAAGGGAGCATTTCGTAGCGCAGAGTCAAAACTATCGTATTTAACGTTCACTAACCGTCGCGTGGTAGGTATTCGCGTAAGATTAAGCTTGGCTTCAGTGATAAAAGCTAACGTACCTTCAGAGCCACATAATATTCTCGTGACGTCAAACTCTTCACTCTTGTCGTTTATGGCATTTTTTAGGTCATAACCAGTAAGAAATCGATTCAGAGGAGGAAACTTATCCAGAATCTGTTGACGCTTGTCTCGACAAACTTCCTCCGTAATTTTTAATGCTCGCGATACTCCATCACTGTTTAACCATTTGTTTTGTTGAATTGCTTCGGTATCGAGAACCGAACCATCCGCCAATACGGCTTTGAGCGCCAACACATGATCCGAGGTTTTACCATATTGCAAAGAGCCTTGGCCTGATGCATCGGTATTAATCATCCCACCTAATGTTGCGCGGTTGCTGGTCGATAGATCTGGAGAGAAGAAATAACCATAAGGGCGAACGATGTCGTTGAGTTGATCTTTGACTATCCCAGTTTCCACTCTCACCCAGCCTTCCTGCTCGTTAATCTCTAACACTCGATTCATATAGCGAGACAGGTCAACCACGATCCCCGAGTTCAATGATTGTCCGTTGGTGCCCGTTCCGCCTCCTCTGGGCGAAAAGGTCAGGTGCTTAAATTCATCACGTGCACTGACCTTGCCAAGTATTACCACATCATGATGGTTGGCAGGAAAGACGACCGACAAAGGAAGTTGCTGGTATACGCTGTTGTCAGTCGCCATGCTCAATCGAGTGGTATAGCGGGCATCAGTATCCCCCTTGAAACCAAGTTGTTTAAGGGTGTTAAAGAACTTGATAACCACAGGATCAGAGGAAACCTGTAACGGAAGTGCAGGAAGCATAATTTGAATCAGTGCCTTACGGTTGTCTTTTTAGGTTCGTAATAGAAATGCGGAGTTAAAAGCGGTAGAGGCGCTTGGGGTTATCGACCAGAATCTTGCCAAACAGTGTCATATCTTGCGTCCAGTGCCACAAGGTATCTAGCAGCTGGCCATCACTTGGCATCTCAGCATCAAAACATGGGTGAGGCCAATCCGAGCCCCAGACGCATTGCTCTTCATTCGCTTCTAACAAAGCTTGAGCAAACGAAGAAACGTCATCATAAGGCGGTGATTGAGGCGACAAACGATACGGCGCCGACAGTTTTGTCCACACTTTCCCTTCGGCCTTAAGCTTCAATAAGGTTTGAAAACCAGGATGAGAAATCAGCTTGTTTGTTGGCATATGTCCAAGATGATCAATCACTACGGGCACAGGTAAAGCCCTTAATCGGTGATATAAGTCATCAAACTGCGAAACATCAATTAAGCATTGAAGGTGCCAGTGTCGCTCTGCAAGGCGAGCCGCTAAACGTTCAACATCACGCCACTCAATACCACCTTTAAACAGCAAATTCATCCGCACCCCACAAAATCCCGCTTCTTGTAGCTCATCCAGCGTTTGCTCGGAAACATCCGCATCCACGACCGCGACGCCTTTGTAGTCGTAACCTTGCTGGCGCAAATACCGCAATGTATCAAGATGCAACTGGTTGTCATTGCCATACACACTCGGCTGAACCAGCACGCCATGACGGATGCCTAATTGCTGGTGCAAATGCAGGTATGCGCCGACGCTGGCATCAGGTGGCGTGTAGGTTCGCGTTTCACAGTACGGATAACGTGAAGAAAAAACGTGGGCGTGACAATCAACCGCGCCTTCAGGAATCGCGATTGTTGGTTTATGTACAAATGGGTCAGCCGCTTCACAAAATGGAATTATGCTCATCAAAAATCATCCTGTCAGAAAGATAGAGGTGCCATCAACGAAAGCACCTCTTGAAGACTTAACTGAAGTTCTCACTCAACCAGTTCGCGATCACGCCAGAGAACTGAATAAACTTAGGATCGTCGTCCAACATCCACTCGGTGTGACCACCTTCCGGCAGTAAGAATAGAGATTTCGGCCCAGGGTATTTCGCGTACAGCGACTTTGCTTCGGTCACTGGGTGAAGGTCGTTTTCTGCACCGTGCGCAATCAAGATTGGCGCGTCTGCAAATCGCTCGTCCAGTAGAGCTTCCGGTTTGAAATTGATGAGAGAATCCGCAAAATCCAGATCAGATGTCACGCCGTAGCCCGGCGCTTTGACCAGTTCAGTGAATACATATTCGCGGCTTACTGGATCAAGCGGGTAGATTTCAAATGGATCAATCCCCTGCTTTTCTCCACCAAGAGCAAGACGTGTACGCTCTTCTAACATAAATTGACGGAACGCTTTCCAGCCGTGCTCGCCACGTTGAGCCACCTGAACACGTACCGCATCATAAAAGCCGTTCATGGAGATAAGGCCATCAATCGCATCTTGGCAAACTCGGTAAGCATCAAGAATTAATCCCCCCGCCATGCCCCAGCCAGCCAGTACGACTTTGCGGCCTTCCTCGTCAGCGCGCTGTTTCACAACCGCAACCGCGTTCGCGATGTCGCGTACTTGTTCATCCAAAATAACTCGCTCACGAATGCCCTCAGATTCACCAAAGCCACGGTAGTCAAATCCGAATACCGTAAAGCCCTTCGCAGTTAAGGCTCTCGCGTAACGCTCTGGGTGAATATTTTTTTGCCCAGTAAAGCCTGAGCAGACAATAACGATCGGTAAGTCTGGGTTGTTAACGTTCTCGTCAGTAAAGAAAGCGCCATCAAGGCGTAGACCATCACTAATTACTGGGGCTTTTTGTTCAATCATAATTATCTCGTCCAAATGAATGTGTATGCTCGACAAAGAACTCCTTGTCTTAAGTCACATCATGTTCGAATTTTGATAGCAATAATTTAACAATTGCGACATTCTTATCCAGAAATACGACATAGATGAACTGCCCACTTGGTGACCACAGAGAATGAAAACGACACACACGTATCGCATTGGTTTTTTCCTTATTCCTGATTTTTCGATGCTCTCTTTTTCGGCGGTTATCGAACCTCTTCGAATGGCCAACCGCCTCGCTGGTTGCGATTTGTATCAGTGGGATATTTATGGATTCGAAGATAAAGAAGTATCGGCCAGTAATGGCGTTTCATTCTCGCCAACACAGTCAATCAACAACATTGCTCATTTAGACTTGCTGCTGGTTGTGGCAGGTATTGGCGCCCATGTTGCTGCTGCGAGTGGCTCGGTGAATCAATGGTTAAAACAGGCGCTTCGTCAAGGCATCGCCGTGGGCTCGACTTCGACAGGCAGCGTGTTGTTAGCAAAAGCTGGCCTGTTAAAAAACAAAACGTGTACCGTGCATTGGGAGTCCGCCAACAGCCTGGCAGAGGAGTTTCCAAACATTAACGTGACCAGTGAGTTGTACGAATTCGACCCACGCACACCAACTTGTTCGGGCGGCTTAGCCGGTTTGGATATGATGCTTCATTTAATTACAAACCAACATGGGAGCGACTTGGCGAATCAAGTGGCTGAGCAATGCATTCACCCTGCGATTCGACCAGCGCATGATAAACAGCGGATGTCGTTAATCCGTAAGCACAACATCCGCCACCCGCGCCTGCTCGACGCTGTAGAGATCATGGAAGCCAACATGGAAGAACCGCTAAAATGCTATGAAATTGGCGAACAAGTAGGGTTATCGGTCAGGCAGATGGAGAGGTTATTTTTGCAATACTTGCAAGACAAACCAGGCAATTACTACCTTCAATTGCGCTTAGAACGTGCTCAACATTTGTTGTTGCAAACCATGCTGTCCATCACCCAAATCAGCACCGCTTGTGGGTTCAGTTCTACATCGTATTTTGCGCGCTGCTACAAAAAACGCTATGAAAAAACGCCGCGTGAAGAGCGACGTTTAGCTTAAGATTGAGTAAGAGAAAAGAAGTTCGATCTCTTCGATCTCATCGTGATGTGTCAGGCGACGTGTCAGACGGCTTATCAGACAACGTGCCTTGGTAAAGCAGTGATAGCCAAGCAAGTACCTGCTCTTTACTGGCTTTATCAAGTTGCAAACAGCCCTCTTCTATCGCTGACACGCGTGAAGCGGACAATTCTTTCTCTGCCAAAGTATGAAACTTACCTCGCATCTCGTCTCGACTGAGCGGATTTTCAGGATTACCTCGCGCAATACAGGGAGGCGAAGTCAGTTTGTCGCCATTTTTCAACGTCACCACGACATGCGCCCAGCGTTCGGCTGGAAACTTATCATTGTAAGCAGGCTCTTCAATTAACTTCATCCGCTCCGTAATTGCCAAGCGAGCAGGATCTTTCAGTCCTTTGGTAACGGCTTCTACCGTGACCGTATTATCCATGACCGCACTCGCGACTGAAAATGGCAAACTGTACTGAGCCTGCTCGGTTGTCTCAGGGCGCTTGGTATGCAGGCACACCGCCTGGTGAAAGCTGTGAACTTCGATAAGTTCAATCTCATCAGGTTTTAGTTTATTTTCTTGTTGCAGTGCTCTCACCGCTTCAACCGCAGGTTGAGCCCAACGACAAACCGGATACGGTTTAAAGTATTGCTCCAGAATATACCAGCGCTGCCCTAAATCTGCCCACAAAGCGTGAGTTTGTTGGTCCAGCAGAGTCACGGCTGGCGCGCCAGTAAATCCTTCTTCTGCCAGCTCTGCACTGGCAAAGCCCACCATTGCTCCCCAGCCAGAGCCGTCTTTGAGCATGGTTGGATGTTCAATACAACGCATCATTTGGCTGCGTGGACCATAAAACTCAGCAATGCCGAGCGCATGCTCTGTTTGTGCCTCCGTTAAGTCTTTTCTTCTTGCAGACACCGCAGCGACGCCCAACGCATTCCAAGCACCAGAAGTATGATAATCACAAGCGGTTTGATGCAGCGCGATTCCGGCGCGAGTTGCTATTTCGTAGCCAATGACGAGGGACGTTAATAACTCTTCTCCCGTAACTGCTGACTCATGCATACTGGCGAGCAGCCCCGGCAAAACAGCGACGCCAACATGGCCTTTCGTCAGGACTTGGCCGTCGTGCGCGTCCATACTGTCAATCAACATGCCGCCATATAGAGTTGCCCCACAACCACTAGCCATGTGATCAGAAAACAGCATCGGCGTATCACCGGCAAACTGCTTCTGCGCGAGTTTGGCTACCATGTTTTGCAGCTGCGTCGCTTTACCAGCTGCGGCGACACCTAACAAATCCAAGACGCAATATTTCGCTTGTTCAATAACGTCAGCAGGAAGCTGTTCAAAGGTTAATTCGTGAATAAATCGATGAATAGATTGCATCATCTACTGCTCCAGTTTTAGCGTTTTGCCTTCGACAATAGCGTTGTGATCAATGGTGTATTGCTGTCTCGCACGGTAGGCAGCTCGAATCTGGCTTTATCAATATCGTCCAATGACAAGGTCGCAGTTATCAAGGTTTCACCGTCTTCTGCCTGCGCCAATAGCTCACCCATTGCAGACAAAATACAGCTTCCTCCCCAAAACCACGCTTCGTCCTCTGGCCCGTAACGATTGGCCATCAAAACTGGGGTTCCGTAGAGCACCGCATAGAATTTAACGTTAACTAACCAGTTGTCTTCATTGGAAAAGTCTTTACTGACAATACTGCTGGCCGAATTGATCGGCGCGAGCAAGATTTCAGGCTTATCGAGTAGCGCGCAATGAACCAAAGGTGGGTTCCATAAATCGGCACAAATTAAAACCGAGCCTCGCCAATTTTCGTCAAGAGAAACGCTGGTGGTAGCCTCTCCCGAATGAAACCACTTACCCTCTTCAAGCCCACCATAGGTTGGTAAATTGATTTTGCGATGCACAGCAACCACCGTACCACCGAGCAACCAAGCCATCGCGTTGTAGTACTCTCCCGGAGCAGCCTGTTCAACAAAACCGACAATCACGGACATCTGCGGTGCAAGTTGCGCAAGCTCTTTAAGCCGAGCATCATCACGCTTCATGGCGACTTGACGCACTGAGGATTGGAGCTGGTATCCGGTCAAGGAGAGTTCAGGAAACAGCAATAGCTGCGACCCCAAGGCCGCAGCTTGCTTTATGTAATCCTGATGAGTATTCAGATTGGCATTCACATCGCCTAACTGGGCGTTGATTTGGGCCACACTGACTTGCAGGATAGTCATGGTATTACCCCAAGTTATGCTCAGATAGGAACTGGCTTGCGACTTCTGAGATCGAACGTCGCTCCACATCAACTTGTTGATTCAAAGTCGACATCGTATCGCCATCGATCGCCGCAGAAAGCGCGTTCATTTGCTCGGCAAGCTCTGGGTTCACATCTAGCGTTTCTTGGCGAACCACAGGAGTGATCGCGTAATCAGGGAAGAACTGTTTGTCATCCGTTAAAACGGTAAAACCAAATGCTTTGATACGACCATCGGTTGCAAATACGAGCGCAGCATCGACTTCTTTCCCTTTCAGCGCATCATAAGTTAACCCCGTATCCATGCGTTTCACTTGGTCTCGTGACGCTTTGAATTTGTAGGTTTTCTGTAAAGGTCGGAAGCCATCTTTTCGTGCATAGAATTCCGCATTCAAAGCAATGGTCATTGGCGGGTCTTGGCGCATTTGCTCGGCGAAGTCGGATAAGGTTGAGATGCCACGTTGTTTCGCATCGTCACTGCGCATAGCGAGCGCGTAGGTGTTGTTCGCTTTTGAAGGGTTAAGCCAAACTAGGCCTTTCTTCGCATCCAGTTCCTTAACGCGTTGATACACTTGATCTGCTGGGAGCTTGTCTTTGACTTTGTTGTAAATGATCAGTGATGTGCCCGTGTATTCCCAATAAAGATCAATCTGGCCGTTTTCTTGCGCTTTACGCAAAACCGCACTGCCCATGCCCGAACGTTTATCGACGTCGTAGCCTTTTTTGGTTAAATATTGAGACGTAATTTCCGTTAAAAGCTGTTGTTCTGTAAAGTTTTTACCACCTACGACGATTTCCGCAGATGCGTGAAAACTTGAAAGCAGTACACCAACGGCCAGCAAGCGGCGAGTAATTTGCTTAAACATGTTTGACTCCTGTCTGTGTTCAATTTTTAGGATTGTTATTGTCTAGCTCTAATAGGGTTACAGCCTTTAGGTACAGTGACATAGGAAACGGCTCCTACCACACTGTCGATAGCGATAGCCAACATCGCTGTAGGAATAGCGCCTGCCAGCATCATGATGGGTTCATCCAGATCAATACCGGTAAAAATGAGCTCCCCTAACCCACCGCCACCAATTAAGAAGGCCAGTGGAACGGTGCCCACGTTGACAGCTAACGCCGTGCGGATACCGGCAAAAATGACGAACAGCGCATTAGGAATTTCAACCTGAAACAACATTTGTAACTCGGTCATACCAATGCCTGACGCCGCTTCTTTTAAATGAGCGGGCACTTCTTTCAGTCCAATGTAGGTGTTTCTGACAATCGGCAACAACGAGGCAATCGTCAGCCCAAATACCGCAGGCACGGTGCCAATGCCAAGAAAGCTCATTGCCAGCGCGAGAATGGCTAAAGTAGGAATCGTGGTCCCCACATTCAAAACCTGCATCGCCGATTCTGCGACTTTCTGAAAACGGGGACGGCTGAGCAATACGCCGACGGGAATCGCGATTAGGATCGCCAATCCACCAGACAGCAGCACCAGTTCAATGTGCTGAACCGTCAAATAAACAATGTCTTCTTGGTAGTAAAGAAAATCATCGATCGTACCCGCGCCTTGTAAATAAATACCCAACGCAAAGACACACGCCAATAAAACGAAATAGTAGGTTTGTTTGAGCTGATTGGTCACGATGCCTCCTTAGCCTGATGCAATGGCTGCGGCTGACTAGGAGAGGTATCGCGCTGATAAGTTGCACCGAGATAATGGGTAATGCCGCGCTGTGTGACTTCGCCCACTAAGCGGCCATTCTCGTCAACACACGGCATCCAAACAATGTCGTGCGTGAACATCTTCGATGCGACTTTACGCAGATCATCCGTGGTTCGGGCGATTGTTTTCAGGCCGACATAATGTTCGCCGCAGTACCCCTTCATATTGATTGCGGTAGCTTTTGGCACATAACCGATAGGTTGGTGTTGGTCATTCACTAATATCACGGCGTCGCGATACCCATACGCGTCAATTTTGGTTAGGGCGTCGGCAAGCGTATCGTTAGGTTTCACGTACGCAAAAGTGGTCTGCATGACGGATTCAGCCGTCACTAAGCGAAGACGTTTAAGTGCGCGATCATCTCCGACAAAGTTTTTCACGAAATCATCTTTCGGGTGTGCGAGCAAATCGTCAGGCGTATCGTACTGAACCAGGTGACCATCACGGAAAATCGCAATTCTATCGGCCATTTTGACCGCTTCATCAATGTCATGACTGACAAACATGATGGTCTTGTTGAGCTCTTGCTGCATTTTAAGGAACTCATCCTGGATTACTTCACGGTTGATCGGGTCAATCGCACCAAAAGGTTCATCCATCAGCATGACGGGAGGATCCGCAGCTAGAGCTCGGGCAACACCAATTCGTTGCTGCTGTCCGCCAGACAACTCATTTGGATAACGATTAAGGAAGACACTAGGATCAAGAGCCACCATCTCCAATAGCTCTTTTGCACGCGTCATGTACCTTGCCTTATCCCATCCTAATAACTTGGGAACCACCGCGATGTTTTCGCCGATCGTCATGTTAGGAAATAAGCCAATTTGCTGAATAACATAGCCAATGTTGCGGCGCAGAGTGACCGTATCCATCCCAGAAGTATCTTCACCGCCAAGATAGATCTTGCCCGATGTCGCGGGAATAATTCGGTTGACCATTTTCAGCGTGGTAGTTTTGCCACAACCGGATGGGCCAAGTAACACACAAATTTCACCACTGGGAACTTCCATCTCAATGTGATCTGCGGCAGTCACCGGGCCATTAGGCGTTTCAAAAATTTTGGTTAGCTTGTCAATTTTGATCATTTGAATGTCCCTATTATTTATCCTTTATCGAGCTGCAGTCAGGCCCGGTGGCGTTAATCTTTTTTGTAGTCGAATCAATCCGTAATCCGCGATGATAGCCAGAAGGCTGACGGCGATGGCACCAACAATCAGTTGTCGAGGATCACTTTGCGAGATGCCACGGCTGATAAACACGCCCAACCCTCCTGCTCCGATATACGCGGCGATCGCCATAACGCCAATATTCATTACTACTGCCGTTCTCACACCCGCCATAATCACCGGAATCGCCAATGGAATTTCCACCATTTTCAAACGTTGAAAAGGCGTCATCCCGATGCCGCGAGCTGCCTCTCGGAGTGACGGTTCTACGTTGTGAATGGCGGTATAAGTGTTGCGAATAATAGGCAGCTGAGAATAAAGCAGTACGGTAATCACGGCGGGCACGTAGCCAATCCCATGACCAATGGTCGATAAGAGAGGAATCATCAAACCAAACAGTGCGATTGAAGGGATGGTGATAATGATGGACGCTACGTAAAGCACCACTTTCGCAACGCGCTCATTTTGTGTGATAAGAATGCCGATAGGTACGCCAGTTAGGATGGCAAGCCCAACAGCCAGAGCGACCAAAGAGATGTGCTCCATGGTAAGCGTACCTAGCAGTGCTAAGTTATCTATGGTGAAATTTAGTAAGTCCAAGTAGGTCTCCCCCAACTGTGATTCGCAACCAAGTTAACAGAAGATTAAATTACGCTACTTTTTATTAACGGTGTTGTAAAATAGCGACACGTTAAGATAGAAATACGAAATATTAAGGAGGGAAATAATTAGCTTTCTCATCACCAAAAAAAGCGCTTTATTGGCGATGAGCAGCAGTAGTAAACAAGTTGATTATATCGGAGCTGAAAAAAGCCATTGATAGCATGAAGAACCCACTACAATGAGCGGTTAAATTGCTCCACAGCCTCTACGACACGGCTAGCGCCATCTTGTATTTCGTTCATCACATTTCCCGCTTTTTCTGAAAGCTCTAGCGTATCTAGTGCTTCTTTTTGGCACTTGGCGATCAGTTGGACAGCATTATCGGTTCGCTCTAAGTTTTCAGTTACCATTGTGACAATTTCATCAGTGGTCGCATTAGTTCTTGTGGCAAGCTGTCTGACCTCGTCAGCAACAACGGCAAAGCCTCTACCATGCTCACCCGCGCGAGCCGCTTCTATCGCCGCATTTAACGCTAGTAAGTTAGTTTGGTCAGCAATACCACTGATGCTATTAACCAGTTCACTAATGCGTGATGAGTGCGCTTTGAGCTCGTCAATGGCCGTATTCGCTTGCTGCATTTGGTCAGACAGTGTTTGCACCTTTTCTAGCGTCGAACCTATCACTTGCTGACCTTGCAGTGTTTGTGTTCCGGTCTCTTGAGAAACTTCATTAGCCAATTGCGCAGCCTGAGCCATTTGCTGCTCTTGCATCACCTGCTGGGTGATGTCGGTCGCGAACTTGACTACCTTGTAGAGCTCTCCTCTATCGTTATGGATAGGGTTATAGGAGGCTTCTAACCATACCTCTTCACCGTAACGGTTAACTCGCTTAAATCGGTCTGAAGCAAACTGTCCTTTTGCCAAACGTTGCCAGAACTCGCGATAAGCTTCAGAACCAGCCTCTTCCTGATCGCAGAACATACGATGATGCTTTCCTTTAATTTGATCCAGTGTATAACCCATCGTACTAAGGAAATTATCATTGGCTTTTAATACATTACCATCTAACGTGAACTCAATAACCGCCATAGAACGGCTCAACGCATTCAGCATGTCCTCTTGCTCACGCGATGTTTTGATCGTTCGCGTAAGCTCAGAAGCAAACACAAAAAAGCTTTCAACTTCTTGATGTTCGTTCAAAACAGGCTGGATAACCGTTCGTAACCACGCTTCTTCGCCGTTGCCTTTAAGTACTTGCATCGCGCCATTCCAAAATACTTTGTCTTGAACGGCTCTCTTCATTCGATGAAAGTGCTCTGTATTACGCGAATTTGATGGAACCAACTCGGTAATCGGTTTCGCTAAAATATCCGCATCAGTGAAAAAGAGTTGTTGCTGAAGTTTTGTATTTGCAGAGGTAATGCAGCCTTTCTTATCCAGCCTTAAGCGAAGCATTTCTTCATCTAAACTGTGTTGGATTTGCTGCAAGCGTTGCAGATCCTGCTTTAATCGTTGGTTTTCTTGCTGAAGCGACTTATTAAAAAACATGACTTTCTCTCATTTGACTAATCTTCGAACTAGTCAACGGTTTATTATTTATATGCCCAATAGCCTGCAAAGATCCGATTTCGTTTGATCGTTCTTCAAACGCAATTCCTGTCTCCGAGCTGAGACACCTACATGACATAAGGCTATTTTTCTTTGTTATGACTTAAGCGCAGTATACTGAAATTTCTTCACCGCCCAAGTTGTTTATATATTTATCAATATTAAGACAATTGGCAGCTATTATAGATCCGTATTAATGCGGATAGTTGTATGGAGAAAGGATGTATTTGGATCAAAAAAAGCCCTTTCCATAAAGGAAAGGGCTTTGACTTAGTTCCCAAAATTTTTGCCGTTTTACAGCAGTTCCACCGACTGTTGAGCGATTACCCACTCTTCATTGGTAGGAATAACTAGTGCTTTCGCACCGAGCAACTCAGATGTTGCAATAACACCTGCGTTGCCAAATCTTGCATCTTCGTTGCCTTTCTCATCTTCAACAAAACCTAGCAGTTTTAGGTTTTTCAAGATTTCACGACGAATTGGTAGTGAGTTTTCACCAATACCACCAGTGAAGATGATGCCGTCTAATGAATCCAGAGCAGCTAGGTAAGAAGTAATGTATTTCGCAACACGGTAAGTGAAGATTTCAAATGCCAACTTCGCACGTGAGTTACCCGCTTCCATGGCTTCTAGTACACCACGTGCGTCACTTGTTACACCGGATACACCTAAGAAGCCTGACTTCTTGTTCATCATCTCGAACACTTCGTCTTTTTCCCAACCTTTACGGAAAAGGAACTCGATAACACTTGGGTCCAGGTCACCACAACGAGTACCCATCATTAGGCCAGCTAGCGGCGTCAAACCCATACTTGTATCAACACATTCGCCATTTTTAACCGCACTCACTGATGCACCGTTACCTAAGTGCACGGTGATAAAGCTGCTTTCTTCAACCGGTTTATCTAGCATTTTCGCTGCTTCACGGCTTACGTAGTAGTGGCTTGTGCCGTGAGCACCGTAACGACGCACTTTATGCTCTTCGTAAAGCTCGTAAGGAAGCGCGTACATAAACGCTTTTGCAGGCATTGTTTGGTGGAAAGCAGTATCAAACACAGCGAATTGAGGCAGTGAAGGGAATGCTGCCATTGCTGCTCGCATACCTTCTGCATTCGCTTTGTTATGAAGCGGCGCTAGCTCAGCAAGACGCTCAACTTCTTGAATAACTTTTTCATCGACTTTCACTGTGCCTTTAAAGGTTTCGCCACCAGCAACAATGCGGTGACCTACTGCTACAAATTTTGAGCTCAAACCCAAAGTCTCGAGTAGTTTTACCACTCGCTCAACAGCGTACTGATGATGGTTACCGCCAGCAGGAATTGCTTCAACGGTTTTTTCTCCCTGATATTTCCAACTGATTTCAGCTTCAGGTAGGCCAAAACACTCACCAATACCTGATACCAAAGCTTCACCGGTTTCAGAATCAATAACAGCAAATTTTAATGAAGAGCTACCAGAGTTGATCACCAGTACAAACGAATTAGACATGAAATAGTTATCCTGTTGTAGAGCAGAGGTTGTAATAGCGCTTGTGCGCTGCGTACTTCTTGTTTGCCCCTCTATTATTCAATAATTTTTTAATCTTTCAACAATCTTTTAGTAAAAGCGATTTGATTGAACAAATTTTGTTGATCTGTAGCAAGTTTTGATTTTATTTGAAGACTAAAAAATATGACTTGTTAAACATAATTTATGAATAGGTCAATTTGTACAAATTCAGAGATATGAGCTACGTTGTTTATTGGGTGAACAAAAATAATAAACCAATCAATAAATCGGGGTAATAATGTGCCCACTATTGCATTTCTATTAGTGATCTTAGGTTTGATTTTGCTCTGCTGGGGATGGCAGATGACAAAAAACATCTGCTCGAGAACTGATGTACCCGGGTGGACTTTCCTATTGTTGTTAATCAGCTGTTTCATTTTTTCGTATGCCGCTTTTTTACACGCTATAATGCAAAAACCTATCGCTTCCCTCTTGGAAACCGGAGTTTCTCTCATTCTATTCGGTGGCAGCATTTTTGTGGTGCTGGTTATCAAATGGAGTAACGACTCCATACTAGAACTTCATACCGTTGCTGAAAAAGAGAAGCGTAATGCCGTTCACGACGCACTTACTGGACTCCCTAACCGTAAATACTGCTTTGAGTTAATCGAAGATAGAATACAGTCTGGAGACCCTTTCTCAGTGATCCTTTTCGATGTCGTTAACTTTAAACAAGTCAACGATGCTATGGGACACTTTTGTGGAGACCAACTGCTGATTCAAATTGGGCAACGTCTCCAAGAGAAACTTAAAGGCAGTGACAAAATTTTCCGCGTTGGTGGCGATGAATTTGTCATCCTCACCTCGTCAGCATGCGAGGAAACAGGCAAAAGTCTCATCGAAGAGTTAGATTCGGCACTGTCTAATCGCTTCCATTTAGATGAGTTTCAAGTCTCTTCCCGCGTTGTTTTCGGTGTCAGTACCTACCCTTATGACGCTCTGTCCAATGATCTATTGATAAAGCACGCGGACATTGCCATGTATCACGCCAAACGAAATGGCAATCTCTTTGCATTTTATAATGAGGACATGAACGTCGGTGCCAAATACCAGCTCGAAATCTCTTCTCGTATTCAATGTGCGCTGGAAAAAGAGGAGTTCCAGCTATACTACCAACCGTTGATTGATGCACATACTAACTTAGCTGTCGGCTTTGAAGCCGTGATCCGTTGGCACGATGAAAATGGTAAAACGATTTCGCCTAACGACTTCATCCCCATCGCGGAGCGAAGTAATCAAGTGCACAACATCACCATGTGGGTCCTCAACCAAGTTGAAAAAGATCTCCAGACCTTTATAGAAAAAGACATCAAGCTTCCTGTCCACGTTAACTTATCTGCTAAAGATCTCTCGTCTAATTTATTGTTTAACCGTTTGGAAACACTGCTCAAGGTAAACCCTCAATTTGCTGACCTTATAAGCTTAGAGATTACTGAAACGATGGCGATTGATAGAGTTGTTGAGCTCAACCCCCTAATTCACCAAATCAAAGGATTGGGTATTAAGATCAGCTTGGACGACTTTGGCACCGGGTATTCATCTCTGTCGCTTTTGAGAGATCTCCCAGTTGATCAAATTAAAATCGACCGATCATTTCTTTGTACCGCAAGCCGGACAGAGGGCACCCGCTCTATCGTTGAGAACACAATAGCGTTAGCGCATGGCCTAGGGTATTCAGTCGTCGCAGAAGGCGTTCAAGACATGGATACACTGCATTTTTTACGCAGTCATGGCTGCGACATCATTCAGGGCTACTTGTTTTGTCCAGCCCTACCCTTAAACGAAGTAATAACCTGGGTAAATGAGCACGATGAAAAACAAAGCCGTATTCGACGCGCATAAAAAAGCCGAGCATTTCGCTCGGCTTTCAATTCTTGCGGCAATTTAATCAATTGCTCTGATCACTGATTCGTGATTATGCTTCTTGAGTACGACGACCACGGCCGTGACCACGCTCACCACGGTGGTTACCACGGTGATCACCACCACGGTTACGATCGAAGCGACGTTCGCCACCTTCACGGTTACCATCGCGGTTGCCGTCACGGTTACCACGGAAGCCACCTTCGCGACGACCGCCTTCACGACGATCACCACCACGGTTACCGCCTTCGCGGTTGCCACGGTAACCGCCGCCATCACGACGACCGCCATCGCGACGACCACCGTCACGGCGACCACCACGAGACTCTCGGAAGTCATCGAAGTCACATACTACAGCACCAACATCTTGTTGACGGATACGTAGTTTGCTTAGCTTGCCCGCAGCTTCAGAAGTCATTGCTTTTGGTAGCTGAACGAATGTGTGGCCTTGTGCCAGCTTGATCGCACCGATAGAGCCTTTACCTAGACCTAGTTCGTTCGCTAGAGCACCAACGATGTCTTTAACTTGAACACCTTGCTCGCGACCAACTTGAAGCTGGTAAGTATCCCAATCTTGGTTGTTGAAGTTACGACCGCCGTCACGACCACCTTCACGGCGCTCTTTGCGGCGTTGCTTATCACGCTCAATCGCTTCAACCATTGGATCTTCGCCAATGTAGAACAGAGGACGTTTACCTTGCTGGCGCTTAAGAAGCATAGCAGCAAGCGTTGCTGGGTCGATTTCTAGAGAAGTTTGTAGTTTCTCTACTAGCTCAGCAAATTTGTCTAGAGCTTTATGCTCTTTCTCTGCCTCAAGCTCAGCACCTAGCTTAGCTAGACGAGCTTCAGCAACTTGGTCACGTAGAGGAAGTTGAATCTCTTCCATAGATGACTTAGTTACGCGCTCGATGGTGCGAAGCATACGGATTTGGTTAGTGCGAACAAGAAGGATCGCTTTACCTTTACGTCCAGCACGGCCAGTACGACCGATACGGTGGATGTAAGACTCAACATCGAATGGGATGTCGTAGTTGAATACGTGCGTAATACGTGGAACGTCAAGACCACGTGCAACAACATCAGTTGCAACTAGGATGTCGATAACACCTTGTTTGATGTGATCAACAGTACGCTCACGTAGAGACTGAGGAATGTCGCCGTGCAGAGCGGCCGCTTTAAAGCCACGTGCAGATAGCCAATCAGCTAGACGCTCAGTGTCTTGACGAGTACGTACGAAGACGATTGACGCATCAGTTTCTTCCGTTTCAAGAAGACGAGACATCGCTTCATCTTTCTCTACACCCTTCACTACCCAGAACTGCTGTTGAACTTTGTCTACAGTGTGGTTCTTACCAGCAACGTCAACCATTACAGGTTCACGTAGGAAACGCTCAACGATTTTCTTAAGCATCGGAGGCATCGTTGCAGAGAATAGAACGCGTTGAGCAGACTCTGGTGCGTGTTCCATGATCGCAGTAACGTCATCAACGAAACCCATGTTTAGCATTTCGTCAGCTTCGTCTAGTACAAACGTGTTTACTTCATCTAGGTGTAGACGTTCACGGTTGATAAGGTCTTGTACACGACCTGGAGTACCAACAATAACTTGTGCACCACTCTTAAGAGCACGCATCTGATCTACGATAGAAGCACCACCGTAAATTTCTAAAACTTTAAGACCCTTGATGTTCTTACCAAGGTTTTTCATTTCAGCCGCAACCTGGATCGCTAACTCACGCGTTGGCGCAAGAACGATAGCTTGTGGTTTACGTTGGTTGAGATCAATCTTATTTAGAAGAGGCAGAGAGAACGCTGCCGTTTTACCTGTACCTGTTTGAGCTTTACCCAGCGCGTCAGCACCTTCCAACAGGTGTGGGATTGCCGCAGCCTGAATTGGAGTTGGTGACACGAAACCCATTCCGTCTAGAGCAGA
The DNA here is from genome assembly GCF_021728175.1 of Vibrio sp. A1-1. Lineage (NCBI taxonomy): Bacteria > Pseudomonadati > Pseudomonadota > Gammaproteobacteria > Vibrionales > Vibrionaceae > Vibrio > Vibrio sp. A1-1. Next base: position 296,848 of record NZ_JAKKCL010000003.1, read on the forward strand.
AAGGATAGAATCATTCAGAGATAAATCGCTGAATTGAATAACAGAATCTTGCATTGGGATCCTACTTAATTAAACAAAAAAACAGTCCCATATGCTCTTCCAATTCGATACTGATTCATCCAGTTACTGATTCCATTCAGACAGGAACACAGCACAGTACACAACCGCGATAAGCCATTAGGGACGACTAAGGGAGGCGGATTATTCCTTAAAAGCATAAAAAAAGCCAGAAAAAATTGAATTACATCACAATTTATTCTCAATAATGGCATTTTTAGCATATTTTTCCACCAGCCCCACCATTCCCCGTAGATTTGCGCAGCTCGCAGATGAGTTTTTCATCAATATTTAAGCCGATTTCCTGCAATTCGATCAGCAAAATTCACGGCGAAATTGCGCTCCACAGGTAGTAATAATAGCTCGCAATGATTATAGTGTGCCCAACTCCATAGGTAATTTAAGAAAAGATGTTTCAAGATAACCCACTACTCGCTCAGCTTAAGCAGCAAATCCAAGAAAACCTGCCGAAAAAAGAAGGCTCAATAAAAGCCACAGATAAAGGCTTTGGCTTTTTGGAAGTGGACAGCAAGACTAGCTTCTTCATCCCACCTGCGTACATGAAAAAGTGCATGCACGGTGACAAAGTCGTCGCCATTATCCGCACAGAAAATGAACGCGAAGTTGCTGAGCCACAAGAGCTGTTAGAACAAGCCGTGACTCGCTTTATTGGTCGAGTCAAAATGTTCAAAGGCAAGCTAAACGTAGCACCTGATCACCCGCAGCTTAAAAAGCTTTCTCTTAAAGCGAAACTAAAGAAAGGTCTCAAACCTGACGAGTTCGCAGAGGGAGATTGGGTTGTCGCACATCTTATTCGCCACCCTCTAAAAGGCGATAACTCTTTCTTCGTGGAAATTTCTGAAAAAATCACAGACGCGAACGACAAAATTGCACCTTGGTGGGTAACGCTTGCTCAAAACGATCTACCAAACTCTGAGCCAGCAGGCATCGAGAACTGGGAACTAAAAGACGACGCCGATCTAGAACGCGTAGACATGACACACGTTCCTTTCGTGACTATCGATGGTGAATCAACCAAAGATATGGACGATGCGCTGTACGCGAAGAAAACCGAATCTGGCGATTTCGAACTGACAATCGCTATCGCAGATCCAACTGCCTACATCACACCAGAAGATGAAATGGATAAAGTAGCACGTGAGCGTGGCTATACTATTTATCTTCCGGGCCGCAATATTCCAATGCTGCCTCGCGATCTAGCAGACAACCTATGCTCTCTGATTGAAGGCGAAATCCGCCCTGCTATTTGCTGTACCGTAACCGTAAATAAAGACGGCGTAATTGGCGACGATATCAAGTTCTTTGCAGCAAACATCAAGTCACACGCACGCCTAGCATACGATCATGTGTCTGATTGGCTAGAAAACGGCAGCTCAGAAGCATGGCAACCATCTGAAGAGATCGCGACGATCGTTCGTGACCTTTACGACTTTTCCCTTGCTCGCGCTGAATGGCGTGAGAAAAACGCAGTGGTCTTCCCAGACCGTCCTGACTACCGTTTTGAGCTGAGTGAAGACAACGATGTGGTTGCTATCCATGCAGATATGCGCCGCAGTGCAAATCGCTTGGTTGAAGAGTCAATGATTACCGCAAACATCTGTGCTGGTCGTACACTGCGTGATAAATTTGAAACAGGTGTTTTCAATACTCATGCTGGAATTAAGACTGAGAAGATTGAAGAAGTGGTTCAACTTGTCAATCCAGAAGGTGAACTGGAATTCACAGCGGAGTCAATTACCACTCTAGAAGGCTTTGCTGCATTGCGTCGTTGGTTGGCTGCGCAAGAAACCTCTTACCTAGATAATCGTATTCGTAAGTTCCAAGCCTACAGTGAAGTAGGTAATCAGCCTCTTCCTCATTACGCTATGGGGCTGGATATCTATGCGACTTGGACATCACCAATTCGTAAGTACGGCGATATGATCAACCATCGCATGTTGAAGGCCGTCATCCTAGGCAAAGAGCCAGTGCAAAAACCTGATGATCAAGTCGGTGAAGAACTAGCTCTGCACCGTAAACATCATAAAATTGCTGAGCGAAATGTCTCAGATTGGTTATATGCACGTACGCTTGCTGATGAGCCGAACAAGAAAACTTGTTTCACAGGTGAGATTTTCGATATTAATCGTGCTGGTGCACGTGTCCGACTTCTCGAAAATGGCGCAGCAGCCTTTATTCCTGGTGCACTAATTCTTGATAATAAAGAAAGAATTGAGTGCAATGGCGACAACGGTACCATCTCTATCGATAAAGAGGTCGTATACAAACTTGGTGATACATTGGAAATTGTCCTTGCGGACGTAAACCAAGAGAACCGCAGTTTAGTTGCAAAGCCAACCCAGGTATTTGCTGAACAACCAGCAGCACAAGCAGAACAGACTGTAAGTGAATAATACCGAATGAAGTTAAAAGGCGCTCTATTGAGCGCCTTTTTTATTTGTTATGTAAAAATGATAAGAACGAATATGCCGAACATTGAGATCATTCGCTTTAATCACTTCACTGCGCGCAAAAGTGAGCGTTACACCGCAACACATAATGGCTTATATGTTGTTGAAGAAGGTGCCCTATTAGTTCATCAACCAAATGGTGAACAGTTTGAACTTAAAGCAGGAGATTTTACTCTCTACAACTCCGCTGATTTGAGCAGCGCAGAAGCCATCCCTAGTGAAAATGGCTTTAAAGCACTGGCTCTAGTCTTCAACCCAAATCTATTCTGTGACTTTAAAAAAGCACACCCAATGCTACGCTCCAAGACGGAAGAAAGGCGCTTCTATCCTTTTTCAGCGCAAACCAGCTGCGAAGTAGCACAACTAAAAGACACATTGGTCAACTTAGCGAGTCGCAATGCTCCAGACTACACACAAGGTCATATCGCAATGGCACTGCTGTCGTTAATGGTGGAGGTAGAGCCAAACATCCTATCAATCATAGATGATGCAAGCAGCCTAAGCGACTCTCAAAAGGCCATCAAGTATATTGAGAACAATATCGAGAAAGATATCACTCTGGAAGGCTTAGCGGCTCATATGAGCATGTCTATTGCGACCTTAAAACGCCGCCTCGCCGCAGAGGATCTTTCATTTTCACAGATATTAAAAGTGAAGCGGATCAACTTCGCCGCAACCCAGCTGCGCATGTCAGAAAAATCTATAACAGAAATAGCGTTTGAATCCGGGTTTAAAAGTGCAGCGCATTTCAGTACCGCATTTAAATCGGTTTACAACATGACGCCGAAAGACTTTAGAAACCAAGTCGTTAAATCCAAAGCATAAATCATGGTGACATTGACAGCTGTTAGAGTTGGAGCGTTCCCTATTCCCAAAAACACGCTTGAGGATCGCTTTCCAACTCGGTGAGTAGGTCTTCGAGCGTTTGACTGTATGGAAGTGGCTTATAAGGTATCCACCTTAATAATTCGTTGCGGTACTTTGGGACGTAGAAATACCAAAGCTGATTGCCCTCATCAAACACGATCTTCGCGACGGGAGAGGTATATTCGCAGTGCTGTGAATCAAGAAGAAAATGCGCTCTATGAAGCTCGACACCATTCTCCACTGGCTCATATAGGCACTTACCCTGCTCGACAGGCAGGTTAGCATTACGCGCAGAGCAGAGCGATTGAACTGATTTGTATAAACGACTTGTCGCCATTTGGGACACTGACATCAACGTTCTCCCGATGGATGATAGTTAGAGCTGTCGATCCTAGTATATAACCTTTACACCACCATCGATGGTGATTATCTGCCTACCTCAAACAAAAGGTGGCTATATTCTCATTTCCTCAGATTACCATCTCACTTTGCTTGGAAACGCTACCTACATCACCTCTTGGTTAGAAAGAATTCCTTTGTTTAGACCTGACAGTTCACAAAAGTGTAACCTGAACGCAATATCATAAACGCTGCTTTATACCGTATATGGAGTTTAATATGTTACGTTTTACTGTGGCGACGTTATTGGCCATAGCAGTCTCCCTCCCCGCCATTGCAAAAGAAATTAATATCTCTGGGTCAACCTCGGTTGCTCGCGTAATGGATGTACTTGCAGAGGAATACAACAAAACACACCCGGACGATTACATTGCAGTTCAAGGTATTGGTTCTAGTGCGGGTATTACAATGGTTAATAAAGGCGTAGCCGAGATTGGGATGAGCTCTCGCTATCTGACAGAAAGCGAAAAAGGTGAAGATCTCAACGTATATCCTATCGCTTATGATGGCCTAGCTGTTGTTGTAAACCGTACAAACTCTGTAAAAAACCTTTCCCAACAACAACTGTTTGATATCTACAAAGGTAAAATCAAGAATTGGAAAGAGGTTGGTGGTGCAGATCAACCTATCGCTGTTGTCACTAGAGAGGCATCTTCAGGCTCACGCTACAGTTTTGAAAGTCTGCTAGGACTAACCAAAATCGTAAATGATCGCCTCGTCTCAGATATCAGCCCGAACAACTTGGTTGTAAATAGCAACAGCATGGTAAAAACCATCGTGAACCATAATACTCGTGCAATTGGGTTTATTTCTGTGGGATCAGTAGATCGCTCAATAAAAGCGATTCAATTAGATGGTATTGACCCAACCTTCGGCAAACATTAGCAATCACAAGTATAAATTGGCGCGGCCATTCCTAGTACTCTACAAAGTAAATAAGATTAGCGAACCAGGTAAAGGATTCGTCACCTTCCTTCGTTCAGAACAAGGACAAAAAGCGATTGCTGATTACGGTTACACTCCAGTAAAAAGCTTTAATCAATAAAACCAAAAAGAGAGCATATTGATGCTCTCTTTTCATATGTTTTCTATCTGGCTCTGGAATTAGAAATGCAGTTGAATAACAGAAACGACAACAGCACCAGGTCGACGAATACCTTCGATTTCCACTTTAATTTCACGCTCGATCTCCAAACCTTTTTTGATCGGCGTTACTTTTGTTAACGTGCTGACAGCACGAACGTTGTTTCCTGCTTTAACAGGGTAAGGGAAACGAACTTGGTTTAAGCCTAAGTTAACGACCATTTTGGCTGTTGGGAACATTGGCTTATCAGGGTCCACTGAGTCAGTCAATTTAGGCAACAATGCTAATGTTAAAAAGCCATGAGCGATGGTTGTCTTAAATGGAGATTCAACTGACGCGCGTTCTGGATCTGTGTGAATCCACTGCATGTCTTCCGTTACCGCACCAAATTGATTGATACGTTCTTGAGATACATGCACCCAGTCACCAGTGTGAATCACTTCACCAATTTTTTCACTTAACTCGTCATACAGCTTTTGAGCCTCAGGTGCCATTACGATTGGTGCAGGTTGAGGCGCAACCTCTTCGTTAACAGCTGGCTGTTGGTGATCACGAACTTTTGAGAAAAGAAAGCTATTCTGAGCTTTTCCCAAAAAGTCACTCCAATAATCGCGTAACGTTGGAGACATCCAATTCATAAACTCGGATTGATGAGCAGAAATCGCATCAACTTTGTCTTTAAATAGATTTGTGACCTTCATAAACACCCTTAAAAAATTTAAGCACAACTGGCTATACCAGTTAATTTTGAATTAGTTCACAAAGTCTTGCAAATACTTTCGGGCGAACACCTGTACCCTAAAAGCAAGTTATTTCTTAAATATCATAAAGATAACAATAAAACACCATTTTATTGACTTGCGCCAAGATAAAGTAAAAACTCTATAAATTGCTACTATTTGTCTCTTTTTTACCCCATTTTCAAACTGTTTAACATTACATCAGCGACTATAAAACGAGCAAACAGTACTTCTATTATAATTCAGCACTTTACAAGTCGGACTATGCTCCCTATTATACGTCCGAAACGGAGAGATGGCTGAGTGGTTGAAAGCACCGGTCTTGAAAACCGGCATACGTTAATAGCGTATCTAGGGTTCAAATCCCTATCTCTCCGCCACTTATTTAGAAAGCTCGCATTTATTGCGAGCTTTCCGTCGTTTTAGCGCTTGTAAAATGACGGAGGTTCGAACCCCTAGTCGTATACGGCCCCAGAACTTCACCACATTCGAATAAAGAGCCCGCTAAAAATTAGCGGGCTCTTTATTTCTATTTTCTAGTGTTTAAGCAAACTTCTTAATCATTTCAGATAGGTCATTGGTACAACTTTGCACTTTAGAGTTCATCTGATTTGTTTCTGTCATCAGATCATACGATTCACTGTACTTTAAGTTAAGCGACTGGATGTTTTCGTTAATCTCATCCGTTACGTAAACCTGTTCTTCTATCGCTACCGCAATTTGTTGATTTCGCTCGACTACATCCTGAACGAGAGATTGCAGCTGTTGGATGCTCTCTAAAGCCGTGCCTAATAATGTTACCGTTCCGGTCGACATTTCATTGCCTTTCTCTAGCGCAGAAACCGCTGATTTACTGCCCTTTTGAATTCCTTCAATGGCCGCTTTAATTTCTGTTGTCGATTCCTGTGTTCTTTTAGCAAGGGTTCTCACTTCATCCGCAACGACTGCAAACCCTCTCCCTTGCTCGCCTGCCCTCGCCGCTTCAATTGCTGCATTCAACGCTAATAAGTTGGTTTGTTCAGCAATATCATTGATCACTTCAACAACGGTTCCTATTTGCTCGGTTTGTTGGTTCAAACGCATGACCACTTTAGAGATTTCGCCGAGCTCATCCACCAGCTCTAGTACCGAGTGGTTAACATTATCGATAACGCTACGGCTATCTGTCATCGTGTTCTGCGCTTCTAGCGTAGCATCGGCCGTCGCTTGAGCATTATTTGATATCTCAGATGATGAGGCTTGCATCTCGTTGACCGCTGTAGCGACCGAGTCGATCTCTACTTTCTGTGCACTCAAGTTTTCCGTCACTTGCTGGCTATTAGTCGCAGCACTGTTGGCACTTGCACGCGTTTCTTCGCAAGAGTCTTTTACAGACACCCCGACTCGCCCTAATAGCGCATCTGCAAATTGCTTACGCATCTTCATACCCAGCTCAATTTCAGCCAGATCGTTAATTTTTCCGCAATAAATATACTCCATTAGCGGATTGTTGAAGTCTTGCCTAGCCTGTCTAGCAAGCTTCTCAACTGGCCTTGTTAATACATAAATTGAGAAAACGGAAAGTAATGCAGCAATGCCAAAGGCCACCGCTGGTGATTGGTTCATTTGTAGAGTTAGCAAGCCAAGAAGGTTGGAAATGAAAAGAAAGAAGGCTGCTCTCATCCACAAACGCGTACGGGGAAGATACATTTGCAATGGTTTACCGTTATTCCGAAGTTTTGAATACGCTTTTTCCGCTCGTTGAACGTGTATACGCTCAGGTTTAAATCGAACCGATTGGTACTCAACAACTTCACCATTGGATTTGATAGGAGAAGCAAACGCATCAACCCAATAATACCCTCCGTTTTTACGTCGGTTTTTCACCATTCCCATCCAGTGTTTTCCGGCTTTTAGGTGCGTCCATAAATCTTTAAAAGCCTGTTTCGGCATGTCGGGGTGGCGTACAACATTGTGAGGCTTACCGATAAGTTCACCATCACCAAACCCCGCGACTTCATTAAAGTTTTCACTGGCATATTTGATATAGCTGGACGTATCGGTGATAGAAACTAGGCTGTAACTCGAAGGGTAATCATATTCCGTTTCACTCATAAACATGTGTCCTTACATTGATTAATTAAATAAACGGCAAGTATGAGTGTAGCAGCATAACATTTATGCGCATAATGATAAGCGCATTGTAAAATTCAATGAAATTACTGATAGGTCAATTTATTACCTGCAAGCGTAGTGGCTGTTTCACTCTCAAATAGCACTACCCTTGAGTGCTCACAAGATGCTGCATTGATTAAAATTAATACACAAAAGCGCTTCCTTACTGAGTTCGTAAATTGTTATAAATAAACGATTACAACGAAAACAAGGAAGACAAACATATGACTATTCGTTTTAGTCAACTTGCTGCTCAAGGGAACACGGCTCACCTATTTATTGACGATTGGAAAATAGATACTCAGCAATCTTGGGGAATATTCAGCGCGGATGGGGATATTGGTTCTCTACTTGGAGACCTTATTTGTGGTGAGCTTTTACCAATAAGCGGAAAACTTGAGCTTGATGGGCTGTCCGTTGCTCAAGTGTCATTATCAGAGCAACAGCGATTACTGGAAAGAGAATTAGAAAAGGACGATACAGACTTTCTTGATCGTATCGATCAAGGCAGTACCGTTTACTCACTCATTCAGGAGCGCAGCCAAGACGCTAATTTAATAGATCAACTGATTACCGATCTCGACCTAACTCACCTTAAACACAGTGGCTTTCGTGTTCTCTCTACAGGGGAAACAAGACGAGTGATGTTAGCTCGCGCTTTAGCAACACAGCCTGATTTGTTACTGCTAGATAACCCATTTACTGGTTTAGATATTGGCCATCGAGCAGCTCTCGCTCACTATTTACACTCGCTTTCTCAAACCGTACAGCTACTGGTCACCTTCTCTCGCGAGTCTGATATGCCTGAGTGGATTGATCGCGTTGCGCTTTTCAGTGCAGGAAAACTGGACAGTACAATGGATAAATCCAGTTGGGATAATCATCCAATCATTGGACAACTTAAATCTCAGTCCGAGCAACAGAGTGAAGAAATGATGAACTTGATACGTCAGCATCAGCACTCGACACACTTCGACAACCCAATATTTAAACTAACAAATGGGTCTGTTGAATACACTGATAAGAAGATCTTTACTGACTTAAACTGGCGAATAGACAAAGGTCAGCATTGGCAGGTCAAAGGCCCAAATGGCTGTGGGAAGAGCACCTTGCTTGGGTTAATCTTTGGTGATCATCCTCAGTGCTACAGCAATGACATTGATATCTTTGGTAAAAAGCGAGGGTCTGGCGAGACAATCTGGGAAATTAAGCAGCACATAGGTATGGTATCTTCAGCGTTACACCTTCAATACCGCGTTAACTGCAGTGCGCTAGACGTGATTTTGTCCGGTTTTTACGACTCCATAGGGTTGTATAACCAACCCACTCGTAAAGAAGTGGACATCGCAAACGAATGGCTCGACATCCTACACATGAGCCAATACCGAAAAACCTCATTCAAGCAATTAGAGTACGGTCAGCAGCGCCTGTTGTTGATTGCAAGAGCCATCGTTAAACAACCAACATTACTGATTTTGGACGAGCCATATCAAGGGTTAGATTTTCTTGGTAGGCGTTTAGTTAAGAATACACTTGAGCTCATCGCCCGAGAGAATTTAAGCCAGCTATTGTATGTATCTCATTACCAAGAAGACCGCTTGGATAGCATCAAGAATGAGCTAGAGTTTGTTTTTGATGACAATGACCAATGTTATCGGGCTAACGTTTACCAATCATAATGACTTCGCTGAGCAAGTTGATCATAAGGTAAAGGCTTGGAGTAAAAATATCCTTGATGATATCGCACTCCCATCTTTTTCAAATGGTCGGCTTGCGCCGTTGTTTCTACACCTTCAGCGATGAGTTGTACTTTTAGCTCTTCCGCAAAGTGAACAATAGCTTTTAAAACGGAAGCACTAAGGCTAGGTATACCAATAGTTTCGACAAAACATTTATCGATTTTTAGGTAATCAATACGCATGTGCTGCAGAAACGCCAGCGAGGTTTGACCGGTACCAAAATCGTCGATTAACACATCAATGCCATGTACTCGCAGCGCTGCGATACACTTTCTGGCTTCAGCATCAATGAGTTGACGTTCTGTTATCTCTATGCCTAATGAGACGTTATTTCGACTTAACTTCCTATCAATGAGTTGAATCTTTCTAATCGCGTTTGGCCCAACTAAGTAACCGGGCGGCACATTAATACCAAGGTGAACAGACTGATTAAAGTCTAATTTACTAAAGTCTTCTGCCGCTTTATCGAGAACGTAATCCGTGAGCAAAAAGACCAATCCACTTTGCTCCGCCGCTGGCACAAACTCATCAGGAGAAATGAACCCTTTATTCTGATGTTCCCATCGCACTAGGGCTTCAAAACCAAATAGTTGACCAGTATCGACGTTAATCTGGGGCTGGTAATACAGAGTCAACTCGCCTTTCTTTATGGCTTTCTTTAAATCCAGGACCAAGCTTCGATGAGGATCGATAAATTTATTTAACGCATATAAGCAAAGATAGATAACAAAAATGATTGGAATTGAATACAAAAAATAGGAAAGTGTTCTCTGTTTGACGAACAGATCGCTAGCTTCACTCAAAGCTTCATACTCAAACATTTGCGACGATTTGATGCCAATAGGATTACTTCCCGTTCTCAACGCTTCTTCAGGTGCAACTTGGTCATGGATAAATAAGGCAGAGCGTTTTAAACGTAAATCGTTATTAAATCCTATCTTCGCATTAAAGTAGTCATGATCAATAATCGTCACCGCTTGATAACCTTGCTCTCCTTCGGTCACGACGAGCAAAAATTGGTCATATACGCTATCCACGTTTCCCAGTGCTAACGCTTGTCCCTCAGGAAATGTAATGTGCTCGGCTAACGGCTTAGAAATTACGCCCAGTTTAGAAGAACACGTAATGATCCCATCTTTTACAATCAGCATTTCTTCGATATCTCGTTCAAACATCAAGTTTTGCTGAAGCTCTTCACATCGTCTAGGATGCAACAAAGCCGTGCGGTTTTCGGTCTCTATTTGGAATAAAATTTCGTCTGCGATTTGAACGTTTTTTTCTAATAGATGGTTGAGGTTGTTTTGCACGCTTTCACGAGCTAAATACAAGACTTCGCCAACAATCAAAGGAATGGGCAACAAAAAAATGATGGCTTTTTTAAAAAGCGCCTTATTCAGCATATAAAAGTAACCTTTTATAAAACCGATTTACTGAGATGGTATCTGGATTCTGATACCCACTAGCAACTCTCGTTTATAATATTATTTATTTAGATTAACTCAGTATGCGAAACACTTAGTAATACCGCAAACTAAACAATACCTTAATCCCTCTTGTTCCAATTTAGCATCAAACGACTCAAACCTGAGACGTCAATACGACATCACTTTTGAGCCCATCGGTACCAAGGTAAGCCCTAAGTCATCAAATTCTCACCCTGCGAGAATTACCCATTAAAATTATTTTTCTTTTCTCAGTGATTAAGAATTATATTTGTCGTAATTCATATAACACGTTACAACACTCTCATGACGACAAACAAAGCTAATGCGAATCAGGTAAACGAAAAAGCACTGCAGTTGTTAATGCAAGTTGCAGTTAGTCCATTCCCAGTCTCTGCGAAAACGCTAAGCGAGCAATTGAACGTTCCTTTGAGCAGTCTCTACCGACACTTGAAGCTGCTCAAAGAGTGGAACTTGATTGAAGAAAGCGTACACGACAAGACATTTGTCGTTGGCCCGGCAGCATTGCTGCTCATGCATAGCTATGAGACCGCACAGCATGGGTTAGATATGGTCGAAACCATACTGGCTCGGTTGGTACAACAAACAGGGGAAATGGCCGCTTATATGGTACCTGCAGGGTATCGCGCGCTTTGTGTCAGACAAAAAGAAAGTATGCAGGCGCTACGTTGCAGCTTCGTCCAGGGTCAAAGTCAACCTCTGCTACGTGGTGCCTCATCTAAAGTGATGCTCGCTTTTATGCCTCAAAGTCGATGCGAGAAAATCTTGAGATACTTTAATCAAGATCACCGACGAGACGAATGGGAACAAGAGCTCACAACCATCCGTAAACACGGATATGCCGTCAGTACTTCAGAAATTGACCCGGGTGTTTCTGGCATCAGTGCACCAGTGATGAAAGGAAGCAAACTGATCGGCGCGGTCTCGGTGATGGCTCCGGCCCACCGAGTCGAAAAGGATAAGCAGCGCATTATTTTGCATGTGTTGCAAGCGGCAAGGGCACTACCACCAGAAAGGTAATTCATCATGTTAAGCTTTTTCAAACGCTATAAACTCCACCACACCGTGAAACAGCCGCAGCATTACCCTTTTTCTTTTATGACAGTGTGTGAGTATTTGCCACCCATGTCTAAGGGCGCGTTTGAATTAGCTGATCAAAGTTTGGAAAATGCTAGTGATTGGCTATACCAACAGCATGATCATGAAACTGCTGAAAACTTTGGTCACTTCAACCACGACAAGCTGGAAAATGGCGAGTTTCAGGAAGCGTTAAGCCTTTCGCTTTCTCGCCACTCCATTCCTGTTTTAGTAACTAACTGTACCGAGGCAATCTTGTCCATGTTACCTGTGGTCGGGTCCTATCGAGACGAAGTGGGTGTGGTAAATATTGGACATGACATGAACTTGAAGCCAACACTTGAACCACGTTTAGGCTCGGCATTCCATTTTGCGCTTTCTCGCTATCAAAACGTGCGATTATTTTTTGCTGGTGTTAGCGAACAAGATACAAAGCAAGAAACGTGGGAATACGCGGAGGATCAAGGTTGTGACTGGGTAACCGATAAAGAGTTCTCTTTTCGTCATCGCAATAATGTAAAGCAGTTAATCGGCAATTACCTCGACCATTGCGACCAAATAATCCTCAGTATCGACCTTGGCTCCCTAAAAACCAAAAACAGCCTTGATGGTACCTCAGAAATTGATATCCAAATGGTTCTACGCACCATTAGGCAATGTCTGGTTGCAGGTAAAGTCAGAGCCATTCAACTCGTAGGCGATCGCGATCGTCTGGTCTATTCGAGACAAACGAAAGCCATACTAGAAGAGTTATATCAAATGGCCCCACTCATTGTTCACGCAGCCTAGGATTAAGTTCGGTTCAGAATCAGGACGCTCAAGCTACTGATTCTGAATCAACATGGTTAATTATTATCCTTTACCAACAAATAGTTACATGAATAAAGCGACTCATGTCACACTTAGCTATTGAACTAATCTCATACTTACGTTCTAATAACGCCACTAAGCTTTGGTATGACATACGAAATAAAAATAGCCAAAGTTCAATAAGTAAGCGGATTAAAAACCAAAAACACCGCCGACATTTCAACTTCTGTGAGCATTTGCTCACGCTCGCTTGATGCCATCTTGTTCCACTTTTTTAGGACATTTGATGATGCGTCTTTGCAGTATTTTCACTGCGGTTCTTGTTTTACCGCTAGCCTCACACGCCACCACCTATGACTTAGCAGATATCAAGTCAAACACTAATGTTGCCTTTTGTAAAAACGGAACCATTCATGTAACGGGTTCTACTTACGATTGCACTACAAATATTGTTCTCCCGAAAGGCGATCAAATTATAAATAGTAGTCAAAGCTCATCGTCTTTAACCGCTCATGGTTCCATAACACTCCGTGGGCAGAATGTCATAGGCTCAAAGGAAAGCCCCATAAACATCAAAGCTAAAGGAATTTGGTTAAAAATTAATGGTAATAGCTACGTACTAGGTAATGTCTCTGCTTTAGGTTCTATAAAAATAACTGATAGTGAAATCGAAGGAGATATAGAAACCAATGGTGTTGGTGGAAATGGCCGTTCTGTCGAGTTTCACGGAGAGCACAACGTCCTTAATGGCAACATCATTGCTCAAAGTGACGTGTACATCGAATCTGGTATGTTCTGCGGTGATATCAAATCAAAAGGAACAAAAGTAGAAATTAATCAACTGGAATCGTCGCTTTCTAATACACCAATAGTTGTGGGCAACATTAATGCTCTATCGGGGATAAATCTTAATAATACGACAGTTTTTGGTTCTTTGACATCTCAGGGACATACTGTAGATACAGGTTTTGGCACGACCAAAATATATGCGAATAAGCAAGCTATTTCGGCAATGCATTTTTCAATTAATAACTCCAATACTTCTATTTGCGGTAGTGTGACAGCCACCCTAGAATCAAGTTCAAATTTCAACCACTATTGTGGCATTGATGAACCCAATTGTGGTTACGCAAATCAAACACCAACAACTTGCCCTATTCCTTCTTATATCCCTGAATGTAAAATTACGCCTCCATCAGAGAACGACTTCGACCTAAGCGTCACACCATCGGACGACATGGCACTGATGTGCGGCGACGATCTTCCGCAATTTACAGCAACAACAACCAATAATGGAGAAGTTGTAAGCGCAGAAGTCAGTGCTGCCCTATCACACCCTGACTTATTCACGTTAGAGATGGTCAAAGGTAAGCAGGCATTAGGAGCAAACCAATTTATATCAGACGATAATGGTAAACTTGTTGTTCGAGTAATCCCAAACGATATTAATACGATCGCGTTAGATACTAACTACACACTGACTTTCACTATGGCGAAAGACACCAGCAAGCATCAAACGGTTAGCTTTATGTTTACGCCATTTATGTTTGAGGCCTACTCAAAGACGAAAAGCGCAACTTTAAATGAAATACGCGTTATTGCAGGTAAACCAGAAAACGTGCATACGCGATTGCTGGCTTGTGCCTCCACCGGCGAACCTGTAGTCGCAAGCAACTACAATGGTACTCCTAAGGTTTTTCATCCATTGGTTCAACCATTAGGAGGAAGTGAAGGAAACTTTAGCTATTCAGCGGAATTTAAAGACGGCTTGTCTGAACATGGTCTTATCACGAACGAGTCCGGCATATTTGAAGTGACATTGTCCGATCATTTTGAATGTGAGGGATTTGAAGAGTGCCCAGAAGAAGGCAAAGTGGAAGTGAAAGGAACATTTAATGTGTACTCGCGACCATGGACACTGGCTATCTGTGACAACCAACGTGCTTTGCCTTCTGGCACCTCTGAACAAGGAGATGGGTTTATTGCCGCCGGAGAACTTTTCTCTCTAACAGTGAAGCCGATCATTTGGCAAACTGACGGCTCTGTAAGTGGCTCTGTGGAATCAGCACGTTATTGTGATGCCTCTATCACCCGTAATTTTATGCTTGATGACGCTCCAGCAGCATCGGTTGTCTTGTCGAGTGAGCAACATACGCCATCAGAGACAGCGAACCAAACCTCGAAACTGCTAAAAAGTAGTGACTCACTGGCTCAGGCGCATAATTCAGCCAAGAATGATCAATTCGTCTTTAATGGATTATATTGGGAAGAAGTCGGGAGCTTGAGAGTAAAAGCAAACCTAGAAAGTAAATATCTAGGTATGACTGTTAACGAAGGCTATCGTTACATCGGTCGTTTTTACCCAAAATATTTTCAAGTGCAAGACCAAGAATGGCACTACCCACATGGCCAAACTTTTGCTTACATGAATCAACCTTTTGAGAAAGTCACTTACGATGTTGTCGCACTCAATGCGAATAAGGAAAACGTGAAGAACTACGTCCACTTTTCATCTAACCTTCAACAACATTTCGACTTAGGCGAGCTAAGCTCATACTCCGATCGGTTTTTGCCGCCTAAGCCTAAGAAGGTAGAATGGAAACTACTGGGTAACGCGAGTGTTGGAACGTTTGTGATCGAGAAGCCGTCGACCAATGCGACTTGTAACAATAGCCCATGTTGGAAAAAGAACACGACAGATAAACAATACCCTGATGGCCCATTTAATAAAGGGACAGACAGCGACAGCAGCAAAATAGGTATAGTCACGACTAAAGCCGTTGATGAGGTAAACTTCTTTGACGATAGCGAAGTGCTCACACAACAACCAGATATTCGATTCGGTCGTTTGAACTTTCAAGATGTGGGTGGCAACCAAGGCATGGTGATCAAAGTGCCACTTGATGTGGAAATTTGGCAAAACGGTCGATTTACGACTAACTTCGATGACAGCTCAACAACGGCGAATGGTGAATATTACTTCAGCACGCCAATTTGGTCTCATGCGCCAGCAAACAACGCCCTGCTTTCTGGCGTTGGAACGATGAGTATTGGCAGAATGACCGATATCGTTGCAAGCCAAATTGACTCAGCGCGCGAGCAAATACAATTCCACCTAGATTTAGACAGCTCAGGCAATCGTATCCCTTGGCTAAAATACGACTGGGATAGCTCTACAAGTGAAGAGGAAAACCCACCCGTCATTATTACGTTTGGTATTCACCGAGGAAACGATCGCATTATTTATCGTGGTGAACCCAATATGCTTGGCCTAAATTAACGCGAAACGGCAAACAAAAAGAGCCCCTCAATTGAGGGGCTCTTTTCATCACAAACTGATGTAATTTACTTTGCGCCACGACGCGCTTTCAGGCGCTTCACCATAGCAAGACGACGCTCTGCCGACCCTTGGTCTGTTGCCGACTGGTTCGGATTATTACGACGACCTTGACGATTCTTAAATGCTGGTTTTGAGTGCAGCTTTTCAATGTAAGACTCACGCTGCTTTGGTTCATAGCCTGCAAGCTCAATACGGCGAATGCGTTGCTGGATTAGATTTTCAACCTGAACCACCGTGAGCTCTTCATCTCGGTTTACAAATGAAACGGCATGGCCTTGTTTACCTGCACGACCCGTACGGCCAATTCGGTGAACGTAATCTTCCGCTAGGAAAGGCATGTCATAGTTCACAACGTGAGGTAAGTCTTCAATATCTAGACCTCGAGCAGCGACATCGGTAGCCACCATGACACGTGCTTTGCCAGACTTGAACTCTTCTAGCGCACGACGACGAGCGCTTTGAGCACGGTCACCATGACAAACCACCGCTTTGATACCATCAAGTTTCAGCTCTTTTACCACTTCGTTTGCGGTCTCTTTATAGTTCACAAATACCAACACTTGTTTCCAGTTTTTGCGACCAATTAGCTCTGAAAGCAGTTCCGTTTTTCGCTCTTGATCAACTGGATATAGCACGTGAGCAACTGTTTGTGCCGTAGTATTTGCACGCTCTACTTCGATACGTTTTGGTTTACGCAGAATGTCTTTCGCTAACAGATTTAGCTGGCTTGAAGTCGTTGCCGAAAACATCATGATTTGTGGGTCTGTATCCACATCCAGCATGATCTTACGAACTGCATGAATAAAGCCCATATCCAAGATACGGTCTGCTTCATCAAACACCAAAAACTCTAAGTGTGCCACCGAGACATTACCTTGTTCGATGTGTTCTTCCAATCGACCAGGTGTAGCCACAAGGATATCAACACCATTTTCCAGTGCCGCAACCTGAGAAGACATTTTACGTCCACCGAAAATCGCCGCCACCGACAGATTGGTGTACTTCGTATAAGCTTTGATGTTGTCAGCAATTTGTTCAGCAAGCTCGCGAGTTGGAGCCAAGATAAGTGCACGAGCAGTCTTACGAGAAGCGCTACGGTTACTGTCTAACAACTGCTGAATCATAGGCAGAGAAAACGCAGCCGTTTTACCAGTACCTGTTTGTGCTGTAGCGAAAATATCATGGCCTTTGCGAGCCATTGGAATCGCCTTCTGTTGAATTGGCGTTAACTTTTCATAACCGCATTCTGCCAGTGCTTTAACCACTTCTGGCGCAAAACCTTGAGATGAAAATGACATTGAGCGTATTCCTTAAACAAACCACTAAAAATAGCTTTAAAAATTTAGCCGTGCACTATACCCGAATTTGAGTGATTTATCTCACTTTTCTCATTGAAACGCTACAAAAGCAAAAACGGCGAACGCAGACAGATTGCTAGTTCACCGTTTCCGTTTAACATTTGTTCGATTTAACGCTTGATGCCAGACAACTGAAGGAGAATTTGCTCAAGTTCATCCCATGGCAACAGCTGAGAATCTATCACTTCTAATCGTGATTCAAATCCTTCTAAGCTGATTTCATTCACCGACACGACTCGGTTGGCAACATTAAACGCGTAACACCCCTGATCCGTGTTGACCACCGCTTTAACACGTTCCGCCGTTAATTCCGAAAGCATTGAGAAAAGTTTATCAAAATCAAACGTGTACTCTGCCCCAAACAACCACCCGCAACTAAAATACCCTTGCCCTTTGTTCTCTTTACGCACAAAGGCTTCACCTGGCGGCAACTGGAATTGAGGCTCTTGGTGAGCATGGTCATGATGATGTGACTCGATATGGGAAGAAGCGCTGCCGTAAACCCGTTCGATATCCAAGACTTCTATCGGTAACTCACCGTCATGAATAAGCTTGCTGAATACTTTTGA
Source organism: Vibrio sp. A1-1 (assembly GCF_021728175.1). Lineage (NCBI taxonomy): Bacteria > Pseudomonadati > Pseudomonadota > Gammaproteobacteria > Vibrionales > Vibrionaceae > Vibrio > Vibrio sp. A1-1. The sequence continues at coordinate 314,976 of NZ_JAKKCL010000003.1, forward strand.
GGGAGATTGGTCCGTCACCCAGTCATTAAACACATCAATGTCGTGACTGGTACAAAGGTCAACCTTACTGCCTATAACCACGTCTGCGCTGTCTAACTGGTCCACAAAATTTTGGTTAGAAAGGTACTTTTCATCACTTAAGTTACGCGGATCAACCAGAGCGATCGTCGCTTTTAGATCAACGTAAGGTTCATACTGTTCTGAGGTAAGCGTCGCGATAACCTGTTTTGGATGACCAAGGCCTGTCGGCTCAATCAATAAACGGTCCGGTTTTTGGCGCAGTAATGCGGTAATACCGACCGACATCGGCACACCCGCCGTGCAACACATACAGCCACCCGGCACTTCTTTAATCAGCGCACCTTGGTCGGTCATCAATGCACCGTCGATGCCAATCTCACCAAATTCATTGACCAAAACCGCCCAGCTTTCGTTTTCCGGTTTGTTCTTCAGTAGATTTAAAATCGTGGTCGTTTTACCGACACCCAAAAATCCGGTCAGTATGTTGGTTGGTACTCGATTTGACATGCTTATCTCCGACACGTTAGTGCATTAATGCTCCAGCAAAGTATACGGAGAATGTGACTCGCTTCAACGCTTTTTATCGCGCTCATCAAGCTCATTGCGTGATGCGTGGGTACACATTTTTTGAGAATGATCAGAGTGACTTATCAACTCTGAACGCTTCATATCAGAAAGATACATACTGGTGTAAATGACGCAGGTAAAAAACGCGATAATAGCGACTACGATGGGAAGAACTCCGAGCGTGTTTTCGAATTTAAGCGCAGCGATAGCCAATACGAAAATAACGACAGAGATAAGTGCGATAGACTTACTTTTGTTGCTTTTCATGATAACTCGCCTTTCGTAAGGGTAGCCCCTAACACCTCCTGTATTAGGGGAACGCCAGTTTGAACAACATCCAACCTGACTATTCAATGCTACTCCTTTCGCTACTTGTGAAATTTGACAAAGCTAACATTTATTACAACATCAAACGATGAACTTATTACTAGCTTTCAGATACTTAGTGGACTGTAAAACGCTTACTAGCAAATCGACCCGCCGCTGACCAATATGTCGTTTTCATTGGCAATACAAACTTGAGCCACCAGCCTTAGCCCTTCGACTATCATCTCCAGAGACATGGAAGGCTGACGGCCATCTGCTGCTTGTTCTGGCAATAATGGGATATGAACAAACCCATGACGAATAGGTCTGTCTTTTAGATAATGTTGAATGCCATAAAAAAGGTGGTTACATACAAATGTTCCGGCACTGTTGGAAATCTGGCTAGGTATCCCCTGCTTTTGCAGCGTTTGAACAACTCGCTTTATCGGCAGCGTCGAGAAGTAAGCATCTGGGCCATCAGCCACTACAGGTTCATCAATCGGCTGATGACCAGCGTTATCTGGAATACGAAAATCATCCACATTAATTGCGACACGCTCTGGGGTGATCGCGCCACGTCCGGCCGCTTGCCCAACGGTAATCACACAATCTGGCTGGTGTGCTTCTATTGCATCAATAACGGTATTCACTGACTCATGCCGAATCACAGGAACTGGGCAAGTAACGATCATGGCATCTTCGATTGCCGCAGCCTCTAATCGCTTCACCGCTTCTAAGGCGGGGTTAATGGCGTCACCACCAAAAGGTTCAAAACCGGTAATCAGGACTTTCTTCATAACAGCCTTTAGGAAAAGAGTTTCACAAATTATTGCACTCCCCTTCACCCCATCCAATAGTAAAACTATTGTTGACATAAACCAGACAACATTATGTGACTTATGTCTAACCAGCGAGGGGGTTCACCTTTATTGAATCTAGACAAGTTCCGGACTATCGAGACTAACTATTGATGATTAATGGCAGGGCGAAGCTCTCTTATTACATGACTCACGCAGAAACTTGGTTTCCACGCTTAACTTAGGTAGAGTACGCGACCGCAATGCAATTCGAAGAGATTGAATACAATGAATATTGATAACCATGTAATCGAAACGATTGAAGAGTTAGAGGCATTTCTGCATTTAGTAGAAAGCGGCGCTCTGGGTCTTGAAGGTGTCACTGGCGTTGCGCTAGCCACCTCTAATACCGATGGCCGTCCATTTGTTGCCGTATTAGGAGAAAAGCACCAATTGCTCCTTGGCCGCTGGGTTTCGCAGCACGTATATGACAATGGTAAAGACATCGTTCGTAACGGCCCAACCAGAAAACACTAAGCGCTCAGCACCATCTATAACACCATGCCGTCTTATACACCAAGCGTATGCTTTGAAAGCAATGCGCTTGGTGTACTTAAAAAATAAAAAAAGAAAAGGCTAGCCTTTATTAATTTTGTCGGTATACTGCACATCAGCTCTTACGGAAAGAGCTATTAATGTAATTAAAGATCAAAGTTTCTCTCAGTTCCACATCGAATTCCTCGTTTACGTTCCTGCGACAAAATAGTTATCTCTAAAATCATATAGTAGCACTTGATATTAGCTAAAAATTCAATATTTAAAACAATCAAATATAGAGGTATCTATGTCTAATAAATTAACTGGTTCAGTAAAATGGTTCAACGAAACTAAAGGTTTTGGTTTTATTTCTCAAGACAATGGCGGTGATGACGTATTCGTTCACTTCCGTTCTATTGTTTCTGAAGGCTTCAAAACTCTTACTGAAGGCCAAAAAGTATCGTTCGTTGTTGAACAAGGTAACAAAGGTTTACAAGCTGCTGAAGTAACAGCACTGTAATTCTTTGTGTGGCATCAACGTTGTTGGTGCCACCATCCCCTTCCACTTATTGCCGCCCTTACTATTCTCTATCTAAGTTTATATACCCAAATCACTTACCTCTCCCACACCGTCATTAATCACTTTCAATAAAGTCACTTTGGTATACATCTTTAGGTAATCACACTACCTATCTTGCAATTCCAGTTTGGAATTAAATTAATCTGATTCATATCTGAATCACTTCGCCTCATGCTTTGCTCATATAAATAAAGTTTATAAAATAAAAGCGATTGGCGAATATAAGAGAAAAAAATGAAATTAAATATATCCGCACAATCAATAAATTCTAATAATTACGAGCACATTATCCCTAGCCGAGACGTTATCCTTAGCCTCTTCGATAAAGTTAAAAATCACTTAAGTCACGAGCAAATTTCTCGCTCTACTGGCTTAGATGAGAAACCACAAAAAGACGCTTTAAAAAAACGTTTACGCGCTATGGAGCGCGATGGCCAGTTGATTTTCACGCATCGCCGTGGTTATAAGAAAGTCGATCAAACCGCTTTGGTTTCTGGAAAGGTCAGCATTCACGCAGACGGCTTTGGTTTTGTCACTTACGACAGCAATGAAAAAGACCTTTTCTTACCTAAACACCAACTTACTCATGTGTTTGATGGCGATATCGTACTGGTTCTGAAAGGCAATGCTCAGCATCAAGGACGCTCAAATCATCGTTTCATCAAAATAGTGGAACGAAAAACAACCCACATCGTAGGCTTGTTAAAGAGAAAAGGTTCGAACTTCTATCTAGTGCCAGAAAGCGCGAAACTGACTCAAACCATTCATGTCACACCAAATGATCTTATCACCAAAAGTGTCGGTAAACTCGTTCATTGTAAAGTCACTGCCTATCCAGATCACAGACAATCAACAACAGTTGAAGTGGCGGAAGTATTAGGGCGTCCGGGAGAAGCAGGGATTGAAGTTAAATTGGCGTTACGTCGACATGGCATCAATGATCATTGGGATGATGAAGTTCTTCACGCCGCCTCCGCATTTGGCAATCACGTAGAAGAAAAAGACAAAACGTCCCGAGTGGATTATCGAGATTTACCGTTCGTCACTATCGATGGGGACGACGCGAAAGACTTTGATGATGCCGTTTATGCATACCAAATGGACAATGGGCATTGGAAGTTATTCGTCGCGATTGCAGACGTATCTCACTACGTTCAGCCAAACGACCATTTAGATCTTGAGGCGCAATCTCGTGCGACGTCCGTTTACTTCCCCGGATACGTTGTACCAATGCTACCAGAAACATTATCTAACGGTTTGTGCTCGCTTAACCCGAATGAAGACAGATTGGTTATGGTATGTGAGATGACCTTTGACGACGAAGGTAACATGCTAGATTCAGAGTTTTCTGAAGGGATCATTCACTCGCATGCTCGTTTAACTTATAACGAAGCTTACCGTATTGTTTCCCAATCAACGGAAGCAAAAAAATACCAAGGTAAGAACCCAAAACAAAACATTAAACAGCATCTGGTGAATCTCCATCGCTTGTATTTGAACCTATCTGGTCAACGTCAAGTCCGTGGTGCCATTGATTTTGACACGCAAGAGCTTTCATTCACGTTAAACAATAAAAAGAAAATCGCGTCCATCGTTCCTGTAGTTCGAAATGATGCCCACCGAATGATCGAAGAATTCATGCTGTGTGCCAACGTTGCCACCGCTCAATTTTTGCAGCAACAAAAAATACCGAGCTTATACCGCGTGCACTCTGGTCCTCAGATGAAAAAACTGTCTTCATTAAGAATGATGCTTGCAGAGAAAGGGCTAACGCTTGCGGGTGGTGATAAACCAACTTCTCATGACTACAACGCATTACTGGAACAAGTACGAGATTTAGATGAGTGTGATGTGATTCGTACCCTACTGCTACGTTCTCAGAGTCAAGCCGAGTATTCGCCGAAGAATATGGGTCACTTCGGTTTAGCCTATGACGCATACGCACACTTTACTTCGCCAATTCGTCGTTACCCAGACTTACTCGTTCACCGCGCCATTCGCGCTAAACTTCGAGAGCAAAAAACAGGCAAGCTACGCAGTCTGCTCATGAAACTAAAACCTATTCGTCAATTGACAGGTGCTGCGGACAACTACCCTTACGATGCAAAAGTAATCGAGCAACTGAGTGTGCACTGTTCGCATCAATCTCGTCAGGCAGATGAAGTGAGCCGAGAGGTTGAGTCAGCACTGAAATGTCATTACATGAAGCCATTTATTGGGCAACACTTCACGGGGACAGTGTCTGGGGTCACACACTTCGGAGTATTTGTTGAGTTAGAGGAAAACCGAATCGAAGGTCTCATTCCTTTATCAAGTTTCCAAAATGGTGAGTTCGAATTTGATGCAGTCAAACAAAAAATTTCCAGCCAGAGCACCACGTTTACTTTAGGGACTAAAGTGCACGTGTTGGTTAAAGACGTCGATTCGAAACAAAGAAAGATCATGTTCAATTTAAAAGATGCAGAACACACGGTAGGTTAGTCTGTTGTAGTCTATTTTCTAACCCATTGTTCAAAAATAAAAAATAAGCTTTAGATACCACGATTAACTTGTGACATTTCGCTGACATCAGCTCATTCTAAAACCCTAATATCTGGCAAAGGAAACGAATCTAACTTTTGTTTCCAGACACCATCGCAGAGTGTATTTCCAGCACTCTGTTTGCCTCGAGAGGTTCTTATGACAGCCTAGGATCTCTCGGGGCTTTTTTGCGCCTCTTAAACCCCACCTTATGTTGTATCCAACCCGTTACCAACCACACAAATTGTACTTTTTAACTAGTTCACTAGATCGCGAATTCTGATTTAAGCAACTGATCACACAACCTCTTCCAAATTTTGGGTATAAAAGTATCAATACTTTCGTTAACTAGGATGTAAATAATGAAAAACTCGTTTGATCTCACCATGCCCAATGAAGAAGGATACTTTGGTGAATACGGTGGTAGCTTCGTGCCGCCGGAGCTTGAACAAATCATGCGTGACATCAACGCAGCTTATGAGGAATGCAGCAAAGATCCTGAATTTAAAGCGGAGCTTGCTCGCCTGTATAAGCACTTTGTTGGACGACCTAGCCCAATCTTCCATGCGGAAAACTTGTCTAAGAAATACGGAGCAGACATCTACCTAAAGCGCGAGGACTTAAACCATACAGGCGCACATAAAATTAACCACTGCTTAGGAGAAGCCATTCTCGCTAAAAAGATGGGTAAGAAGAAACTGATTGCTGAAACTGGCGCAGGGCAACATGGGGTCGCGCTTGCGACAGCCGCCGCACTGGTCGGCTTAAAGTGCGATATTTACATGGGTGAAGTTGATATTGCCAAAGAGCACCCGAATGTCGTCCGTATGAGAATCCTTGGTGCCAATGTCATCCCTGCCACTCACGGGCGCAAGACTCTCAAAGAAGCGGTTGATTCTGCCTTCGAAGCCTACCTAAAAGATCCTGACACACAACTTTATGCGATAGGCTCTGTCGTTGGCCCTCACCCATTCCCTAAAATGGTACGAGATTTCCAATCAATTATCGGTAACGAAGCACGAGTTCAATTCAAAGAAATGACAGGCAAGTTACCCAATAATCTCGTCGCATGCGTTGGAGGTGGTTCTAACGCGATGGGGCTATTTACTGCTTTCTTAGACGATGAACAAGTCGCCATTTACGGCGTCGAGCCCGCGGGCCGCTCTTTGCAAAAGGTTGGCGAGCATGCTGCAACACTCACACTCGGTGAGCCAGGTATTATGCACGGATTTAAGTCTTACATGCTCAAAGATGAGCAAGGCGAACCTCAAGAAGTGTACTCTGTAGCAAGTGGCTTGGATTACCCATCGGTTGGGCCTCAGCATAGTTACTTAAAGGACATTGGCCGTGTCAATTACGGCTCAATCACTGATGACGAAGCGATTGATGCCTTCTTTGAACTGTCTCGCGAAGAGGGGATTATTCCAGCGATTGAATCCTCACACGCTGTCGCTTACGCGATTAAACTCGCGAAGCAAGGAGAAACTGGCTCAATTCTGATCAACTTATCCGGTCGCGGTGACAAAGACATTGATTTTGTCGTTGAACACTACGGCGAAAAATATGGCATTGAATCAATTATTTAGTCACGACTTCGTAGGCTAACTGTCTATACAAAAAGCTACCTATTACTAGGTAGCTTTTTGTTTGCGCCTTACTTTCCCTACATGCGCTTTGAAGGCTTAACTACACAGTCCAAACCTTTTACTTTTGAGAAATAGGCATAGCTTGAGAAAACCCTCTTACTTACCACTCCAACTAGTCCTTTAGAACATAATTCGATTAACCGATCAGAGCAGGAATACCCGGAAGCTGACCAACGACAGCAAGCGAACCTGCACAAACGATAAATGCAGTGCCAGGAATCAGGTATTTATCTTTTCGCGAGAGTTCGTTAGCACGCTCATGGTCGCCGATAAGTCCAAGGTTATCCAGTAGCATCGTGATTGCCCAGCCAAAGACTGGATTAACGAATGCACAGGCAAAAATACAGATACCTGCACTGAGTGAATCTTTATGCTTGTGGATCATCTGCATACCCGCTTCAAGAAGTGGTAAGAATACACCGACAATCAAAGCAACACGCAGAACAGGCTCCCACATCGCTAGATCCATAGGGTAACCAATTACCGCGGCGGCAATACACATGAAACCCGTTAACAGTGCGCCACCTGGAATAGGACGTTTGGCAATTGCGGCTGGAATCATGTACGTTCCCCAAGAAGAAGCTAGGTTTCCGCCCCCTAAGAGTGAGCCAACCCCCTGACGAACAGACGCTCCGACCATCGTGTCGTCGACATCCATGAGTACGCCTTTCGCTTCTTTTGGGTAGTTCAGTTCTTGAAACACACGATGGCCGAGATAATCAGGGGACCACATAGCGACTGCCAGTAGAGCAAATGGAGTCACGGCAATAAAGTGCTCTAAGGTTGGCCAACCTAGTTGCCAGCCTGTATCTTCACCCCACCAGTAGAATGGACTGAAGTTAGGCAGGCCCGGTTCTGTGGTAAAAGCAAACTCAGCGCCCATCAAATAAGCAACAATACCCGCGAGTGCAGAGCACAGTGGGATTGCCAACCAACGCTTGTTGATCTTAGCTAGGTAGGCATAAACCATAACCGTTAGACCAATGACAACAAACGAAATGTAACCTTGGTCTGTACTTGCAGCCCACGCCTCAGTCTTATTAATTTGTCCGAGCAACCCAACAGCGCCTAGGTAGATCAATAACCCTCCTCGAACTCCAATGCCAGTCAAGGTCATGAGTTTAGAACCGCCTTTAGTCAAAGCGAGAATTAAGCCAAAAGCACATACCATCAAGCCAAGCGCCAGAGGATGCCCTCCTGCAGCAGCAATCATGGGAATCAGCGGTATCATTGGGCCGTGGGTACCGGCTAGGTTTGCATTCGGGTTTAGGATGGCAGAAAACAAAATAACGAACAGAGCACCCGCGATAAGCAATTCGTAACGCACGTTTTCTGCAACGAACTCCGGAGATAAACCGAACTGAGCAGCAAAGGCAGCAACCATGGCGGTGACCATCACCACTTTACCAATGGTTGCGGCTAATGCAGGCACCCAGTCTTCGATTTCAATACTGTAATCACGTGATGGCAAATGAATACCCCAACGACGAAAGCTCATGATGGTTAAATCATGGTTTAGAAAGTCTTCACGACTTTCAAATTCATGCGGTTTTTTGCGCACATCCCTGTAAAAGGTCTTACTTGAGTCAGACATTGAGCTATCCTTTGTTATATTTCAACGTTGAACTATGCCAACTAGAGTTTCGCTTGGTATACAGACCAATACGAGACAACACCCACATCAAACATCGAGGCCACACCAAGAAAGTGGTATGGCTAATTTTTGATTTGAACCTATTAAGCATGTATTGCTATCGGTAGGAATATTAGACATTAGTAAAAGAACAACAAAAATCTCACTTATTACACAAAGATTTAACATTACATTAGAATACGCTGATCTTTAGTGAGAGTTTTTGAACAGCAATTCAACAAGAGGAACAGTCGCAACTCCACCTGTGCTTTTCAAGGTAGAAAAAACATATCCGTATTCACACAGGTAATTGGTTAATTTTGCTCATGCAAGTACGCACTAACAACATCAAATCGAGTTGCAATCCAAACCATCGCTGCCTAACTATAGATATCTCTGTAATGTATACTTTGCTAAACTCCACCCTTTGATGAGTAAGGCCCCTAAAATGATGACTGACGAAGAAAGAATCGAACTGCAACGGAACAACCCACTGCACGGGTTAAAGCTAGAAACTATGTTGCAAGAGTTGGTGGATTTTTATGGCTGGGACATTCTAGATACAGCAATGCGTTTTAATTGCTTTAACACTAAGCCTTCGATTGCAAGTAGTGTGAAGTATTTAAAGAAGACCGAATGGGCGAGAGAAAAATTAGAAAATTTTTACCTTTATCGCTTTAAGCGCATGCCACGCGCAAGTGAAGAAGAATATGATTTACCACCGAGAGCTCGTACGTTCCCTCATGGTCTTGAACCTAAAGAGCCAATGCCGCTAACCGTTGACTCTATCCTCAAGTCACAAGCTAAAGCTGCATCCGCATTTAAAAAACGCTCACCTCGTGGACGTCCGACGCGTCGATAGTACATAACCTTGAAAAGCAATAGAGCCCTACTGGTAGCTCCAGCAAGGCTCTATTGTTCTTTAAAGAAATGGCTAGAAGAGAATACTCAAGCTAGTGCGCCCCCTTCTCCAGCGCCTCCCATAAGTAAACTCACATGTAGTTTACGTTTTCTATTGATTACGCTTTTTCTTCTTTTTACCCGTACCTGCTGGCTTTGCACGCGGCTTCATCGGTAAAAAGTAGGCTTCACTTTGGTCGTCTTCCACTTCAAAGCCCTCTACCTGCTCACGTTCAAGTTGGAACTTATTTTTCTTTTCTATCACTTTGAAATGGTGATAGTCATCGTAATCGATAAGAGATAACCCTAGACCCACTTCACCAGCACGACCACTACGCCCTATTCGATGCATATAGTCAGCAGGACTACGCGGGAGATCGAAGTTAATCACCACTGGCAGCTTTTCAATATCAAGGCCACGTGCTGCGATATCGGTGGCAATAAGAACTTGAATCTCGCCAGACTTAAAACCGTCAAGGACACGAGTACGAGCGCCCTGCCCTTTATCACCATGGAAAACTTCAGCAGTAATACCGCGTTTTGACAGCTTTTGAGCTAAATGGTTACAGGCATTCTTAGCATTCACGAAAATCAAAGTCTGTCGCCACTGATGCTGTTTGATTAAGTGCGCGAGTACCGCCGTTTTCTCACCTTTATTTACACTAAACACGCGTTGCACCAAAGTGCTGGCTTCTGCGCTCTGCAACTGAACTTCAACAGGGTCGCGGAGCAATTGCTGAGACAGCGTCGTGACTTTATCAGGGAAAGTAGCAGAAAATAGCAGCGTCTGTTTCTTCTCTGGCAGTAACGCAAGAATCTTATTGAGTTCTTCGGTAAATCCGAGGCTCAACATACGGTCAGCTTCATCGAGCACGAGCGTTTTTACTTGGTCCAACTTAATCGCGTTACTGGATACCAGATCAAGTAATCGACCAGGCGTAGCTACGATAATGTCACAGCCACCGCGAAGCGCCAGCATTTGTGGGTTCACCGACACACCACCAAATACGGCAACCGTTTTGATCTTATCTCTAAGATGGTATGAGTAAGATTTGACGTTGTATGCCACCTGTGATGCCAGCTCACGAGTTGGAACTAAAATCAGGTGAGAAACGAAGTTACCACGGCGATGATTTGTTTCGTCTTGCTGAACAATTTTTTGCAGAATTGGCAGCGAAAAAGCAGCGGTTTTACCAGAGCCCGTATTGGCACCGCCAACAATGTCTTTCCCTTCAAGGATATAAGGAATGGTATGAGATTGAATGGGCGTCGGTTGGCTGTATTCTAACGCTTCTAGTCGCTCGACTAAGGTTGGAATCAGGCCAAGATCGGCAAATGTCGCTTGCTGTGTTTTATCTGTCATTACGATGAGTGGCTCAGTGCTAGTAAAGGCCGTGTATCTTATGCTATTTCGCGTCTGGATGTTAGCGATAATGAGCCAAACAGAAGACTGGTGAGAGAAGCACTGTAGGGAGCAGGAATTTCCTTTCACTAACATGAGTTAATGGTTTCGATAACCAAGGCTCTACGACTCACGGTGGTAGCGTTCGCGACGAACAAAGGGAAAAGGAGCCAGGCATCTGAATCCTGTAAAGCAAAATACATTGTATTTTGGGGAAAGAGATTGCAAAGGCAGGCCACATCCGAATCAAAGGCTTAACCACACTATTTAGCCCTGCGGTGTTGAGAGCAGAATACAGCTTGAGCAAAGCCCTAGGTCACTAATGTCCATCGTTATCTATTTAGCTAATGTTGTGGACTCGGTTGTATAGATTACTTTCGCACGATACCACGGTTCTTCTTAGGGCAAGTTTAACTGCTATAGCCACAATCGTTACTGTTGTCGTATATGGAAATACCTGTTGTCAGAAAGGTAACGCGCCAAGATGAGTAATGTTGCATATCATCCTCGTAAGCCCAATTCCTTCACGAGGTAGTAATGGAACAAATTAATTTGCCCCGATATCTGATATGTAGCTTCGCCTTTGTGTTGCTTTATCCTACGGCAATAGATCTCTACTTGGTTGCTTTACCACAAATCGCCAATGACCTGTCTGCGAGCGAATCACAACTTCATATCGCCTTTTCTGTTTATCTTGCTGGCCTAGCATCGACCATGGTTTTTGTTGGGCGAGCAGCTGATTGTTTTGGTCGTAAACCTGTTGCCATGTGCGGTGCAGTGATTTTTACCCTTGCATCAATGTTCGCGGGCTCTGCTGAGACCAGTAATAGCTTCCTAATAATGCGCTTCTTTCAAGGTGTAGGTGCCGCATGTTGCTATGTAGTGGCCTTCGCCATTTTGCGCGACACTTTAGGTGACCCAAAGCGAGCTAAGGTTCTATCGATGCTCAATGGAATTATCTGTTCTATCCCAGTACTTGCCCCCGTGATCGGCAATCTGATTATGATCAAGTTTCCGTGGCCAGTGTTATTCACTGCCATGGCGATGATGGGTATTGCGATAGGCTTAATTGCTTTCTTTGTCTTAAAAGAAACCTTGCCTAAAACCAAGCGCACACTTTTAGATGTGAGTGAAGATTCGAACGAATCACTATATAACCGTTTTTTTATATCGCGCGTTATTTACACATCTTTAGGAGTCACAGCGATTCTCTCTTATGTAAATACGTCACCAATGATAATAATGGATTCGATTGGCTTTACTCGAGGCGATTACTCAACAACGATGGCACTACTCGCAATGGTAGGTATGGCAACATCGTTTTCAGTACCATTTGCTCTGTCTTACTTCAAACAAACCACATTGATGTTCGCTGCACAAATGACCAATTTCCTGTCGGCTATCGTTATTCTCGCGGCTCACTTGAATAGCGATAGTCCGACACTTTATATGGTAGGATTCACTCTGCTCAGCATGAGTTTCCCTATGGGGTTTGGTGTGGCGATGAGTCAAGCGTTAAGCCAATTCTCACACAAAGCTGGACTTGCAAGCTCTATGCTTGGCATAGGTCAGGTTTCTTGGTCTGCACTTTACATTTGGTTGATGGCGACGTTAGGTGTGTCGGCTGTGATGATGTTAATGATAGCGTTGGTTGCTAGTAGCGTTATTGGACTCTCCATAATATTATTATTTCCAAATCAGAACGTTAGTGAGCCTCATGAAGAAATCTCTTGCCCGACTTGATCTTAATTTACTGCTCACTCTGCAATTGCTACTGCAAGAGCAGAGTGTTACTAAAACGGCGAAAAAACTTAATGTAACTCCCTCAACCGTGAGTAAGTCTTTAGGCAAATTGCGCGCTTGGTTTGATGACCCGCTTTTTGTGAATACGCCGCAAGGCCTAAAACCAACAAATCTCGCGACAAACGTGCAAGTGCTTTTGTCAGACTGGATGCAGATCGGTAACCTGATTGTTTCACACCGAGGTGATGATGCGCCAAGCGGGGTTAAATTTCATCTTGGAGTAGAGTCACCATTGTCACTCATCATGGCGGATGAACTGACCAAACGAATCCATGATTTTTACCCAGACTCGACGGTAAAGTTCCATAACTGGGATTACGACTCATTAGACGCCATTACCAGCGGTGAAGTGGATATTGGTTTTACTGGCCGTGAAAGCCATCCTCGCTCCAAAGAGTCGTTAGAACTGCTCCCGTATTTTATTAATTTCGAAGTGCTGTTCTCGGATTTACCTATGGTGTATGTCCGCAAGGATCATCCTGCACTCAAGCAAGGGTGGAATTTAGATACTTTCTTAAGCTATGCCCACATCAATGTAGCATGGGAGAAAAATGACAGTTGGGCATTGGATGAGATCTTGGCTGAGCAGGGACACACTCGAAACGTTAGCCTAACGATGGCGAGTTTCGAGCAAGCTTTATTTGTTGCAGAAAAGCCCGATCATCAAATGTTAACCACAGCACCAAAATATTGTCAGCGATACTGCGAACAGCTTCACCCCAACTTAATAGCGTTGCCTATCCCCATTGCGGAAGATTATCAGCACAAGCTACTGATTCCATTTACTATGATTTGGCACAAACGCAATTACAAGAACCCTAAAATCGTGTGGTTGAGGGAGACGATAAAGAGCCTGTATGGCACAAGTTGAACGGGTAATTTTGAAGTACATTTAAAGCAAAGGAATGAACATTCTCCCCCCCTTTATGTTGTCAATAACCGTAGGAGTGTGGTCTTGCCTTCCATTAGATTAAATATTTAAAAATCTTGAAATCTATTATCCACTTCGAAATTGATTTCAGCTCATTTGGGGCAGAAAGAAGCTAGAAGCAATTGCTTATGTTGGGTGAGTAAATGTATGTAAAGCCTCAGTACATAAAAACGAACCTAATTTAGGTAAGCTCTTGGCAACTATATGCCACGACTCGAAAAGTAACGAGTGGGTGAATCACCATAGACCCGACGAAACATAGCGATAAAGTTACTGGGCGTCGAATAACCCAAAGCATGTGCAACCGCTCCTACGGACTCTCCGCGAGCCATCATTTCTAACGAATGTATTAGCAGTGCTTGTTGCCGCCATTCACTAAAACTCATGTTTAACTCACTTCGAATCAATCGTCTTAACGTCCGAGATGAGACTGCCCCGATATTTGCCCAATGCTCCACAGAATGTTTGCTGTTTGGGTCTATTAAAATCGCTTGAGTAACTTTTTGCAGTCTCGGATCTCTGGGCAGTGGGATGTGGAGTGACTCATGAGGGCTATTGACGATTTCATCGGATATTACGGCAAGAATACGTAAAGACTGTATGGATAGATCGTCTGTTTTGCTCCATATCGATGCTCTAACCGATAGGGCTTTCAACACATCGCTCATTTGGATCACACAAGGTCTCATTGGAAACCGCTCACAACTCTCTGGAGTAAACAGTAATGAACGACCTTTCAGAGAACCACAAAAATAAACACTGTGCATCGCACCCGGGGGGATCCAACCAGCTCGGTGAGGTGGTAGTATCCACGTTCCTTCATCGGTTTTGACCTGAATTAGCCCTTCATCTATACACAGTAACTGGCCTCGATGATGGCTGTGCCAATTATGTGGCCGTTGATCCAAATGGTTGAAGTCGCTCCTTTCATGCTGCCACTCCTTAGCGATCAGTGCGGCGCCATTTTTCCATTCGCTGTAATCAGAGTTTGTCACTTTATTTACTCAATTCCATTTTGGCCATTATTCATTATTTTCTGTCCTCTTAACGTTACCATAGCAAGTTAGCGTTCGAGTAACATTTTAGCAACGACCATTTTATCGAAGGCAGAACCATCATGAACGAACCTATCTTTATTATCTATTACATTACAGCAGGCTTGGGCATTGGCTTTCTCGCTGGACTCGTTGGTGTGGGTGGTGGTGGAATGGCCGTCCCTATTTTTGCGTTTCTGTTTTCACTACAGGGAATAGCTGATACAGAAGTGGTCCATCTTGCGTTAGGGACATCAATGGCTTCGATGATTATTACAACATTGGGCAGCATGCGCGCTCACTACAAAAAAGAGAATGTAGACTCGACAATGGTAGTAAAAATGTTGAGCGGAGTTCTAGTCGGAACATTTTGCGCCACATTCGTGGCATCGTATCTACAGGGGGTCTATCTGGCAGGTTTTTTCAGCGTATTCATGTTGTATGTAGCTTATAAGATGTTTCTCAACACTGAGAATGAGTACAACCCGAACCCACATGGGGCTATCGGTAATATCACTGTAGGCTCGGTGATTGGCTCTGTATCAGCACTTGTCTCTATAAGCGGTGCGGGGTTGATCATCCCCTATCTTGTCCAGCAAAATTTTGAGGTAAAACGAGCTATTGGCACCTCTGCTGCGATAGGTTTCCCTATCGCGCTATCAGGAAGCCTCGGTTACATGTTAAACGGATGGGAAAATACAGATTGGAACAACTTAGTATTAGGATACATATATCTTCCTGCAATGATCAGCTTCTCCATTAGTAGCTACTTAACTACTAGCCTCGGCGTGCGTTGCGCAGAGTATTTCCCAAATAAAGTTCTTAAGAAAATCGTTGGTATTTTGTAAGCGCGTCATAAACACCGCATTCTAATCGTCTAGCCCGAATAATAAGATCAAACCTCCAACCCAAAGGAGATTTGAAATGGCTAAACGACGCACTAACCAAGAGTGGCGAACCCTGTTCGAGCA
>NZ_JAKKCL010000030.1:0-26767 GCF_021728175.1 Vibrio sp. A1-1
GAATATTCCAGTATGACCGCTTATAGTACTGCATCTTAATCTTCATTGTGATTGCGTTCAGAGCACCCATTGACATCGGGAGGAAGTCCTTATAGTACGTTTTCGTTCCATTGGGCTTCAGACCCCTTAAATGGGAAAGTGTTTTTCCTCATACTCGTCAACCAATGCAGCTAGCCTTTCAAGTTCGTCACCTTCGGGAGTGCCTGGTTCAGCTGCATCAAACAGAGATTCAATTCGCTTCAATGCGGCATTGTAATCACTTTCAGAAAGTTTAAGACCCAATTCATCCAATGCCACCGAAGCCAGTTCATCAACATGTGCAGTATAGGGTGTCATCCCCTCGACCAGTTCTTTTTCTGACAATCGCTTTTTACTCATAGCTGTATAGGTAGTTTCATACCAAGTAATAGAGATTCATACTAAGTATTAAAGTGTCATACTATAAGGCGGCGTTCTCCAATCGGTACGCTGCCTTTTTTGATTACGGATGTTATGGCTCTAAGAAAGTTCTGCCCCTTTATGCGTTAGAGCCGATGTTCGTAACATTTCCGAGCGTTCCTATTTGACTAAATTTATCTAATACGCTTATCGTGCAATCAAGTTAATATCTATCTAATGCTGATTAAAGAGGTTTCTATGGTGGCGGGAGTCCAAGACCATATTGTAGAAGTACGAGACTTTTTGCAAACAAGACTAACCAATATTCATGATATTCAAGCGCATCCTGATAACCTCCCAGTGCGGACATTGTCCGATGAAAAAAGACTGTTAGCTTTCCTGGCTCGGAGTTCATATGAAAACATTAATTCAACAAGCAGATCGATTATTTGAAGAGACACCAGATATCTATAAGATAAAGAAAGTCTTTTTCGGAATGTTAGATTATTTACATAAAAATGATTGGCAAGGAGCCTGTCATGCGAGTTCATCTATTATGTATTTGATTCTCAGAGAGCAAGGTGTTGATATTCAGCTATATCTCGGTGAGGTTAAGCGTGGAGACATAATTTTTGACCATTCATGGCTTGAGTATGATGGTCAGCCTATAGACGCTGCAATTAGTAATACGAATATTCGAGGTTTTAGCTTTCCCCCTGTTTTTTTAGGTTACGAGCTTACTCATTCAAATGTAGAGAGAACATCATCAAATTACTCATTTTTAGAAGGGGAAGGCTTAGGCCCAGAAATGTTATTTCACAGTAAAAACTCATTTGGACAGTATTTAGATGGGTTTTCTGGTAATCCTAATGGTTTATGGGGTGTGGCAAAAAACATGGCTAAGACAATCGGATATAAATTCAATATAGCTAAGGCTAAATCAAACTACAGCAATGAGCGTTGGCAACTAAAAAGCTAACAAATTGCTCAAGCCAGCTGCTAACGCGTGTCTGTTTGGCATTTCCTCGCAAGAAGCCATAGTCTCTGACACGTTGCATTCCTTTGGGCAGGACATGCTGCAGGATAAGCCATAAGAACTTCAGTACGGGCAGAGTCCGGGTTTGATGCGTGTTGGTTTGGCTGTCTAGATAGCGGAAGGTGACCTCGGTATCAGTGACTTTAATGATGTCTTTGTCTGGCAATACGCCCCGATAAAGATAACGGGAGAGATATTGAAGAGCGGGCAGTCCGAAGCCAACACATCGGCAGTCAACCACCCACTTGTTTGGTACGCTTTTAGGTAAGGACATGACGTCATCATGAACGATGGCATCGAGCAGTCTTGCTCGCCAGACTTTAGCGAGAGCGAAGGCATTAAACAAGTAACGTTTATTGCCCTTGTGCCATTGTTGTCGGGAAGCGTCATACCGGCCGCCAGCGACGATAACGTGGAGATGCGGATGCAGATTTCGTTGTCGACTGTGAGTGTGTAACACGATGGTAAAGCCCAGTTCTCCTTTATGTTCTCTTTGGGCGAAGTCTTTTAATACGCTCGAAGCGACAGTGAACATTGCCTGATAGAGTGCTTTGGGGTGCTGACGAGCTAGCTCCCTTAACTCATAAGGTAAAGTGAAGGTCGCCATGTAGTAATGAACGGGCAAGAGTTTTTGTTTTTGGCGCTCTAGCCAGTCTGATGTGGTGCGGTGTTGGCACTGAGGACAGTGTCGGTGACCACACGAGAGTGGCAATCGGTCATCATGATGGCAGTGAGAACAAAACCATTGAGAGCGTCCTTGTTGCTCGGTTTGGCAACGCAACATAGCGGCCATGGCTTGGCGGATATCATCGGTGATGTGAGAGTCATAATGCCGCTCAAGTTCATCACGATACTGGCGAAGCAGTTCGATAAAAACGCTCATGCGTCCTCCCATCTTAAAGTGAGGCGGTCAGCCAGTTGGTTCAACGCTATTGCCATGTTGTATTGTTTGGGTTGAGTTAATTGGGTATAGCGAGCGGTGGTATTTAAACTGCCATGACCGAGCAGGGTTTGCAGTGAACGTAGGTCAAGTCCTTGTTCAAGCAGGTGGGTGGCAAAGCAGTGGCGTAAGGAATGCGGGCTAATGGCAGAGCTGAGATGACACTCTTTGAGCACCTGTTTCATGGCTTTTTGTATTCCGCCTCTGTCCATTGGTGTGTTTTGTTGACCATTATTGCCAGGGAATATAAGAGTGGGATGCCGATGGGTAAGCCAGTGAGATCGAAGCGCATTCAGTGTTCTCTGTGGTAAGGGAATGAGTCTGTCCTTTCCGCCTTTACCTTCACGAATATGCACTTGCATAGCGCTACTGTTGATATCTTGAGTGGTTAAGTTGAGTCCTTCGCCAAGGGGCTTTGTTGCGTAATTCGATGGAACTAAATCAGGAAGTTACGATCTGATCGGTTACATCAGTTAATCATCGTAGCCTTATGCCGAAACCTCGTTACAAAACAACTAACTGGAAGCAGTACAATAAAGCCTTAATCAACCGTGGTTCTCTGACTTTTTGGATTGATGAGGAAGCGATAGCCGAGTGGAAGCAAAACAAACAAGGCAAGCGTGGTAGACCTCGCCGATTCAGCGACTTAGCCATTACTACCGCACTGATGGTTAAGCGCGTCTTCTCCATGCCATTGAGAGCGCTGCAAGGCTTTCTAGACTCAGTATTTAAGCTGGCTCACATCCCGCTTGTTTGCCCACACTACACCTGTATAAGCCGCCGAGCTAAGGAAGTTGAGGTTTCATTTAAAACCAAAACCAGAGGAGCAATACAACATCTGGCCATTGATGCCACTGGCCTCAAGGTTTATGGCGAAGGTGAATGGAAGGTCAAGAAGCATGGTACTGATGGGAAGCGCAGAGTCTGGCGTAAGCTGCATATCGCAGTAGATACAAGCACCCACGAAATAGTCGCAGCAGAGCTGAGCTTATCTAACGTAACCGATGCCGAAGTGCTCCCTAACTTACTCAAGCAGACACGTCGCAAAATCATTGAGATATCAGGTGATGGCGCTTATGACACAAGGAATTGCCATGATGCCATACGGATCAAGCGAGCGGTTCCGCTTATCCCGCCACGAGAAGGGGCTGCCTTCTGGGAGCAAGGACACCCTCGCAATTTAGCAGTAGGTTGTCAGAAGCTCTACGACTCCAACAAGAAGTGGAAAAAGCGGTATGGTTATCACAAGCGTTCGCTCTCTGAAACAGCCATGTATCGCGTGAAGCAGTTGCTAGGTGGGAGGTTAAGCCTGAGAAACTATAATTCTCAGGTTGGCGAAACCTACGCCATGATTAAAGCGCTGAACAAGCTTACAGGGCTTGGTATGCCTGAAACTCAGTATATTGTTTAATAATTATTCAATTTCGGACGACTTGGTTTTCTGTCCGAATTACGCAACAAAGCCTCGCAGAATCTAAAATTCGCCATGTTCTTGGCTTACTAAAAAGTGGGATCAACTTGTTAGCCAAATACACTAATCCATAAAACCAGCCCCCTGATGCGATCAGTGCCCCTATAACAAACAATAGTTTTTCATCAGGTTCCATTTGAGCAGTCACGCCCCCGAGTATCACCACCGTATCCAGATATACATGTGGATTTAAAAAAGTGATAGCCATCGCCATTAAAACGACTTTTAACCAACTCTGGGCAATGTCCGAATTTTCCAACTCTAGGTGACTTGAACCTTTCCAAGCTGATTTTGCAGATTGGTAGCCATACCAGAAAGCTTGGATTGGGCGATTGCGCAGCACGCTTCGACATTGAACCTGAAATCGCACGTGGTGCCGACTCAGTATCGTGATTTGTTGGACGATGCGTTGGCTCAAATTGGCTATCGTCTGCGTGTAGACACACTGGTGCACCCTGCTGAATTGACGCCGGGCGCGACCATGACGGTTCAGGCCTTGCTTGTGAACGAAGGGAACGCGCCACCGTATCAGCACCATTATCTGGCGTATCGATTGGTGAATGAGGACGAAGAAACCGCGTTTTTCAACGTCTCAACCGCAGATGTCATGCGTTGGCTGCCGGGTGAACACGCGACCTCCAGCAGTTTCACTTTGCCTGAAACGATCCCCACCGGCCATTACTACCTTGAGTTGGCCTTGGTCGATCGCCATGCTGAGGCAGAAGTGAATCTGGCCAATGAAGGGTTGCAGGCGTCGGGCTGGTATCGCTTATCTGACGTGACCATTCGTTAGGTCGACAGCCTTCGCCATGCTGTGGTGCGATAGACAGCAGCAAACGAAAAGCGAAAGTGACAGAAGAAAAGCGGGCAATGCCCGCTTTTTTGTACGTTGAGCGTTGAAACGACTTTCTTTGAAGACGCCTTTTTGGGGTTGGAAGACTAAGCCAGTGCTTGCGCCAGCAAGCTGACCGGGTGAATGGTTTCCAGCGCGGTGTTCTCTTCGATTTGCCATTTACAGGTTTCGCAGTCGGTGATCGCAAAATCTGCATCGGAGGCTTTGATCGAGTCAAACAGGTGCGAGCCGATTTTCATCGACACGTCATAGTTCTCTTCTTTAAAGCCATAGGTGCCCGCCAAACCGCAGCATTCGCTATCGAGGACAATCAGTTCTAGGCCCGGAATCATGCGCAGTAACTCAATGGTAAACATCACGTTGCCACTGCGTTCCAAGTGACAAGGCGTGTGATAAACCACTTTGAGGTTGACCGGTTTCATTTTCGGCGCATTGCCATTCATAAACTCTTTCAGCAGGAAGCGCGTGACGTATTCAATGTCGTTGGACACTTGGCTGTTGTCGACGCCGAGCACATGCGGGTATTCCTGTTGCAGCGTGAACGAGCAAGTTGAGGAGGTTGAAATCACTTTGGTGTGATATTCATTGACCGCAGTTTCCATGTTCTTCACGTTCAGCAATGCGTTTTTACGCGCTTTGTCATGAAAACCGTTGGCAATCAAAGGCACGCCGCAGCATTTCTCGTTGTTCAGCAAGCGCACGCCAATATTCATCGCATTCAACACCTTCACCAGATCTTTGCCCAATTGTGGGTGGTTGTAGTTGACGTAGCAGCCATGAAAGTAGGTGACTTGGCGCTGATACAGCGGCTGGCTGGTGCAATTTTGTTTAAACCAGCGACGGAACGTGCCGTGCGAGTATTTCGGCAACGCTTTGTGGTCATGCACGCCGATGGTTTTGTGCATGATTTTTTTCACCAATGGCATCGATGTGGCGAAGTTCACCACTGGTGCAAATGGCGTGGCCAGTGAGCCGAACAGGTCGGTGTGGCTCAGCACGTAGTCACGCATCAGTTTCGGATTGAGCGGTTTCTTGCCATGTTTACCCCGCGCGACGGCGATGATGTCGCCGATTTTCACCCCAGAAGGACACGCGGTTTCGCAGCGTTTGCAGTTGGTGCAGTATTTAAGCGCTTCGTCGTAATATTCCGGGTTTTTAATGCGCAGGCGCTCGCCATCCGGCCCGCACTGTTTCGGGCCTGGGTAATCTGGGTTGGCTTTTGCCACGGGGCAGTACACCGTGCAGACGGTGCATTTAATACATTGGTCAAAGCTGGTATTCAGAGGAGCAGCTTTTGAAAATGGCGCGTTCATGCGAGCACCTCCTGATCGAATGGGTTAGGGTGAGACGCTGACAATTGAGGTTCTAGGCATTGCATGATGGCGTGGTAGGCGGTGCCAATCGCGACGCCGCCACCGCACCCTTCAAACACGGGATCGTATCCCGACAACATGGAGCCGCAGCAGTACAAGTTTTTAATGGTGACGCCGCTGCGCTGTGGGTTCAATTGCGCGTTGGTTTCGACACCGAATGCCATAAAAGGGTGTGAACGGTCGGCAAAGAAGGCCGGATTGCGCCAATCAACGCGTGCTGGTTTATGCGTCACTTGCAAGCCAAAGATCGGTTCTTGGATGGCGTGTTGCTCGGCATGCAACCCTTGGCTGAAATAGCTGCCGGTTGCCATGATGTAGTTGTCAGCGCTGATGGCCATGTCGCGCAGGTTTTGCGTTTGCAGGCTAACCAGACGCTCGCCGTCAAACGTGCCGTTGACCACTTTGTCGCCTTTGAGGTGAATGCCACCCAGCAGCAGGAAGGTGCGACTGAGCGCCTCTTCAATGCGAATACCCAGCAGCGATGGTGGCATGGTCGGCACTTCGTGAAATTGCAGTTGCGTGGTGTCGCGTAGCTTCGTTAGCAGCGTTAGGCCATCGCCGTTGCCCATGATCGCGGGCATGATCACCAAGTCGTTGCGATTGGCTGCACGCATCAAACCATCGCATAGCGCGGTCCACGCGGCATCGTGTTTTAGCAAACGTGCAATGTCGATTGAGCGCAGCTCATTTGGGTTGCGGCGGTATCCGTCAAACCCCGGAATCGACAGGGTGACCGTGTGAATCGGCACACCTTGAAAATCGGGATGCTGGTGAAGGTTATCTTTCAGCATTTGTGGCTGAAAATCGCGATAGCCATCGATCGAAACCACCACAATACGCTCAAACGAAACTTCTTGGCGGTGTTGGTAAACAAATGGCTGCGATAGCCAAGTCGCTTTGAGTGTGCCAAGCGGCGTGATGCGCCCGTGATTGGCCAAATCATCTTGATGCGATAGCGGCACGTTCGCGGTGGCGAGCGTTTGACGAAACCATTCCAGCCCTTTTTGCAGCGTGCTACGACCCACCGTGTTGTACGGATGGGACGGCGCTTGTTGCTGTAATGCGTCGAGGGCATCAAACGGGTGGGTGACCGCGCTGCCATCTGGTAATTTCGCCAGCACATCAATGGAGCCGGAAGAGAAATGTAACGCGCTTTGACCCTGATTGATGAGCACGGTTTTTTTGCCAGCTTGCAGGCTGCGAATTGCAGCGGTATAACCCGCAATGCCCCCGCCGATCACGGCCACATCATAATGCATCATAATTCCGCCTCCTGTTTTTGTTGTTCTGCTTGAGGGTGTTCTGATTGAGCGGGCTGGGGCAGGTCGCTGGCACCGAGTAATCCTTCGTAAATCCAATAGCTGAATTCCGCTTCGCGCAGCGCATCACCCCAGAAAATGGGTTTGATGCCTTTCCAGCGCTCTTCTAGAAAATCGACCAACAATTCACTCGATTGACAGCCATCGACCTGACCATATTCGGAAAACAGGCTGGCCGCACGGTAGATGCACAGTTCGCCCTGACAAGGGCCCATGCCTAAGCGAGTGCGGCGGCGCAGATCGACCAAGTTGTTGACGTCGAGCTGTTTAATCGCGTATTCAATTTCGCCCGCAGTGACCATTTCACATTCACAAATAATCGCTTGGCTCTTGGCATCGTCAGACAAGAATTGCGTGGCGCGTTCACCATGGCGATAAATGGCGGATTCATACACCGGTTTGGCGATGCTGGCGGTTTTCTTGATGGCTTTTGGCGTTTCGTTTGACCCCGGCAGTGGGCGCGTGTGGGTTTCGCACGCCTGAGTGTTGCCCAGTTTCTTCGCCACTAAGTCGGTCGCCCATTCCGCCATTAAGCGGTAGGTCATCAGTTTGCCGCCGGTAATGGTGGTGAGGCCTTTGAGGCCGTCGCGCTCTTGGTGATCGAGCAAAACGATGCCGCGGCTGATATTCCGGCCACTGCCATCGTCATCTACCGAAACCAAAGGACGTACCCCCGCGTAGGCACGCAGTACGCGCGTATTGGCCATGATCGGCGCAAGTTTCGCGCCTTCTGCCAACAGCACATCCACGTCACGTTCGGTGACGTGCAAGTTGTCGATCTGGTCGTAATCAATGTGTTCGGACGTGGTGCCGATAAGTGAAATGGTGTCGCCGGGCACCAGAATGTCGGCATCGGAAGGTTTACGGCAACGGTTGATCACCAAGTTATTGATGCGGTAATCGAGGATCAACAGCGAGCCTTTGGCAGGGAACATCTTGATGTTGAGGTCGGCATATTCGCAGATATGTTGTCCCCAAATGCCCGCGGCGTTGATCACTTCTTTGGCAAAGATTTCAAACTGTTGGTTGGTGCCCAATTGCAAACAGCGTACACCGAGTATGGTATCGCCTTGGCGAATCAAACTGGTGACGATGGTGCGGTTGAACATGCGCGCGCCGTGCTCTTTGGCATCAAGGACGTTCGAGGCACATAAACGGAACGGATCCAGCGTGCTGTCGGGCACTTTCACCGCACCGATCAGCGCCGGGTTCACGTTCGGTTCGAGCGCGAGTGCTTCTTTTGGCGTTAAACGGGTCGCTTCGATACCGGCATTGCCGCAAGCCTGAATAAAGGTGTCTTGAAAGCTGAGTTCGTCTTCAGGCAGGGTAATGAATAGGCCGTCAGTCGCTTCCACACAATGGCGAGCGATGCGTTTGAGCGTTTGGTTTTCTTGAATGCATTCTTTGGCCGATTCTGCATCAGTGACGGCATAGCGCGCACCAGAGTGCAGCAAGCCGTGGTTACGACCCGTGGTGCCGGAGGCGATGTCATCTTTCTCTAACAGAATGCACGCGATGCCTCGCAATGCGCAGTCTCGCATGATGCCTGTGCCGGTCGCGCCGCCGCCAATGATGACAACGTCGGTTTCCATTCGTTGATAAGCCGTCATGACCTTTACCTTATGCAACTTTAATAAACTTACAACTAGTATGTTTTTTTTTATCATTTACGTTCGATATATTGCTCACAAAAGCGCGAACGAGCGTTAAATTGATAGTTTTGGTGATTGTTTCGTGTGGGTGTGGAGAAATTAACCAACAATGTTGCTGGTATTTAACAGGGTTAGGCACATATTTGTTACATGTAAATCGATGAAAACAGGAATAAATTCGCTAACGAGCTGGTCTGATGTGCAAGCGGAGTCAAGAACGTTGTTGGTAAATGAAAACGTATGATGCCTTGTTTAATAAGCAATTGCTCAGTTTATTAGGGTTTTCTTGATTAGAAAATGGCGCGATAAAAACTAACCCTACTGATGAAATGATCAAAATGATGCGCCAATTAACAAAAAACGAGTTTGACATTAACAAACTTGTGCTCGAACGCTCATAAATTTCCTTGTTCGATTTTCGAGAGTGCTCTTCTGTGTCAGATTTGCCCACACAAAGTTTGTGTACATAACTATAAACAGGACTCTTACTTATGACTCGAACAAAACAACAGGCTTTGTTGCTTAATTCGATGAGAAGACATGGTAGCCCCATGTTGTTCAGTTCTTAAACAACATACTGAGTTTCAGGCATACCTAGCCCTGTAAGCTTGTTCAGCGCTTTGATCATAGCGTAAGTCTCACCAACTTGAGCGTTGTAGTCCCTCAGGCTTAATTTCCCACCTAACAACTGTTTTACCCGATACATTGCTGTCTCTGAGAGCGAGCGCTTATGATAACCATACCGCTTTTTCCATTTCTTGTTAGAGCCGTAGAGCTTCTGGCAACCCACTGCTAAGTTGCGAGGATGTCCTCGTTCCCAGAAGGCTGCCCCTTCTCGTGGCGGAATGAGCGGAACAGCTCGCTTGAGCCGTATGGCATCATGGCAATTCCTTGTGTCATAAGCACCATCGCCTGATATCTCAATGATTTTACGGCGTGTCTGCTTAAGCAAGTTGGGAAGTACTTCGGCATCGGTTACGTTAGATAAGCTCAGCTCTGCTGCGACTATTTCGTGGGTGCTAGTATCTACTGCGATATGCAGCTTACGCCAAACCCTACGCTTCCCGTCAGTACCATGCTTCTTGACCTTCCATTCGCCTTCGCCATAAACCTTGAGGCCAGTGGCATCAATGGCTAGGTGTTGTATCGCACCTCTGGTTTTAGTTTTAAATGAAACCTCAACTTCCTTAGCTCGACGGCTTATACAGGTGTAGTGGGGACAAACTAGCGGGATGTTAGCCAGCTTAAATACCGAGTCTAGAAATCCTTGCAGTGCTCTCAACGGCATAGAGAATATGCGTTTCACCATCAGTGCAGTAGTAATGGCTAAGTCGCTGAATTGGCGAGGTCTGCCGCGCTTGCCTTGTTTGTTTTGCTTCCACTCGGCTATCGTTTCCTCATCAATCCAAAAGGTCAGAGAACCACGGTTTATTAAGGCTTTGTTGTACTGCGTCCAGTTAGTTGTTTTGTAACGAGGTTTAGGCATGAGGCTACGACGATTAATGGGTGTAGCCGATCAGATCGTAGCTTCTTGATTTAGTTCCATCGATTTAAGCAACAAAGCCTCAGTATGAAGTCCAAAACGGAAAGTTTCACCGAGTGCAAGCTTTACTTAAGTAAAGACTAATGTGTTGTTCGTATCAATGATGAGGTGTTGAGATTGTGACCATGTTGCTGTTATTTTGCACTGACATTTGATTCTCAGCTTTAGCTGAGCAATTAAGCACATCGGGTGGAAATTTACGTTTTTCTTGGTGGCGCTACTATTTCTAAACAGGTCTGAGCGTTTTGTTTGTTGTTATTTAGGTTCCTAACCAAATTTATCCGAAGCAAGTGGTTAACAACGCACTCGTCAGCTCACTTTTCTCGAGCTTGTAACACACATGAGCCCTTTTACGGTCAAAGGCAATCGCCTTCGTTCGGCTCCGTTAGCAACCAATGCACTGGAACTACAAAGTCGCCTAGGGAATTTTCCCCAAACTCAACTTATCCGAAGCAAGCGGTAATGAAAAGAATCGCCAACTTACTTCTGTTCAAAAACGAGTTTGAAAGCGTTGGTTGGGGCTGTGATGAAGAAACCAGTATGATACTTTAAAATTCAGTGGTAGCCCGATTCAGACTTGGTTGTAGAAATTAGTATGAATCTTTATTTTTGATCATGTCTAAGATTAAACGGTTCGATCAGGGTTGCTTGACTGTTTAGTATGAATCTTTATTCCTCTCCTACACCACCAAGTTCATTTTTAACCAGCCAACTCTTGTTGTTCAGCAGAGAAACATAAACACTCGAACATGCCCACGTTCTATCACTACTTCTTCTTTCGTAATACTCCGTTGCAAGCTCACACCTATAAAGCTCAGTAAGCTCAGTAAGCTCAAAGCTGTCAAACTCCAATGTAATGCCTTCCGATTTCAACAATCTATGACCGTCAACATCCTCAATCAAAATTGCCCAAAACTCTCTCATTTGTAACTAATAAGCTAACTGCTTATTCCTAATGAATTAATAAAGATCCAAAACAACATCGTTGCAGATTCAGTGGTAGTGTCACTTAAACTCAAGTACATAACTGTAATCACTGCAATTGATGTAGTCATACCGCAATGATTCAATCATACCTCGCTCACTTTCCTAAACGGACATCAGGTACACTTAACATTGTTAAGTTAAGAAAAATAGAAAAGTATTTTATTGTTTATTTTATAACCCTATGATCTTACCTCTGTTTACCTTTAGAGACTTATGATCACCTCTAAGATCTTATATATACCTATAAGGGGCGAAAAATCCACACAAGGTTATGATTATTAATAGTTTTTTTGTATTGCTGCGTATTTCTTTTTGGTGTTTCTGTATTTGCTTTTGTGCGGAATGATCATTTTTTTGTGTTGAACGATCATTTTTTTGTGATAGGTAGATTTAATTTTGTGATCTTTCGACTTTTTTTTGTGGCTACTTGAATTTATTTTTGTGGCAAATCACAGGTTAATAACAGCTTGTGCACAGGTTGTTTTATATGGTCATGAGGAACAAGGTTCACTTAAAGCATACATATATTTGTACATCTTAACTTTTTTTTGTGGTTGAGCACTTAAAATTTGTGAAGTTATGCTGGTTTTTGGGGAAAGTTGAATTTGTTTTTGTGCTAATTGTATTTCTTTTTGTGGTAATTGAACTGAGTTTTGTGGTTGTGTACTTTGTTTTGTGGTTGTGTACTTTTTTTTGTGGTGGGTCTATTCAGAGAGTTCATTTACAACTTGAGGTTTAGGAAATCCCAAGGCAAATGGTATAATGCATTAAAACATTTTAAAATCAATGGTTTATATGAATTATTGCATAGGGGGATATGTTCTTTAGGAGAATGCTACTACTAACAACTCGTGACATTCCTCCCATTGTAAACTGAGTTTTGTGCTAGTTTTTACTTAGCCTTGTGCTAGTATGAACTGAGTTTTGTGTCTATTGGACCGAGTGTTGTGGTGAAACAACAAATTTAAGTACACGTATGACGGAAATGAATATAGAGCTGGTTACTGAAGACCACTTAGATTATCACTTTAAAACGCATGGGTTAATTTATGCGTCAACTAGTCTTACATGCCGAATGATGGACATGTTCGCATTAATGCTAACCCATATGAAAGAAAGTGATTGGAACAAGAATAACGATCAACATTTTGTTCCTGAATACAGATTCAACACGAGTCAGTTAACTCAATGGTTTGATATTGATGTTAAGTACCTGGCTACAACCCTGAAGAAACCCGCTAAGTCTCTTGGCGAGAAACAAATAGGGATTGAAGACGACAAGGGGTCGTTCGCGTACTATCCGCTTTTAGCTAAAGTCACTTATGCTGATGGAACGCTTACAATTAAACCTAACGGCGAACTTAGACAGCTATACATCATCAACTCCCACAAAAACGGTCACGCCAAAATTGATAACAAGATATTTAAGAAGCTTACAAACCCTAACACCAAAAGAGTTTTTGAGTTTTTGTGCCGTTACCGTTCCAATCAGACTGAAATGTATTTCATTTCGGTGGATAAGCTTCAGGTACTATTTGGTGTTAAAACCGACAAGGGCAAAGTGCTCAAGAAAACATACATGAGGCATAGTGCCTTTATTGGTCGGATTATTGCCCCTGCACTTGCGGATATTGCTACGAATCCAATCGCTAAAGATAAGTTAGAAATCATCACTAAGGACGGACTACAAGGGTATGAGGTTGAGCCAACCAGTGATGGCGGTTGTAAAATTCGATTCTTGGTCAAGTGGAAGAACCAACTCAGCATTAAGGAAGCTGAAGCTTGTTACAGCAAAATATCTTCTTTGATGAAACAGAAGCAAGACATTGAATCTGAAGGTGGTGATGTTTTACCAACACTGCGTGAGATTCATAGTTTGTTTTTACGACTTGGCAATGAAGGACATGCTGAAGTTCTGGAAGCTGAAATAAATAAACTTGTTGAGAGCAATAGGATTCCAGATGAACCTAATGAAGAAGAACTGAAGCTGGCTGAAAAACGCCGTGAGGTAGACAACCTGTTTGAACAAATGTTCTTAAAAAAATGACTTAGCCAAACCAAGCAAGGCTCCCCTACCTTGCTTGGTTGATAAACTTTTCATAGTCACTATGCTGGCTGAAGATATGTATGCTTTCACCGGTCTTTACCAACCTTTCGTACTTGCCCAAGCTCAGAGTTTTATAGCCGTACCGACTTGATACACGAAACCTTACTGCTCCTTCGCTCAGCATTCTTAGTGCTTTCTCTGTTTTCTTTCTAAGTTTTTCGGGTGCGTTCTTAGGATAAATAATGTTCATGCCGGTCAAATCCTCTGTTTAATTTCATAACCTTATAGCTTCAAAGTATCACCCCATTAAATCTTTCCTAAATCCATAATCTATATGAGATAAGAAAATAGCTTATTACTTATTGTTTTTGATTCTGGCAAGAAAATGAACCAAAAAATACAAAATGAACTTGTTAAAGGTTCAATTTGCATGTAGTCTGGTTTTAA
The DNA here is from genome assembly GCF_021728175.1 of Vibrio sp. A1-1. Taxonomy (NCBI): domain Bacteria; kingdom Pseudomonadati; phylum Pseudomonadota; class Gammaproteobacteria; order Vibrionales; family Vibrionaceae; genus Vibrio; species Vibrio sp. A1-1. Next base: position 14,047 of record NZ_JAKKCL010000030.1, read on the forward strand.
CTTAAAGGACATACCCAACAGGATTAATAACGAATGAACTTCAAAGAAAAAGCTACCGACCTGGGAACCAGAATGTTTCATGAAAACGTATCGCTTAAAGAAGAACTGTTAGAACAGTCAGCGATTCGTTTTAAAGATGACCTTTTGGAAAATGGTGTAACGCGCCTAGTCCATAACCATGCTGTCAACAAAACTACTCTAGGAGTCGATATTCTTGGTTTATCGAAAAACACGTATAACAAACGAATCGCACAGTTGATTGAAGAAGGTGTTATTGATGAACCCTACTTCTACAATAGAAGCCACATGTTTACACTAGAGCAAGTGCATGCCGTAATGAACCACTTTGGCTTTGAAAAGTTCTCTGATAATCATGATTCAACAGTTGTGTTAGTCAGCAACTACAAAGGTGGTACGGGTAAAACCACGACGAACACATCACTTGCTGTTAAAACGGCGCTAGACCTCAATCTGAATGCTCGTGTTCTTATTATTGACCTCGATCCTCAAGGCAGTGCGCGAGGTATCATTAACGTAGAGGATGAGAGTGAGGAAGTTTTCATCACACTATCTGACTTGCTTCGCTCACTATTTAAAGAGTTTGATTCTCAAGAGTTTGTAAATGAAGCAACTGAATTCCAAGAAGCAGGACATAGCTTTGAGGATGTAGTTCTAGCGGCACCATTCTCGACACATTTACCAAACCTCGATGTCATGACAGCTTTCCCAACGGACGAGCAGTTTACAAAACTTTACTGGTCACTGGACAAAGAAAAGCGTGTTGAATTGCTAACAGCGTTTGCCAACAAAGTTGTGCCAATTCTGAAATCACAATACGACATCATCTATTTAGACCTACCACCTCAAAATAGCCCTATTACTTGGTCAGCTATTGAAGCTGCCGATATGATCCTTTCTCCCGTAACGCCAAGAACTTACGACTACGTTAGTACAATGTCTTACCTTCTAACTATGTCTGAGCAATTAGAGGATTTGCCATCTCAAGGTGACAACGTGAAGTGGTTCAAAATCTTGCCGGTAAACTACAACGAGGCGAATAAGCAAGAGCGTAAGACTTATGATCGACTTCTAAGAACGGTGGGTAGCGATATGATCACTAAGGCGATTAAGCATAGCCCGTTCTTCCATGAAGCTGCTGACAAGAATCGTACTATCTATGACATCATTCGTTCTGAAAGTACATGTACTGATATTCAATACTATGATGCAATCAATTCTGTGAACGAGGTATACAATACGTTTATCTCCGATTTGAAAGCGTTAACAAGTAAGAACAATAAGTAGGTAAATCAATGATGAAAAAAGGCAAGAGCTTGTTGACTGGCAGCGCCAAGTCACGCACTAGTAGCCTAACCAGCTCTCAGACTCGAACATATTTAAATGGGGCGGTAACGGCTAAGCGTGTTGTCATCCCTGCATCTGAAGTTGAGTCCAAAACAGATATTCACCCTCTCAACCCACGTAACCAGGAAGCACTTACGTTAGACGCTGTCAGAGACATTTTTCCGTCTATCTGTGAGAACGGCGTTAACCAGGAGGGTGTTGCTGTTAGATGCCCTACCACTGGCAAGCTATTGCTTCTAGATGCAAGTCGTCGTCGTTTTTCGTGTATCAATGGTGGTGTTGATTTACCACTGTGGGAGTTACAGGAAGATGTTAGGGACGATCAAATGCTTGGTATCATCAATGATAGCCAAGAGGTTAAGCGTTGGTCTTACCCTGAACATGCAAGGTATCTTTTGACCATAGCGGAACGTAAAGGTATTGATGTTGAAAATACTAAGGTTGAAGACTTAGCAGCAGCACTTTCAATCGGTAGGGAGTCACTACGTAAGCGACTCGAAGCGAATAATGTTGAGCTTTCAATGCGCAAAGTATTTGTGGATTTTGAGGGTATACCAAATAGTTTCTACAGCAAGCTTGCTAAATACCAAAGAGCACTAATTAAAGCGGGTAAAGAAATTGACAAATCAATGGCAGAGTTCAAAAAGAACCTGACTGATTTAAGCTATGACGTTTCTGAAAGCCAAAGGGAAACCTTAGATCTACTAGAATCGTTCGTCGTAGAAAATACTACCGGTAAGCCTAAAAAAGCTACATGGGAGACAAATAAGCTGGCTGAGTTTGAGGACAAAAACGCTTACGCAAAAGTAAGTCGCAGTGCTGATAGAAACATGGTGAAATTCGAGTTCTCTCGCATTGGTTCTGAAAAGATGAACAAGATTGATGCATACATCAAACGTGTTTTATCTGGTGATGAGTAAAAACAACCTTTCATCACAGTGATACTTGAGGCTATATATAACAAGGGGTTGGGCGATTATTTTAAGTAAAACAATGGGGGTTGTCACAGCAAAACAATGGGGGTTGTCACAGCAATAGTGTTGACGGATAGGTGATTAGCTTAGAGCAAGTGAAAGACCAAATCCCGTAACAACAAACGCGACAATAATCCCTACCTCCAACATTATGCTATTGATAATCGCTGACCAAGTAATCGCTTGTTTAAATACTCTGTTCAGCATCAGTTTATAAAGGAATAGGTAGAGCCAAGCTAATAGCAGATATATTGAGAGTGAAAGTAGCACCCAATGAATTGCATTCGTAATAACACCCACTCTGAATATTTCTATGAGCAGTATGGCAAGGAAGCCAAAGATTAAGCCAAATGGAAATTTCAACAATCCCCGACTCGCAACTACTTTGATTCGGGTTGTCCATGACGCTTTAGGTAGCAGGTAGCAAACGGAAGCGAAAGCGGGTATGGCTCCGAAAAAAATAAAGTAGAAAAACCACTCCATCCTATGCCTTTTTCTTTGGAACTAAAACGTTAATGATAGTCTGGATATAGTTAGCAACCAAATCAATGCGAACACTATGAGAGCAACGTTATACAAAAACTCAGGCTTGGAGCAGCAAGTAGAACGATTTACAGATGAGTGTGACCTTGAGCTTGCACTTGAAAATGTTATGGGGCGATTTCCAAAAGCAAAATTGATTGTCGATGGGAATCATTTTAAATGGGTTCAGGTGGGAGATAACCGCATTTTGATTAGTCGGTAACAATTGAAATGAAAAGGCTCTTGAAGGTGCGAACTTCAAGAGCCGGATGGTTAAACCATCGAGCCAGAACTATTAATGGGATTAGTAATAATGGCTGAGAAAATAATAACAGCTTTTCAAACCGGAAAGCCAGTCAAAATTGAGAGCATGAGTTGGGCTGACTTTCTTTCTATGCTTGACCAAATAGGAAGTTCACATCAAACAACACTACGGGAGCAATAAGCCGATGCAAGAAAGAATCACTAAGTTTCTAAGTGTCTATGCGATGACTGGTTTAATTGGGGTTGCCTTCTTTGAACCGACACTCAAACACTATGCATCAATTATACTCAACATTACTGGCTAGACGTACTGGTAAAAACAATAAGGGCAAGCTGAAATTGGCTTGCCCTTTCTTTATCTTAACTTTGTTAAGGTGACTTCCCTACTCCACCTCTCCGATAATCTCTGACATTGCATCATGAGGAATAATGTCAACTGCTTCATAGTGAACCTGATTTCCATAGCATGAGCGAACAAACGCAGCAGGAGCCATTCTGTACCCCAATCGGGACAGAATGAAAGAATAAAAGCTTAACTGCAATTGATCTGAAAATGTTGGGGATGCATGGGACTTGGTATCTACGAGAAAGTACGTTCCATCGTACTGATACATCTGGTCTATGCGTCCATATAGATTTAAGTCTCTGAACAAGCACGCAATGTTTTCTTCAGACTTTGCCAAGGTAGCCAAGCGCACAACAGAGGGCATGTTTTCATTGGTTAGCCAAGAATCTACGTTTTGTGGTTGTGGAACTGACTGAAGTTGATATTTGCTTACGGCAATATGGTGAGCGTAATGCTCAATAATGCCCTTAATTCGTGGTGAGATAGAACGGTGCGTACCCCAAGTTACGAATTGACTAGCAGAAAATGGATAAGTCGTTGTTGCAGTACGCATATCACTCTCTTGGATTTAGGAAACTTATACCGCCAATGTACCATTTAGAAGTGATTTCCAAAGTTTAGAGGTCTATGAAAATATGGTTGTTCTAAGAAAAATAGGTGGTATCTCGCCTTGCTTTTGGAGTGTATGAAAACATGCTTAAACGTTGGTTCAAGAAGCTAGTTTGGCAAGCTGATAAGCAAGCATTTGTAGACTCAAAGCGCGAGATGTATGGTTTAAGTAACCTCGATGACGATGCCATAGGATATCCTCCAAATCCAATAGGCATTCCGGTGGTTCAGCCTCATGTGTTACTTGAGCGTATGCAGGGGCAAATTAACGCGATCAGAAACGAAATCGGCGTTAGTAAAGAAGTCTTTAACGAATATATCTATCCGGTATTTGAAAGCTTCATTCGTTATGCAGACTTACTTCCCGCTTCGGAGTACAAACATCACGCCACTGGCGGCGGTTTAGTCTCGCATTCACTAGACGTTGCGCACCGTTCTATGAGAGCTGCGCAGATGACACATTTTCCAGTTACCGTTGGTAGTTTGACTGAAACACAGCAAAGTAATATCCAGTGGCGCACAGGGACAATACTTGCGGGGCTTTTGCATGATGCCGGTAAGATACTAGCAGATGTACAAGTTCACGATGGTAATGCGAAAACTTCAGAACGAGTTATTTGGGATGCTCAAAGCGGTACGACGATCCATGCTTGGGCTGCTGAACATCAGATAGAACGGTACTTCATTACATGGAACCGCGATAGGCATATGAAGCATCAAAATGCTTCATTGGTGATGATGGAGCGTTTGATTCCTGCCAAAACGTGGTCATGGTTAGAGAAGTGCTATGACGGTAAGCATATTCACTCAATGATGTTGGCAAGTGTCGGCAAAACAAACATGTCTCATCCGATGCCGCAAATTATTGCCGAAGCGGATAGCGCCTCCACGAAAGCTGATATGTTCTCTCGCAACTCTCACATTACAAAAGAGATCAAGCGAGTCCCGCTTTCAGAATTACTTTGCGACCTGATTCGTCATTACATCCTCATTGGAAAATGGAAGGTAAATGAGAAGTCGGCGTACCTGTGGTTTGTTGAAGAACAATTGTATGTAATTTGGAATAACGCTGTCCCTGAATTGGTCGAAGAAATGGTAAATGCAGGGTATAACATTCCGTCCGTCCCTGAAGTTCTAGCCCGAATCATGGTTGAAGAAGGACAAGTTACGAGTAATGGTGATGAACTGTATTTTGACATCTACCCTGAAATACTCGGTGATGCTAAGAAACCGGTGAAGGTTAAGGGTCTGAAGTTTCGTAATGTCCAACGTTTAGTTCTTGAGCCGGAAAAGCTCTACTCACTCAAGGAACACTCAAAGCGCCCGAAAGTAGCGAAGCCTGTACAAGAAAAGGTTGATGAGCCACAACCAAAAGAGCAAGTTGTACCGGATAGCGAGATTATTGAAGAAATATTTGATGAGCCAACTGATTACACTGTTAGTGGCAATATGCATAAACAAAAGACGCATGAAACCAGTAAAGAAACATTGGGGCGTGTGCTCAAAAATATTAGTAAATCTCTCACTCTAAAGGCTGTTGAAAGAAAACCGTCAGCACCGGTATCGAAACAGAAGCATGATGCACCAAAGGAAATTGAAGTTCCGAGTTATACCAAACAACACGAATCTGAATTTGTAGATGCAGATAGTTCAAGTAATACACCGGATGAAGCGACCGATAATGTGTCAACTGAACACTCCGAGTTAAACGAACAACCTGAACTATCCACTAACGAGAGTCCATCTATCGTTAGTTTTACTACTCCAATAGCCCAATTCATTGCCAAGCACTACGACTATGAAGTTCAAGAACAGTGTATTCAAGTTCCAAATGACGCAGTGATGGATATTGTCATGAAAGCAGAGTTAGAGCTTAAAAATGTCTCGATGCTTGATCTGTTTGATTCACCGGAGATTGTAATCAATGACTGATAGTACGAACCCGACCAAATACAACTTCCCTTACAGAACGAACTACGAAGCTTACTTGATCGCTACGTGGCTGATTGCCGCAATGGTTCTATTTTGTCTGCCTTATGTTTTTGAAGTACCCAAGCAAACGTATTGGTATGCGGCACTTGCTTGTATTGTCATTGGTGTTGTCACCGGTCATAAAGCTTTCGAAATTCATATTAGAAAGAAAAGACTAAAAGGGTATCCATTGGAGTTTATAGATCCAAGTAGCACTAAAACACTGAAGATGTTTGGTATAGATGGAGAGGTGATCGAGCGTGTCCAACGAAACAGTAAAAAATAGCTTATTCCTGGGGTGGGGATCTTCTGTAGGTTACAACGAGGCTCAATTAATCTACGACATTACCAAACGTGAAATGGATGACATCATTGGTAAGCAAAATGTCACGGAAGGAAGTGGATATATACATGGTATCTTGGAAAAAGAAGAAGATATCCGATTTATGTTCAAGTGGGCTGATTTACACACTCTTATCACGGGAGCTTCTGGCTCTGGTAAAACCCGCTTCTTCGATCTTGTCCTTACTCAGCTTATCTTGAGGAAAGAATGCTGTATTTTTCTAGATCCGAAGGGTGATAAGGACATTAGAGCTATTGCTGAACGAACATGTGCAGCGATGGGGGAGCCTGATAGATACCTCATGTGGCATCCTGCCTATCCAAGAGACACAATTAGGCTTAACCCTCTAAAGAATTTTTCTCGTTCTTCTGAGTTGGCTGCAAGGGTAACAGCACTTATACCGGAAGATGGAGACTCATTCTATCGAGATATTGCCAACACCGTATTGCAGTATTTGATCGACGCCATGCACTTAATTAACGAACAAGTTACGCTCACGGCAATTCGTTACTACTACGAACACTTTGGCTTGCTTATTGAAAAGGCGGTAGTTGCGTGGTGTGAAGCTAATCGAGTCGATTGGAAAGATAAGCTTTACTCGAAATTGGAATCGTCAACGAACGAAGAAGTGAGAGCGTTACTTTGTGTTGATTACTACCGAAACAGAGTTGCTTCCAAGTTCACAAATGCAACCATTGAATCAATGGCGAGTATGTACATCGACAAGCGAAGAACGTTGGAGCAATCAACGGGCAACCTGTTGGCTAACCTTTCTAAAGTCACTAATGGTGAGCTGGCAGAAATGCTATCTCCAACCAACCTAGATGATTCTCGCGGAGTATTCGACATGAAAAATATCATCGCTGACAACAAGGTGCTGATCATTGGTACGGATTCACTTTCGGATAGATTGGTTTCGAGCGCAATAGGGAAAATGATTCTTGCTGATGCGGCTGCTGTAGCTTCGGATCGCTACAACTACGGTGATGAAGATGACAAAGTCATTAATCTATTTGTAGATGAAGCGAGTGAAATGCTGTGTGAACCGTTAATACAAATGGTCAACAAAGCTCGTGGCGCAAGGTTCCGTTTATGGATAGCGACACAGACTGTCTCTGATTTTGAAGCTGAATTGGGTAGTAAGGCAAAGGCTGATCAAATAATTGCATCAACGAATAATTTCATAAGCTTTCGATGTGCTGACGTTCCTACTCAAGAGCGAGTCTTAGCACAGGTTCCAAAAACAAGAGTTCGATATGTGATGCGAACACAGGGCTTTAATGCTTCCAACGATGAGTTGGATGGGTTAGGAGCGAACATTGGTGAGCGTTTAATGGAAGAAGAAGCTGACATGTTTCCAATGCAACTAATGGGACAGCTCCCTAACTTGGAGTATGTTGCCTCGTTTGTTGGGGGGAACCTCAAAAAAGGTCGTGTACCTATTCTAGCGAAACCAAGGAAGTAATATGGCAAAGGACAAGAAAGATACAGGGCTTATTATTACGCTAATTTTTACTCTGGTAATGCCGATATTATTAATTGCGACACTCTTTTTACCTTCTGTTGTTGAGTCCAGTATGCAGCAAGAGTTGGAAAATATGTCTCTTTTTGTCGGTACTGATGAGGCAATTGAAATTTATGAATCTGTGTCATATCTGTCGGACTCGCTACTAGTGGATTCGGGCTTTATACAATGGTGCCGAGAAGTGCTGCTGCCAGTCGAGTATTTGAAAGGACAAGATATCAATGACAGGCTGTTCTTCAATACTGGATTTTGGAAAAGTGTAGATCAGGCTATTTGGGGCTTGGCGCTCAACTTGGATTTCGTTCTACTCAGACTGTGGGGGTTGAAAATCTGGATCGCGGCAATGATTGTCTTTACCGTTGCATCAATGATGAGTGGATATTGGATACGAGAGATTAAGAAGCATGGCTTTGAATACTCATCACCAATGAGGCATGGCATTAGTAGGCGAGTTCTGTACTCATTACCGCTGGTTGCACTGTTCTACATTACAGTTCCCCTGGCACTTCCAGTTTATTTTGTACCGATAGCTTGCGCTGTCTACTCAATGTCGGTCATGACAATTGTAGCGAACACAATCAAGCGAGTGTAGCAGTAGTTAATTAAGGGGTCGGAGAGTGTAAGTTTGATGCCTCCGATCCCCTGTTTTCCCTATGCTTTATTCAATATTCAACTCTTAGTCTATTCTTGATCTGTAGAGTACCGCTTTTCGAAGTGTAGATGGCGTGGAAATGAAGTGACTAGCTCTACTCACTCCACACATGAGGGGCATACTCTTACAATGTGCAATTCCGCCGAATAGGCGGCGTGTGGCTTCATGGCTTAGTTGCTTGCAGCGCTAGGAGTCACATTATGTGATCTGTCAGAACCTCCGCCGAATAGGCGGCTAAACCACTGCCGAATAGGTAGCTGACAATAGTAAAACACGATCACATGTTCCAACTACTGCCGAATAGGCAGAGAAACAATAGAAGCCCGTCTATTATTGGCGGGCTTTCTATATCTAAATCTACTTTTTCGCTTTCCCATAAAGCTAACAACACCAATATCCTGATCACTGATTTCTTTCCTTATTGCTGTTAGCGTGTGTGTTTAATCTATTCAGAGGCAAAAATACATGAGTTGTCGGTGGACAACAAAGATCGAAACTCTGACGATAAAGTTCGCCACTTTTACATTAATTATTGAAACTTTATAAGGAGCAGTGCTTACAGGATAAGCACTGCTCCTTATAAAGGATATTTAATCTCAGAATCGTTTTTGGACAAAAGTCATTTAGAGTAATCACTTAAATTAGCAAAATACGGATAATTTTAGGTATGGGAAAATCGCTTAGTGAAGTGTCCAGTCTGGCTGGAGCAGTTCACTATATCACTTAGGGACAAAATAGATTTACAGGCGAGCCTAAAGCGCTGTACCCAAGCTAGATACAAACTTTTACAATGTCCTACTAAACAGGAGTTCCTATCCCATCATAGCTCTTAAACCTATTATCATGGCCGTGAGCGTAGTTTCCTGCGGTGTTAACATACTCTGCAATAACTTTTTGGCGTGCAATTAGATACGACCCGATGAAGAGTTCAGGTTTTTGTCCGCTCAAATCAGTCAAGTAGAAGTACTGTTGGTAGAATAGATCAATAGAAGTTGAGAAGTCAGGGAAGTGAGTCAAATCGACCTGGTTCATTCGGGTAAAGAAGTCTCTATCGAATTTCAGGATCATCTGCCAAATGGTTGAAAATTTTGCATCAGAATTTACCATACCAAACTGAGAGGCTGTATTTAAATCATTCAATACGTATTGCCTATCACCACCAACTACAGTATCCATTCGCGATATGAGCTTAGATTTCAACCTTTCAATTTCGTTTTTATGCCATTGAGTTAGGTCAACATCTTTTGGCTGATATCCCAACATCAAGTACAAAGTATCGTCTCTTTCAATAAAGTTTTGCATGATGGGGGAAAACTTGCGTAGCGAAGCAACTTTATGTCTCTCATTAGGTATGGCGACAACAAAGAAGTGAAATATACAAGCAGCATTTACTGAGATTACCAAGCTTTCCATTGTGTTCGACAGGTCAAAGATAGCTAGGACTGCAAGTGAGTTACAGAAACAAATAAAGCTTAGATTATTCGCTTTGTCCCTGACTAGGAATGGTTTCAATACTTTGATAACCACATGCTTAACCAACTTAGTTAAGTTACCTTCCCTAAGATGGGTATTATGAGTAAAAAAAACTATTTTGATTGAGAGTTCTTCTGGGATACTTAGTCAAATAAAACAGTATTATGTTTAGCGGAACTAACCACTGCATTGCTATTCACCTATCCTGATACAATAAGCAACCATTTTAACATGGTAAGACCACAACTCACCAGACATTACACAGATAAGAAAATGTAAGTCAAACCACCTCAATGTGATTCATGAGTCTGAGCTGCGCTGGCACGGAAAGGGGCACTTCTGAGTTTCGAAGTGCCACCTGTGAACGTTCTGGACAGAAGCGCGTTAGAGATAAGAAATCTAACGTACTTTACTAGGATTAGAAAAAGTATCTTGAAACCTTAAACGTTTGTTATGTACGTTACCCTGCTCTAGCGCCATTAGGCATTTCTGTTTCTGGACAGGCTAGACATGGTTGTAGTTTATCTTCATAGCCAATGTCGAACAGCATACCTTGAGATACTTCACCTGCCATTTTTCTTTCTGGCAAATTCACCACGAACAGAGCTTGCTTACCCTCAATTTCTTTTGGGTCTTCACGTTCTTGTTTTATACCTGCCAATATCGAACGCTTATGGTCGCCAAAATCGACTGTTAACTTCATGAGTTTGTCAGATTTGGCTACCTCAGATACCTCTTCGATTAAACCCACTCGAATATCTATTTTAGAGAAATCATCAAACGTAATTTCGTCTTTAATTGGGGCATATTTCATACTTCTATCCTCAAATTTCCCACTAGCACATAACGCTTATTAGGCGACACATAGTCGTCTTTCATCCTTCGATAGTGCAGTCTTTTTCATATTAACTCAACTGATAATTAATAAGTTATACCACATGAAGGGAAGTTAGACTGCAAGATGTCTCCTAATGACGAGAATGAACAATTATCAACTCCATCGAATAACTTTTAGTAGGGTAAACGCACGCCCCCTAAATGTGTAGAGTATTAGCTCTGAACGATTTTGGGGCAAAAGCTTGCTACAGCAAAAGACAAACTATGACAAAAAGCGTCGAAAAGTTTCGAACTTTATTGTTACTTCTTGCTTTGAGTTGGCCTATTGAGTGAAATTGAGTTTTGATCTTTATTGTCAGTTCTTTGCTATAGTGTCACGTAGCAATCTGCCCCGCGTAACAGAAAAGTTTCAATCTTTGTTGTTCAGCGACATGAGTAATAAGGCTATTAAGCTTAATGAAGCCAATCAAAGGTTGACAGAGCTAATTAATGAGTTGCAGGAGCGTGAGCGTGAATATGACAAAGCTCTTGAGCATTCTGCAAACTATTTAGGTAACGATGAGCGTATAGAGCAGGGTAGGGACGCAAGGGCTCAGGCTTTATTAGAGAGCGTTTCAAGCGTTAAGAAAGAGATAGCGAGTCAAACTCAGGTAGTGAAAGAATTGGCAGCTAACTATTAGGTGGGGTTAATTCATGGCAGAAAAATGTCCTTTCTGTGGTGCTCTTTTTACAGTAACCGAAGTTGGAGGCGGTGGGATTTGTGGGGCTTGTCGTGAGCCTATTGATTGTCCTTATTGCAACGAAACGGTTCGAGAAGAGCGTACTACAGGATTTTTTAAAGAATCGCTTGTAAAAAAACCAGAAAGTCGTCTTTCTCAACATCTGGGGATTACTGATGAAGAATGGGATGAAATGGACGTTGAACTTAATGCAGATACCGGTAGTCATGACGAAATGACTTATTGTTATTGGTTTGAAGTTCCAGAAGGTACACTGCAAGAAATCCTAGATAAAACGGGGTGGAAAGTTGGAGATGTTATCAATGGCATTCCAATTTCGGTTGTTGATACTGAATAGAGGAAAGTTCGTTGAAGTTAGATGACTATTTATTTCATACGATTGAAAATTCGGACTTTCTTTCAGGCTTTGTTGTCGGTCATTTGGTGCTTGAGTCATTAATGAAAAAAGCAGTAGCTAAGTATGACCAAGGGTTAGGTAATTACGCAGATAAGCTAAAGTTCTCTGGTCTTGTTGGGCTGTGTTTCGAAGTAGGTATATTTACGAAACCACAGCAAACCACAATGAATGCAATCAATAAGATGAGAAATAAGTTAGCACACAATCTGGAATATACTCCTTCAAGACAGGAACTGAAGGCGGTTTTTGAGCTAGCAAGCGACTCTTTCTCTGATATCTCAGATGGAATATCACAAGGCATAGATACTTTAAGTGATCCTAGCTGGAAGCATGAAAAAGGTGATTACACTTTGTCGGACTTGTTTATACAAATCGCATATGACTTAGACCTTTTCGATGAACACTCATAGAAAAAGTTGTTCATGCCTTTATGCTCTTTTAACCAAACCTTAAAATCTACCAAATACATAAAACGTACAATCAATTCATTTAGATAGAGCGATAGCTTAACTTTGTTAAGTTGTCGCTTTTTTTTACCCCTTAGATAATTGCGCCCACTGTGAAGTCTTTCTTTCTCGTAAACGCCCCATGAACCCACGGGGCGATCTTGCTAATGTTTGAAGTTCCAAGGCAGGAGCGCATCGATATCAGGTTCAGCTTTCGCTAATTCCTGCATGCACTTGACCATGTAGTCGTAGAGGAT
>NZ_JAKKCL010000031.1:0-18597 GCF_021728175.1 Vibrio sp. A1-1
GAATATTCCAGTATGACCGCTTATAGTACTGCATCTTAATCTTCATTGTGATTGCGTTCAGAGCACCCATTGACATCGGGAGGAAGTCCTTATAGTACGTTTTCGTTCCATTGGGCTTCAGACCCCTAAACCCCATTTGGCAATCGACGTAATAGCTGCTTGAAGAAGTTCTGTTCACACTTTGTGTTTAAATTCTTAATCGGTTTATATCCACCCCGCTTCTTTCCTCCCTTTGAGCCAATCAATACGCTTAGCACAATGAATAGAGCAATTGCTAACCAAGCATTGGAATTATTCAGTAAGTTTTCCATTGTTCCTCCGTAAAAAAGCCCCTACGATGAGGGGCTATAGATTTCTCAATTACTTTTATTAAGGTTTGATAAACTGGTATTGCTCACCTTGAGTGAAGATTGAGGGAACAATAATTGAATTGTCAAAGTAGGTTTTACTATTCCAAGATGTGTTCGGAAAGCTTGGGACGTAAATATAGAACCCATCCGGTAGTTGAGCTGAATACTCTTTGTAGAACTCCACGGTGTTTACTGGACTCACTTCTACTGAGTAAACGAATGGCATTGGCGGGTTTACGATAACCTTATTCCAGTTAACACCCGAATCCTCAATAATACCGTAGGTTAACTGAACCTCATTGCTGCCATCTATTGATGTTGCGGCTTCAGCTATAGAGTCGCCTTTTAGCTCACTTTCTTTTCGGTTAACTAGGCTAAAGGGAATCGACTTACCTGACTTTTCAACCCAAAATGCATCATAAGCACTTTCAGGCTTTGGTGATATTTGCTTCACCTGACCATATCGTGAAAGTACCTTGTTTGCTGCTTGTTCCATGCTGGTAACTATGAACTTTTCAGCCTCTACATTGCTAGCATATTTGCTCTTAGGCAGCTCTACAAACAGCCTAATTTGATTACTTGGCGCGTGACCTGATTGTGCAAGGTTTGCTACCGCGCCTCCTGCCACGCTGATTACTCCGGTCAAGTCACCAGTTACAATACTTAGCAAGCCCGTACCTACCGACACATTACCGCCGCGATACTCGCGCAAACTGGTTTCTGTTGCATCTATTTCTGATGTTGAAAAGTCCTTCAATGGACTCGCTATAGTCGAGCCATGCCAGTAGTCCTTTAAAAGACTTGTCTGTTTAGCTATGTTGTACGCTTCGCTCTGAGCGTTGTCATATGGCAAATGTGTATAGTCCTGCTTAGGTGCACTCACACACGCTGTAAGAGAAACTGCACTGACCAATATTGCTAACGTTTTTAAAGACATAATTCCCTGCACCACTAATAATTTAATTACTCTTATTCTACTATCTAAGCTTGCTTTCCTAACTCCTTTTAATCACTTTCCCATCACAGAAAATGACATACTTTATTTTGTTTCTATTTACTGCCTCTTGCACCAAGTGTTCGCCCAAAACCCCTAAACTCTCTAGCCTAAACTGACAATATATTGTTCTGTTCGCACAGATATCAGACTTAAAGTAGTCTTCTAGGGTTCCTGCACAACTTGCGAACGCGACACTGTTATTACTCATTACTCACCTATCAATTCTGTTGCTCGTTCCATGCATCTTCATAAGCATCTCTGCGAACTTCATCCACATCAATGTCGTCAAATCTATCCGTGTTTTTCTCTAATACATTCTGGCGCTCTGTCTCAGTGGTGTCACCATAGTTAAGTAGCGAACCACTACCGGTTAAACGCTCAATATCAATAACATCGTTTTGGATAAAGTTATCCGTTTCAATGAGTATTCCTACCCATTCATCTAGATTCACTTGATCCCAATCTACGTTGCCAATGTCTTCTATGCTTAATCCCGAACAGTTTGGATTCTTTGCACTGCCCCAGGACAAACCCATTTGAGGTTGCTGATATATTTGCTCCATCAAAATACGGGAAAGCGGGGAGTCATAGGCACAGTATGATTTTCTCTTTTCAATACACGCTCCTAAAACTTCGGTCTTACAGTACGAACCAAGATAATGGGCTGAAAGTAGCTCCACTTTCATAGCCAAATCGAGTTCTTCTTCTTCACAGGCGAAAACGATGTTTACGAGCAAATTGAAGACTACATATGCTAAATAAGCGTAATAGCAATACATAAGAGCCTGTCCCGCAGCAGCCATTTGTGGTGATGCTCCAAGTACTGCATTACCGGCAGCATCGGTCCCTGCCTGTTGAAAGAACATCCCCGCGACTTCAGGACCAAATGCTTCGGTCAAGAATGCGTTCGTATAGGTCATCATAGATTGAGCCATTGCATTCACTGCACCTTCACCAACAGCTTCTGTACCTTGTTGAGCAACCACATCAGCACCAGACGTAAATGTGCTCTGTACTGCATCAAAAGCTGTACTAGCGGCTTCGCTAGTCCAATTTGAAGCGATATCCCAAACTCCCGTATAGCCGTCTAAGCCAAACACCTGCCCTGTGAGGGAGTCCATACTCATCATGTGTCTTGTCAAAGTGATGTAATCACCAAGCGAAACGGTGACTGGCGATTCACAACAGTCCTGCATGCCACCAACCGCTTGCTTGCATTCCATTGCCTCACCTTTAAACAGTTCACATTGAACATTCGTTGTGCCTTGACCATCAGACGGTGCGCTACTAGACATCATCCCTAATAGCTGGCTTTGACCTTGAGCAAACATCGCCTTTTGGTAGTCAAATGTTTGAGCTGCATATTCGAACTTCTCACCAATGTATGCATTCATAGTATCTTGAGTGACACTATCTTCCGGCTCTGCAACTTCTTCTGCATAAGCTGTCGGCATAAGTGCCGAAGCAAGATGAGAGAAAGGAGCCACGGCATACGCTATTAAAGCCTGAGCCTCATTAGGATTGTTGGCGTCAATGTCGGCGTTCAACTCCAACTTGGTTCGAACTTTTGCTAACGGGCTAAGAGAACCCGACATACAACGGTTTTCGTCGTCACTCCATACAGGAAAACTACTTGGACATGATTGCTCTGCCTCAATATCTAAGCGACATGTATTTGTTGGCGCATAGTAACTAGTCCCTTCGGTGTCACAACTTAATCGCGGTTGAGAGCTTGTTTTCAACTCACACTGACCTGTAATTGTGCTATATGCATATCCATCAGGACAATTAGGGGCAGATGAAATCTCTTTGTAGCAAAGCCCATCATAATATTCGTACCCAGTTTGGCACTGAGGCTCACTTTCAACAATTTTCTTACACTTATTCGACACTGGATCATAACTGTATCCACTTGTACAAATAGGAGCCGTATCGATCTCTTTTTCACACTTATTAGTAGATAAGTTGAAGCTATACCCTGTCTCACAAATTGGGTTACTGTTTACTGTTTTTTCACACTGATTAGTTTGAGTGTTATATCCATAGCCGCTTTGACATAGCGGTGAAGATGTTTGGTGTTTTGTACAAAGCTGTAAATCGTCGTTGTATTGATATCCTGATTGACAGAACGGTGTTGATTCAACGGTCTTCTTACACTTATTCGACACTGGATCATAGCTGTACCCACTTGAGCAAATAGGAGCCATATCGATCTCTTTTTCACACTGATTCGTTGACAGGTTAAAGCCATATCCAGTGTCACAGGTAGGGCTACTGTTTACTGTCTTTTCACACTGATTAGTTTGAGTGTTATATCCGTACCCACTTTGACACAATGGACTTGATACAGTGGTTTTTTCACACATTCCTGATGTGGAGTTATAGCTATATCCGCTTGAACAACTAACGGGCTGTGCACTATAAAACTCACAAACATCCCCCTGCAAACTGTAACCATCTGGACAGGTAGCGATAGCCTCCGTTTCTTTGGATTGTAGTGAGCAGATCTCATAACGTATATTCGAATGACCTGAACCTCCTGCTTTTTGCTCACCTAGACTGTATTCCGTCCCATCATCTCCGATAATGCCATCACCAGTTAAATCAGCAGATTCAGAGTTGACTAAACTTCCATCCCAATACCCATGCATAGCAACAGGAATACCAAACGTAGGGTGCAAGGCGATATGAACAAAGTTGTTATCGTCATACCTACATTCTGTGTATTCATCTATACATACGTTTGTTGATCCAAAAACGCCACCGTTAGCACATGAATACTCAGGCGATGTAGTTAACACTCTCTCACATTGCCCATTATTCAAAGCATATCCGCTTGGGCAGTTAGGAGCTGATGTTGCTGTGCCTTTACATTGATCATTAACTAATGTGGAACCAGATGGGCATGTAGCGTTGCTTGCTAAAGTTACACTACACACACCATTTTCAAGTGTTTGACCTGATGGACACTCAGCTTGCTCAACAAGCAATCCATTACAACGATCATTTTCTAAAGATGAACCGCTAGGACACGTTGCATTGCTAGTTAAAGTTTGGCTACACATTCCGGCTTTTGAATCAAAGCTTTGCCCTGTTTTGCAACTTGGATCAGTTGTTAAAGTAATAGAACAGATATCATCTTCTAGCGTGTAACCCGATGGACACCCTGCTGGCTGAGATAAAGTCACGGTACACACACCATTTTTAAGCGCCTGTCCCGATGGACACTCAGCTTGCTCAACAAGCAACCCATTACATCGATCATTTTCTAAAGATGAGCCGCTAGGACACGTTGCGTTGTTCACTAATGTTTGGCTGCACACTTCTTGACTTGAGATAAATGACTGACCAGAAGGGCATTGAACATCATCAGTTAATGTTGCCGTACAAATATCATTTTCCAAGTTCATCGGATCGTCACAGGTAGCAACGTCATACAACAAACCGTCACAAACACCGGTTTCGGGATTGTAGTATTCATGAGACTTGTCGCAGTTATACGTTACCGGAGTCTCAAGGCGGCAAACATCGTCTTCGGAACTCCACATATCCGAACCCTGAACTAGCACAAATCCATCAGGGCAGGTCACGATAGGAGGTACTTCACAATACCCCGTATTCTCATTCAACTCATGCTCATCTGACGGACAAGTATTTGGCGTAGGTTCACTAACGGTATTAGTACACACCTCATAGAACGTATCAGTACCCACATTCTTACGAGCTTCGCCACAAGTGTAGGCAGTGCCGTTTTTTATGAGAGTTGTACAAGTCAGAACGCTAGGTTCGTTTGCAACAACAGTGTTATTCATAAGCACTTGAATACCGTCACGACGACTTACCGCATAAAAATCGTTGTCGGAATACTCACAAGCTGTTTGCTTCAGACATTTGTTTGTAGTCTTATCGTACACGGCTCCGGTAGGACAAGTTGGAACTGGTTCATACCTATCCGGTGGATTTGTTGGATCGAATGGTCGCTCCGGTATACCCTCGCAAGTCATATCCGCTTGGGCATACCTAAGCATCTCAAGGTAGGCGTTAACTTCGCCAAAATCATTATTGGCTAAATCTCTTTCAGGGTTATAACAGGACTCTCCGATACATTGTATTTGTCCATCACAGCGTAAGACTTCTTCTTCGTGAGCGGTTCCCGTAGAGGCATCAAAACCACAGTCATAGGTATCTAACTGTACATAGCACTCACCGCTAGCACCTTCAGCTCCTTCCACGCACTCTGTCTTTATGTAGCTACATGTTTCGTCATTCTCGTATTTAGCGCACTGGTTGTTATCGACAGTATCATTGTCGAAGCACGTTTTTACACCTTCAGTGTTTGTTGTACATATTTCCCCTTCGTTGAAAGCACAGTTACTCTGAATATCAACACGCTGACAAAATGGACTAATACCTAATCCCGCCAGTGGGTTATCTCCAAAGTTCTCTTCACACACTTTGACGCCATTGATCACACCACAACCATTTTCATCGACAGTGGTTGGCATATTGGCACACGTAAAGGAAGCCTCACAAAACCCATCATCGGCTTGCTGCTTTATTTGGTAGGCTTTATCTATCAAATCTTGGTCTGACCAAGTTTCTTCATACACCAAGTCTTCGACATCATAATTAATGGTTATCTTGGCATAGCCCTCCCCACTACCACTCACTGAAGTGCGATTTTTGAATTCAACAATGGTATTTTCAGGAACGTTACGAAAAGAATTGACCACATTGATATTCGGATTTTTAACCCAACTCGTGCTAAGCTCACAACTTCCGGCCGTTTCAGGCGGGAATTGGTCAGGATATGGTGCATTGTAGACTTTGCTGCTATTTAAATAGATTTGGAACCAGTCATCGAATTTCGCGTAGTCGATAATTGCCGATTGAATAGCTGACGGTTGAATAACTTCAACAGCCATACTTTCTTCAAAAATCTTACAACTCCCCTTCCAGTAGTTGTTCCCAATTGTTCCTAACCATAGAGTAGTGCAGCCATCACCACAGGAACTTATATTGGTTGCTCCTGAACTGTGCTTGATAACACCGACTTTGTACTCATGAAAAACGCTATAGCTCTCTTCGATAGCTGGAAGCTTTTCACAGGTTTTGTACACAGGAACGTGGTAAGAATCACCGCTATACACCAATTCTTTATCAATAGTGCAATTAGCAAAGTCTTGAGCAATTTCTTCTAAGTTATTGAACACATCGTCTGTAGCTGCCCAAATAGGATCATTAGCTAAGTCTGGTTTTTGGTTTGAGATTGATTTCTTTAGAATGTGGTAAGCGCGTTCGCCAGATGTTTCAGCCGTGGCTAGAGTTTTTTCCTCATACTTTTTTTGTGCTGCTTGTCCCTGCATGATGGTCTGAGCATCAGACCCATACACATCTACCCCTGCTGGTAGGTAGTCGTTATCACGTTGCCCCGTTATTTGCTTCTGGCTCATGTACACTTGCCCATCGACCAGAAGATTCCCTTCAGCATCATAGGTAGGGTTTGCTCGTTGATTGAGCATAGATTGAGCAAATGAGTTCGCATTAACTACCGCCTGATCAAACTCCTGCTGAGCATATGCCATGCGTAGCGGCAATAGAGTGGTTGTAATCATCACCACATAGCTAATTAGTTGCCCTACAAACCCATCAAACCTATCTCTTAACATCAAGCAAACCCTATTCTTTCGTCTATTTATGTTGCTTAGGCGGTATGAGCAACAGGCTCATCTTCACCGTCTTCAGTCTTTTCCATCTCCGCTGATTGCACAGCTTTTGTGGTATCCAAGACTTCTTTTGCGATCTCATGGGTAACGCCAATCTTCTCAACAGATTCAATGACCTCTTTTTCTTTACCCGCAGATTTGGCTAAACGCATCGCGGTTTGAGATGCATTGATCACATAGCGAGAAACGTTACGCATATGACTCTGAAGTGCCTTTTGTCGGTCTTTACGTTCACTTGAAGGAATGTGTCCGTTTAACCATGCCTGTTCAATCAAGCTAGTTAAAATGTCGAACTTTTTGATGAGCTGAATGTACTGACCGCACAGTGGCGAGAAGATTAGGTATTCTTCAGAAAACTCTTGTGTCCAAACGATATCGACCATCCCACTGTCTTCAACAATGTTGTTGTAGTGGTTAATCTTCTTGTTGAAGAACTTCATTTTTTCATCGAACAAATCAGCTACTTTTTGGTTAGCAGCTTCGCTAGTCGCTTCATCGCTGATGTAAAACAGGATCACATCAAGTGCATAGATAGCACTCAGCGTTTTATTCATGTACGTTTCAACAGCATTGATAGCTGATTCTGATTTCACACTTAGCATCTTCTTTATTGCAGGGCGTGAATACGCGCGTTTTTCGTTAGTAGCCATATCTATTTCTCCGTTGATTGACTTGAATTATTTTCTATTTGGAGCTGCTTCATTCCGTCAATGATCGTGAATGGCTGACCACACTTAATTGTTGAGGTGCACCCAACCAAGCTGACCAATATCATCGCGTTTAAAAGCCACACTTTACTCATGTGTCATTTTCTCCAAGTTCTGTTTAACCAGGGCAATGTACTCTTGCCTTGCTGCTTCCTTCTCAGGTGTGTTCTCCCAACCTGCGTTGTAAGCTCCCACCGCTTTCCATCCATCCGATGTAATTTCAAAGTTTCCGGCTAATATCCACGCCGAAACCAGCGTGTTTTCGCATGGATCATTCAGCAAGCTTTCTCTCGTGATCCCGTATTTTTTTAGTTTGGGAAACCACCACGAATTGATTTGACATAGACCGTAATCGACAGTCCCGTTAGAGTTTTTTCCATTGATGGCATTGGCTCTCATGCTCGATTCTGTAAAGCAAACCGCTTTTAGCAAAGGAACGCTTACATCAAAGCGCCTACCCGCTTCATCAAAGCAGAAAGACCACGCTGAAAAAGAAATCGTGCAACAAGCAACCAAAGCACTTCTAAGTAACATTGTTCGCACCTCACATTAGTAGTAGGTGGTGCAGCAATCGTTGTATCGCCACAGCATGTAAATCGCATCTTCTTGGGATGGTATGTTTCGCCATTCTCCCCACTGCAATGATGGTTCGCCTATCTCGTGCGCCTCGTTCCTTTCGGCTACGGGATACATCATGTTCATTTTGTATTGTGATTTTGGAATAGTTGGAAAAAGGGGAGCATCACACAGGGCATCATCACCAGTGGTTTTTCTCGCTAGTAGTCTTCGGTGTAGAGCTGCAACTGAGCGCGTTGCTAACAAGCTTGTTTTTGTGGCAATAGAACTTTTAGTCGATACAAAGCCAGAAAGCGGATAGATACCACCCCATGCCCCTGCGCACCAAAACAGCTCATCCATTGACTTACCAACAGCAGCAGCAGCCCCATCAGCAAGACATGACGCTAACGCGATAGGATTACCAAACAGCGCAGCTTCAGGATTAGCAAATGCCGCCAATTCAGCATCATTCCATGTTGGATCGAGTTCGCTAACATAAAGTAAATCCATAGACATGAACCCATCACCACAACGGTTAGCGACAACCATTTCAAGCATTAATAGCAAGGGGTAAGCAAAGTAGTGATAGTGCCAAAAAGCGTTCTGAGCGCCTTGACCACCCTCTTGCTCATTTTGTCCAGTAGATCCCCTCATGCGTCCATTAGTCATACCCATTTCAGCACCACCTAATGACATCATGCAGTCGGGTTCACGTACCAGCTCAATGAGCCTAGCCGGTTCATACATTGATTGTGTAAATCCTGGTACTGCTATCCCCAAGTCATCTTCACATGCACAGAATGCTTTTTTTGTAGCGTCACTAGGCGCACCATTTCCACTTGGGCTAAGGTTGACTCCTGCTAATCGGATTGGATACATGGCATTCCACGGAACGTCAGTAAACATAGACCCATCTAATACCCCACCATCACGACATTCACCGAGTTGTGCTACATCGTCTGCTAGTGTCATTTCACTAAACGTGATTGCTCCTAGAGCAACAGCTAACGCTACTTTCTTGAGCATGTAAAAAGTCTCAGTCTTCCATTTTGGTTTCACTGATAACAAAGACTTTTCTTTGATGATCAGCAGTTACGATGCTTGGTACGACTTGCAAATCAAACGCTGTGACTAGCTCTGGTTTTAGCTGATACACAGATGCATTGAGTTGTCTTTCTACCGACTTAACAGCATCCCATTTAAGGCTTCTATCAAAACGTGTTGCGATAAATTTGGTTCGTAGCGGTGATTCCGGTAATGACTGAACAAATTCCATTTGCTTACGGTCAGTTGGATCGAACACGACTAGTCGTTGAGTAAATGGGAGGGTATTCAGGCGATTAATTCTCTCTCCTGCGAACGCAATAACATCACCGTTCGGAGTGACAATATCTTCACGGACAACTACTTCCGGCACAAAGCTGCGTACTAGTGTTTCAGTAGCGTTCGGTAATGCAGTAAACGCTACGTTATCCCAAAACCTATCCTTTGCATCAGCAATCAACGCTTCCTTATCGAGCAACGCTGCACGTTCTTTTAGAACCTCAGTTAGATCTCTTTCAGATATCTTAACCATGCTCCCAAAATTTCCTAAATCACCTCGTTTTCCCTTTTCAAACTCAGTTTTTAGGTAGTTAGGGTTAACCAACCCAGCAGCAGAGAGAACAACCGAGTCCCCTTTGTACATAAGGATTTGAGGTGCATATTCAGCGTTAATATTTTGGAATGGTCGCGGATCTAGATTCACGTTAGGAACTTCAGGGAGGTCTTTAATAAGCCCAATAATTCGCTTACCAACATCGGTAATTGTCTTTTCTGTTGGCAAGATACCTCTTACAACAAAAGACACATCGTTGCGGTGAGACAACGATTTGAATAAGTGTTTAAGCTCACGTTTGCCCATAGCATCACTAACTAAAATCACATAGTGGATATCGGTTTGAGGCTCAACACCATCTTGATGTTCGGTTGCCACTTTAGTTGAAAAGGTTGCCGAGTGTATTGCTTCATTTTTGCGCAGCAATTTGTTCATGTACTCATCACCCAAAGCGTTCTGTCCTTGGGTTAATGCAGTTTGTTTGGACTGAACAATGCTATCAGGCATGCTCGAATATTCGGCACTGCTATCAGCGAATGCGGTGCCGGAAAACAAAATAAGGCTCAAGAGTGTTTGCTTAGCAACTACCATAACGGAATCGCCTCACCAACGATTTCATTGATATCTGCCGTTCCCCAATAGCGGGAGTCAAAACTACGCTCAGCCGGTGCAGTGAAAAACACTTCGTTATCTTTAAGGTGGTAGCTCTTATATAGAGCTTCCTGATCCACGCCAAGCTTATCTATCAATGGGTAGTCATCAGTAATGCGCTCATTATTAATGAAAACTCCTTTCGCATTCTGAATGACCTCATCACCTGGCAACCCTACTGCATATTTCGTTATAAGCATGTTGTCCTGATAGAACGGTGTCATACCCTTTGCTTTAAACGTATAGATTTTTCCATGCTCAATTTGACCGTAGTTTCTCTTTAGTAAATACACGGAAAACTCAGGGATACATCTCTCACTAGCGTCCTTGCCATCAACCACCAACAAATAGTGCTTAGTTAGTGTTGTAACTGCTAGGTGGAACGTAAAAATCATAGCAATTGCAACCCAAACCATTTTTATCGGGAAATTCAATGGATGAGCACGTTTAGTCTCTGTTCCTGTCATCACACCCTCACTACTCATTGACCACCCCATCATCTTCTACCAAGTGAAGCGTTGGTTTACTCTTACTCGGCATCTCAAGGACTTGTGCATCCATCATGGAAATAGTTTGAGTCACAGGCTCATCTAGAAATTCAGGGCGTTCTACAGGAAAGCGGATCATCTGCCTATCCTGTGCGACCTGCTTCATGGCTTGTGATAGTGGAACGTTATTTTTGGTGTACGATTCAATCGCTTGGTTATCTTGCGCTCGTGTTGAGTACATCATGATACGAACCGGATCTACAATAAGCCTTCCGATACCCATGCCAGCATTGGTATTGAAGAAAATTTCTGAGTAATGCCCAATTTCAGTAGTTACCTTCTTCAACAACTGATAACCAGCCGGTGGCAATGCCATCAAATCGTCTTTTTTAGCATTAGCAATGGTTGAATCTTTTTGCTTCAGGATAAAGGTGTTTGCAGCGTTCTCGGCAATCGCTTTACCTGATGATGATTTTTGCAAGTCCATAATTGACTGTGTAACGACAATGCCGCACCCACCATACTTACGGAAGCGTCGAAAACCTTTTTCAACGAATGCTTCAACAGCTTTCGAGTTACCAAGCAAGTCCCAAGCTTCGTCAATGATAACCAAACGTTTTACGTCACGGTTTTCTTTGAACTCGTGGTACATCGAGTGCGAGATTTGAACCATCAATAGGAAAAGAACTACCGCTTGAAGGCGAGGACGCTCACTCAAACCATCCAATTCGAGCACGTTGAAGTTCCCATTGAACTCTACGTTGTGTGGTTTATCGAAATACTTACCAAACTGCCCATCAGAACAAAACGCACTTAGCTGTTTGCCCATGTCACGAACACGAATATCCTCGTCTTCTAAGCATTTAGCGCGAATATCGTCAATCTTGGCTGACTGACGTTTCTCATTCCAAACCTGAGTTAAGATTCGCTCCATTTCGGAAGACTGTAGATCGGTCGGAGACTCTTTCGTGAATGCCATAGCAATCAAACAACCAGACAGCATTTCCAAAGAATCGAGAAATGCTTCAGGATCGGAGTCATCGATCATTGTGAAAGGGTTAAGGCTTAGGTCTGAGCCAGAGTCAAATGCAGTAAAACTCCCTCCAAGGCTACTTGAAAGTTTCTTGTAGGATTCACCTGCATCAATCGTCCAAACCTTATTACCTGTATTGAGGTAGGAGCGAATAATTTCGTTAGTTAGAAATGACTTACCAGCTCCCGACTCTGCAAAAATCACACAGTTAAAGTTGGTTTTTGAATCATAGAGGTCAATATTCATCAACTGCCCTGTTCGACTCACAAACTGTAACATTGGGGTTCCAGTACCTTTCCACTCAGCAAAGAGAGGAAGTATCGGTAGTGCATGGTTAGAAGCCATCGTGAAGTAGCGACGAGAGTGTGCTACAGCATGGTTACAAGCCCCGAACGGCATCAATTGGATGAATGACGGTACAGAGAATGAATCCTCTGACACCATCGTTACCCCTGATTGCTTCATGTAAGACTGTAAACCAGTGATACCGGCTTCAGCATCTTCTTCAGTTCGACCAAAGACAGCAGCCGAAAGCGTCACTTTGATCGCTTTACCCTTGTCCTGTAAAGATAATGAAAGTTCTTCTAAGTCAGCTTTCATATCCTTGATTTTCGGGGCAAAGTTAGTCAGTGAACTGAACGACTGTTTGATGTAATGACTTTTCTTAGTCTCTACTTGTCCTTTCTCTTTTGCATGGTCAGCGTAATGAATATTCACGGTGATCATGAAATTCTGGTTTACACAGCCTTGTCCATCGAATGGATCACCAAACCACTTAAATGCTTGACCGGTATAAGCTTTACGGGGAAAACGACGAACCGTGAGCATTTTCACAAATGTTGGGTTCTTTTTAGTACCAAGTACAACCCCATCCTGTGTTTTGAACACGCCAGTATTATATTGAACAAACTGTTCATTAAGCGTACTAAACTCATCAACAGGTAGTTGTTGCGTAGTTCGCCACTCAGCGTCTTCCTGCCAGTTCATGACCGTATTCATAATATTGACCAGCATTACGCTGTTCATTCGTCGTGGTGCAAGCTGCGCTTTAATCAAACGCTGTTCCATCGTTCTCTGAATGGACTG
Source organism: Vibrio sp. A1-1 (assembly GCF_021728175.1). Lineage (NCBI taxonomy): Bacteria > Pseudomonadati > Pseudomonadota > Gammaproteobacteria > Vibrionales > Vibrionaceae > Vibrio > Vibrio sp. A1-1. The sequence goes on from NZ_JAKKCL010000031.1 coordinate 13,194, forward strand.
AATCTCCTGAATTTCTTCGGGATTCACATCCAATGACTCTACAGGCAGTTTGAATGTCACAAGAAGCTGGAAATTACGGACTTTCGTATTCTGAACAACCTCTGCCGAATCGCGTGTAGCTGACCATAGATAGCCTAACGCATTGTCATGAACCTCTCGATGCAAAACCTCTCGGCAAGAACTTCTCAGATAGTCAGAGCCTTTCAGGAACTCCCTAACATCAGGGCTAGCCCACAAAGAAAAGCTAAGCAAAGATTTAGTAGGGTACGGATCTTGAGATAGTAACAATTCGATTGTTGATAGCATTTGTGTGTCCCAACCACTAGTTGGCTGACAAACGAAGCTGAACGCCAGCATGTTGTCATCGCACAAAAACAGGTCAGTATCAGCATCAAACGCTAGAGGTCGAAATAAACGACTTGCTTCATTCTCATTAAACTTATAATCAAACATCGTTTATCTCCCTATTTAGTATTCTTTCGTAACCAGCCCAATAACTCGGTAGGCATTCCCACATGGAAAACGTCATTGGGGGCAATAAGCGTTGGTGACTCTTTGATATGTAGAAACTGTGTTAAGCCAAAGCTATTCATTACTTGCACTTCCCTACATTTGCGTTTGCCATAAGCAAACTGCTTATCAACAACCTTTTCTATTACTTGGTCAGTTGAAAGGGTTTGTGTCTCACATGCAAAAGAGAAGAACGGCTTAATGTTCGATTGGGACATTGCGGTAAATATGTAACGAATCTGGTAGTCAGCCGCATACTTGTTTAACAAGTACATTTCGTTGGCTGAATGCTCCAAAAATGGATCAAGAAAAACCGTCAGTACCTCCGATTTTTCTGGATTCACTCTTATGTCTACAACATCGGTTGTGTTTACATTAATGATTTGAATTGGGATCTTCTTTGCGGCGTCATGTAGCTGTGATTTGCTGTTAATCTCAGTGTTTTGCCACATATCATATAGCTGCCCTTTGATAACCCATCGAGGGTTATCGGTTAGTACTACGGACTCACTACCACCAAAGACAACAACAGATTTTGCATTGGGTAGTTTTTCGGCTTTACTCGCCTGAGTTAAGGATGCTTTTAGCTGTTCTTGAGCACCGTTGGTAGCTAAGGCAGGGGATGCAATCAAAGTTAAACAAAGAGTTGCAGGAATTAGTTTAGTGAATTTCATTACATCCCCCTAAATATTAAAGTACTGCTGAGAACATGCTGTTAATGATGTCTGGTGTGTAGTTCATACCTAGAGCAGCACCAACACCAACAGCAAATGCCATTAGACTTTGACGCATAATACCGATGACGATACCGACAATAACGAATGCGATAGACACACCTTTACCTAGAGAACCTTCTAGCCAATCAGTCATTTGATTCACCCATGAATCAAATGTTGTGTCCGTACCCGCAGATGCGAACGCACTGAATACCACTGCCAGAACAACTAATGACAAAGCGAACTTCATCTTCATCAAGTTATTTTCTGTAGCCGTAAAACTTACGTTGTTGTTAGTTGCGATCATTTTTTTCTCCGTGTGGTTTAAATGATTAGTTGTTATCAAAAGTTGTTTGTAGTTTTGCTTTCTCGGTTTTTGGTACTCGATATTCCTTCACACTTCGCTGTTCTGATTTGGAAGGGTTTACCAAGGACTTTGTCACCGGTGGAGCAATTCTCGTTTTTAAATTGGGATTGACAGTGCCAAGCTCCCAACTGCGTTGTTCGATATCGGTGTACACCATCGAAGACAAATGAAGGTCATCATTTGTATCGACAAAAGGTGCAACCCAAACACGTAAGACTTTCACATCTTTTCGCAGTACATCCCCATCGAAACTGAATGATTGAGGTACGTAATTAAATTTTGCCCCATAGGTGGAAATTTCCGAAATCCCTGAAGCAACTTTTTTATTTTTTTGTTTATTTTCAATATCTTTAAGCTCATCAAGTGTAATTTGTCTTGGTTCACCATCTTCGATATAAGTCAGAGTGTCATTCGTTACTAACGTGCCATCAGTCGCCTTATAGATAGTTCTAGATGAACCACAAAGAGCGTTTTCATCGCCAGCAGAACAATTAAATTCACTCTGACCAACTGCACAGCCACCCAATAACGCCGCAGATAGCAGCACACCAATAGCTTTAACTAAATTCATAACCCAGTCCCATTTGTCACAATCATGTCCACTACTCGACCCGCACCGACTTCAATAACCGGATGCATCGCATCGGCTAGTTCCATGTAGTAGTCAGCGAGTCTATTCATTGCGTCTGACGCACCTTTTGCCGCACCACCTTGTAATGCATCGGTACTAAAGACATCTTGATACTGTGTTTGCCCATTCGACGTTGTGGACAAAACAGGGACAGGGTTCACATCAAACATGCTGGATAAACCGGCAGCAAATCCTGCCATCATCGAGTTGGCAAGAATCTTTGAATTACGAGTAACTAACGTCCCTTTCAGACCATTTTTGCCATCTTCGCCAACAGCAAAGCTCCTGAAGTCAGCCTCGATAACTTCCCCATTAACTTTCACACAAGTAATTGACTCGCCACGCAACATGGCACGTTCTGAACTCAAGTCACCATAGCCAGCCATTAGAGCAAAGCATTCGTTTACCTCATCAAGCACAGCAAAGTTAGGTAAGATGGCTTCCTTCTTTATGCGAACCAAAACAGGAATAGGCTCATCGGCAGCTTTAGCACTAGTCGGAGCATCAAGACCTGTAATCAAAACGCCAGTGAGAATAGAACCTCTCGGCAAATAAATTTCAGGCTCGGAGTCATCTTTCTCAGGGGTAGTGTCCTCGACAATCGTAAATAGTCCTTCTGATCTAGTGTCTGTCTCAGCTACATGTCTAGGTGAAACCACTACATTGCGATCTCCCTGGTAACTTGATGACTCCCCGAAGCTCGGCTCCTGTCTACCACCATATGAAAATGAAGTACTCGATACCTTTCGCCTTTCAGGGTTCACTTGTAAATCTGGATGCTTGATCTCACCACTTCCCTGTTCTCTTACTGCATCAAGTTCATTGGAATAAGTTAATTGCTTATCTTTAAAAGCAGCTTGTTCTTGACGCAATTTTTCGAGTTGATCATTTAGCTGAGCTATTGTTCGTTGTGCGTTGCGAACATCATTGTTCAACCTCTTTGTGTCTTGAACCTTGTTTTCTAAGGATTCATTTTTCTTGTTGAGAATTTCCACTTCCTTTTCATAGTCATCCATCTTTCGTTTCTGCTGCACCAACTTATCGTTGATAGCTTCGATACCGAACTCTCTAGAATTGCGATCAGTGATGATGTTTTCTACTTCTGGTTTAGCTCTCGGTCTAGACCTCTCAGGTTCTAGGATGGTCATGATCGCTACCGCTGCAACAAAGACACCTACTACAGCTAGGACAACGTAGACACGACCTTGCTGTGATGGAGAGAAGTATTTGTTCATGAACTTGAGCTTCATTGTGAACCTCCCAATAGAGACTGGCGTTTTCGCTCGGCTTTAGCTGGAACTTTCACTCGATGATACATAACCAAAACTTCAGACTTTTGTTTTGGCATTAGCTGATACGTTGGATAAGCAACTACCGCTACGACACCTTCTTCATAACAGAGGTTTTCTTTGAACTTTACGGGACGCGACGACTTATTTACGACTGTACCAATCGACACAACATAATCACCACCAGAGACAAACTGACCATTATAAAAATCAAAGCTCAACTCTAACTGCTGACACTTCGGCAGATAGCTAGCGTTTACATTTTCAACTTGATAACCGGCAGGTAGATTTCCGGTAGCAATACCAGACATGATCGACACAATGGATTCAGTGCGAGGCGACGAACGCTCAAACCTTCGAGCAATCTCAGATCCTCCTTTGATTCCACCTTTCAACACAACTTCTTGTGGTGGCACAGGCATTGGCTTAAACACAACATCAATCGCTGCTGACTCATCACCCGATTCAGTTATAAATCCCCCGATATTGGTGTTGAGCTTCGTTGCCAAGTACACGACATTTCCTCGAACGCTATGCGTTATTCCTTCACTCTTATCAATCTTCAGCGAAGGTTTCTTAAATGGTGTGACTATACGGTTAGGATGACGATTCGAAATAACATACAAACCTTGCTCTTTATTTTCTGAGCTTGTCGCTTGCTGCGCCGCTGTACTGTTCGAATTGAACTTAGCCATATCCGTTGCACTTGCCAGAGATGATGCTCCACAAACTGCCAAGAGTAAGGACACTTTTTTAATCGAGGTCATCATTTATCTGCCTCCAACTTCTTACGGTTTTTTTGCTTCCATTCACTGTCATGTGGAACGTCGTCGTACACATCTATGTAATCAAAAGTAGGTGTGTAATTCTGGACATCGAAAATGAACTCATAGGTACGAACATACTTATCCGCCTTTCCTGTCATCCCCTGCATTGAACCTTTACCGGTAACAAAGGTTTTACCGTCCTCAACAAACGCACGTTCCGCTGAAAACTTCATGGTCACTTCTTCTTCAACTAGGCTAGCTATTTGGTAAGCGATAAGGTCATTAACCTTGTGATAGATTTCAGGAGAAGCGAAAGGTGCCACGGCTGACTCTACGTATGAAGCTGAAGCCGGTGTAATGTTTCCTAACATTCCTGCCAAGTAGAAACCTAAGCGTCGATGATTCGCTTCATTCATTGAACTAGACGAAATCTCTGACTCCTGACACGACTCATTTAAGTTGTTTATAACAACGGTATCTTTCTGGAAGTTCCCCCAAAGTGACACGCCGAGCATGACTACTAACCCCGCATTGGCGTAGCTTATTGCCGCACTCTGACCTCTCATTTCAGAAAAGCTTTTTTTCAAATTTTGGAAATTCATGGTTTATCCCTAAGTCGTTTGCTACGAATGCCACTCATCTACTAACGGAGGCTGCATAGAACTACGCTGTTCTACCTTCTCAAATGCAAACCCCATTTCACGGAAACGATGAATGAAGTAGCCCCTCGGCTTACCATCTCGAATCCTGATATAAGTGACCTTGGCAAAATAACCTGCCAGCAGCCCAAGCATGGGAGAGTTAATAATGATGCCCACGACTAGCCCAATAGCTACTGTTGCAATTTCATCGTACTGCCAGATTAGAAAATGGACGGGTTCATCAACTAGATCCGGCATTGAGATAGGTTTTTCATCCGACATTTAAACGCCTCGTATTTATTGCCTTTCTCATATGTTAATGATGCTTTTAAATTTCCAAAATCGACGGAGAAAGAGTAAGCGCGTCATAAACACCGCATTCTAATCGTCTAGCCCGAATAATAAGATCAAACCTCCAACCCAAAGGAGATTTGAAATGGCTAAACGACGCACTAACCAAGAGTGGCGAACCCTGTTCGAGCA
>NZ_JAKKCL010000032.1:0-13267 GCF_021728175.1 Vibrio sp. A1-1
CTCACTGCTTTATAAGTTGCTGGGTGCCATCAGGTGCCTTTGTGAAGGCTTGAGCTTAGTGCGGTGAAAGTTGCACGCTGGGTTCTTAGAGGGACGACACTTGGTAACAGGTGTCGTCTACTCGACATTTTCGATTTAGAAATGGCAGCGTACCGACTGCGATCGCTGCCATTTTAGTATGATACTCTAATACTCAGTATGAATCTTTATTACTTGGTATGAGACTTCATTTCTCTCACACAGCAAGATTCGTGTCGAATTGTCATAGCTCTTTCGGAAATTTCAGCGCAGCTCGGACAAGAGGATTGTAGAGCTTGCAGCTTCATATCGTATGACTCAGAAGCGTTCGCCTTGAACCCCACAGATAGAATCATAATTGCTGTTAGGTATACTGTTGAACCAAATTTCGTCATTGCGCGATCCTTTAGTTAGTAAACTTGGCTTTTAATTGCTGTGCAGACCACCCGCCATGAGCACGTTCAGCTCCTATAAACACGGTTGGTGTACCAGTCACTTGTAATTGTGCACCCAAGCCTCTGACCTTCTCAATCTGCTTTCTAGCTGTTTCCATGTGCGGTTGAAGCTTGTCTTTGTCGATACCGTAGTTTACTAAGATTTGGTCAATACCTTCACGAGTTAGTTTGCTGCCCATAAATGCATGGTGAATGTCTCCATACACTTCCGGCTTGTAGTAGAACACAGCCGTTGCCACCATCGCGGAATATGCAGATGTTGGCTGATTGGTGAAGATAGGATATTCCTTCACGATCACCTTGGCTTCAGGATCAATAGCAACAAATTCTTTTAGCGTTGGAGCCAAACGCTTACAGTACCCACAGTTATAGTCAACAAACTCAACCACTAAATGCTTACCATTTGGATTGCCAATAAATGGATCGTTCTTGTCGTTGTATAAAGCATCCATAGAGGTTTCAACCTTTTTAGCTTCTTGGGCTTTGGTTGCTTGCTCTTGCTCAAAGCGATACTTAGCAAGGGATTTCACTACGACATCAGGGTTGTCCATAATATAGTTTTTAACGTCTTCAGCAGCGAACGAGGAAGGAGCCTGAAGCATATTGGTTTCAACATTGATCATTGCATCGGACAGCTTTGTTATAACTTCACTTTTTTCTTGTAGGGAGTTGTACAAAGTTACATTCGAAATGATTAATGCTAGGCATACACCACCTAGTCCGAGGTTGATTTTCTTCTGTTCCATTAAATATTGCTCCTGATCGATTAGTGCTTGGTAGACAAAACTTGGGAATTGGTCATTGTAAAGTCAGCTTGATTATTGTGTGACTTAACATTGTTAAGCGGATCTGACTGTGCAGGTAGCTTGCATAAGCTGAGTAAGAAATCAGTCACATCGCCTTTTGATTCGTGAAGGGTTTTTATGTTTTCGAATTGCTCTTTGCCTGAACACTGATCGTTTGAAACTAGTTCAACGTTGTCATTCAACTCAAAAGCAATAGATAGCGGGATATTTAGTTCGTTAGAATACTTTAGGATTTCGCCAATTTGATCATTCAAATCATTGAATTTGTTATTTTTATCTAGTGTTGTCATTTAGGACTGCCCCCTTGTTTCTCTCTAATATCGAGTATATGAGGACAGTTAAAATTTCCTAAACGTGATTTATTCAAAAAGACTCATTTCACTGATAATTGGAGCTAGCTGCTCATCAAACGTGCTTAGGTAATGGTTGGTGCTGTTCAGGCTAGATTGACCTAAGAAGTCTCTTATTTTCTCGACAGTTACGCCCTTTTCAATCATTTTTTTAGCAAAGTATTTTCGCCACGAGTGAGTACCAAACGCATAACCGAGCTTAAACTTTTCTTTTACTTTTGCGTGATGCCAGTTCGCACTTTGTACTGACATAGGGCGAGGAATGATAGTGCCATCGGGTTGCTTTAAGCTGCTTCTTGAATTGGCGAATAGAAGTTCGTCAGAACAACTTAGGTAGCGGCATTCGTCTACGATCTCTTTGATACCATCATTGATGTACACACGCACAAGTGAGGCATTGTAAGCGGTGGCTCTATCCGTCCCTTCACGAGCAATCCTCATGTTGAAAGCTTTTTGTTGGCACAGATCGAAATGTTTTTTCCACTGACCAAATTCATCAAAGAAGTCCGAATACTCTAGCCAAGAAGCATCACTGTATCGTAGTCCTGTAAGCGCGCTCATTGAGGCGGTAAGGCTTAGCAGTGGGCTGCGTTCATACAGTTCCTCAATAAGTGCTCTTGCTTCATCTGCACTCTTTGGCGGCTTCGTTGGCTCCTTTCGACGCTTTTTAGTGCCTTGCACCGTTAGCCCTAAATTGTCGTTGGATATATCAATTCTTTGATTAATTCGCTTTGGTTGGCTCACCTTGCTACCCCTTTGCACACAAGTTTCAAAGTTTTAATGAAACATTAAGTATGACATCGTCTAATTGCTCATCTAGAATAATAAGATATTAACCTATGAAACGCACATCCAAAATGACTGACCAAATTGAGAATGACCTACTTGATTCGAAGAAACAGGATCAAAAAAGTGACACCGTCACCATACGAAAGCAGAGAAGTAGATTGTGGAGTGCGTTTTATGAAGATGAAAAGCAGTTTTATGCTTGGCTGTGTAAGAACGCAATAACTCTGCTCGATATCAACGCAAGTTCAGATATGTACGATGTTGAAGGTCAACCCGTTCCTTTTGGATATTCAATGCAGATTATGAAGGTTGGCGTTCGTTACCGTCCACCGAGATTTATAAGAAAAATCATCACTTTTAGGACGCTTGATCTATTTGACGAATGTAAAGAGAGGCACAACGTTCTAACGGAACTTTATGATAAAGCAGTGTCTTTCATGAATGAGGATAGCAAAAAGCCACGATACCCTAATCGTTTCCCTGTGTTCCATGAGCGTGTAGCGCAAATAAATCACAGCCGCGACGATGCGTATAGTGCCAGGATTTTACCCGATGAAGGGCAATTTACTTTGTACACTGGCAGTGTGGATGCGGAGTTGAATGCAGATGTCCATTCTGCATTTAAAGCTCATGGGTTTGATTCAGTTGAAACGACCTATGACAAGTTTGGGGAGCTAATGACTATTCGTGTTGCTATTGATGAGTTACGCCAGTATTTAGAGTGTTCAGATGATAGTCGTGTTCATGTAAGACATTTTACCGGCTCACAGTACACTTGCCGGATTAGCTTTGATAGCGGCGAAAGCAAGGCTGTCCGGTCTAAATTTGGTTTAATCGTGGTTCATCCTGATGATTGTCCTTCAATATATGCTACGCCGCCGAGAAAGAAACGGGCTGATAAACTTGAGTTGACCGCGAGACAGGTTGAGATGCCGGTTGATTTGGGTTTTCGAGTGTTCGTGACGGAGGGTTAGGTACACTAATAAAAAAGGCGGGATTAGGGAGTCTTATCAGATTGATGCCTGAGACAGCTCAAGGCACCATCCGGATTAGAGCCATCACAGATTAATACACAGGTGTTTTTATGAGGGATTTGGTCATTTCGAATGATATTTCTTCCATTGGAAGAAGGTCAGTTAGCGCCAACTCTTGTACATCCATCGCCCTAACCCGTTTCATGTCCTCTATTCGGCGTTCGATCGTCCTAATATCAGCCTTGATATCAGCGACAGCATCATAGTTTTCAAGAAGCTTTGCTAATTCATAATCACACCTTTTAGTAGCGTGGTCGAAATGTAACAAAGCACACTCACATTGGCTTCTTTGCAGAAGTTCTATTCGAACGCACTTGATCGCCTCGGCTTTTGTCCTTCTGCGAATGAGGACATATCCCTGATCGCTATAACGTTCATAATCTAGTGATTGCTGTGTGATAAGAAATCCTGAGTGATTTAGATTTTCGACGCAGATAACAGCATATACGTGCTGATTATCCGAGACTGGTTCTGTCATCATCATTTCCGTAAATTAATGTACCTCACACAACCTTATCTTAGGTTCAATTATTTCCTAAATACACTTAACAAAGTTCAGGTGTGAGTTTTGTACATCCAGGTAGTGTGCTACCTAGTTACTTCTGTTAGTCCACAAAGAGCCTTGCCAAATGAACAGCATTGGTGAAATTAAGGTAGATGTTAACCCCTATGGGATTGGTCTTTGGTATTAGCTCTATTTGGTTTAATTTACATAGTTATTATGACTAGGGGTGTTCATTGCAATACTCCTACTTTTGATTTGAACGTCATAAGTCACCATTGAACTATCGTTTTAAATCAACGCAAAACTATGGTAATGTTTACTACACTTTATATAATGGAGTAACCGTGAAAATCTATGTCACCGATGACTTTGAAAAATTGATACGAAAAGCCAAATTGAACGATGAAATAGTTGTAAAAATGGCAAAGGAACTCAATGATGGCTTGCATGACGGTGAATTACAAAACGGGACTTTATACAAAAAGAGAATTCCGTCACCAGGTCAAGGTAAGAGAGAGTCTAACCGCAGTATCGTAGCTATACAGAAAGATGACCGCATATTCTTTATTGATGGTTGGCGAAAAAAAGACGTACCTAAAAAGGGCAAAGAGATTCCAGATGATCTACTGGAAATGTATAAATTACTTAGTGATAGCTTCCGTAGCTTCACTGATGCTCAGATAGAGCAAAACATTGCAGATGGATTGTTAAGAGAGGTTAACAATGACTGATGATCGTTTAGAACGAATGCAAGCAATGGCTAAGCGCTTTCATGCCAATGGTTCGGTTGACCAGCTAACCATGCGTAAAATTGATGCGTTGGCTTTACGTGCAAAGCAGAAAGAAATGACAGCGGATAAAATCCAGCGTTTAAGGAAGCGTGAGCATATTAGCCAAGCCGTCTTAGCCACAGTTCTTAACATGAGTAGTGAAAGTGTTCAGAAGTGGGAACAAGGTAAAACCAAACCACAAGGAGCAGCATTGCGCCTTTTGAATATTATTGACGAGAAAGGCATAGCAGCAGTCATTTGATTTTTCTGTTCTATATAGCCATCTAAAAGGCGTCCTAGGACGCCTTTCTCTTACTAATTCTCGGTAAAGTCCGATAATAATTACACTACTTTTTAAACATGGAGCGTAGACGTTCTATCTCTGTCGTTTTGGTATCGCTTTCGGGTTTCAGTCCAAGCGTAGTAATCATGTTCACCCATTGACTCGAATCGAGTTCATCCCCCATCGCGTCCATATCGTCTTTGTCTTGTTCTGGAACGATATTGACCAAGTAAAAGTCATCGTCTGGTTCCCCAAATACACTTTCAACATAGATACGCTGACCACTATCAGATACATATACAGTGTCTTCAGTAGGTCTATTTTCCAACAGTACGCTTATATTAAGCTCCTATAGTCATTAGTGGCGTTTCATACACATTTTTACACGACCTAGAATGTGCAAATCTTCTAGCTCGAATTCTCTTGTGATTGAGTCAAATTGAATTGCGACTTTTTGTTTTGGTAAGCGTTGAAGATGATAGAAGCCAACAGCTTCGTCCATAGCTACAAGATAGGTTCCATTTGTAGGAGTTATCTCGGTCAAATCTACATAGAGCGTATCATCACCGTTCTCTACGACCGATAGAGATTCAGGTTTTAGCCCAAACGCCGCAAGAGTATTAGTATCAATGCTTATAGACTTACTCTTTTTCAATCGACCATTCTCAATACTTAGTACATCGAACTCATTTAGATTTGAAGATATTGATGAAGTAACAGGCGATTCTGATCCCTTTGGAAATGGTTCTCCTTGCCCTAGAGCCAAGTATTGAATTGATGCCCCCGTAGCAAGATGAACCGCGACCATAGACTCAAAGTTAATCCTATTATGAGTTTTCCATGTCGCGATAGTTGAGTTGGGAACACCGATAAATTCAGCTATTTCTATATCTCTTTTTAAACCAGTGATCACCTTGAGGCGCTGTATATAGTCTTTCGTATCGCCATAATCTGGCTTAGGTTGATGAGGAACCATAGATTTCATTACCTCTAATTTCTGCGTTGGGCTACAGAAGTGTTCTCGTTGAACATTCCTAGCCGCATTACGTATGTCTACTTTCTACTATTGGCTGATTCTTCTCTAGATATAAAATTTATATCTATAATCTTAACCCATTGTTTTAGCTGCACTATTAAGCCATGCATTATTGTTTACCGTGTAAACAAATACCTAATTTTCCCTTGATTTCTGCTAAGAACATCAACCTGATTTATATCTATCTGAAGGGGTTCAGCTTTCTTACCGCTAACCCAAGATAGGTACTTAATTTTAAATATGAGTTGAATGCAGAACGCATGTAGAGTCGTAGAGCTGATGTCCTCTACCGTTAATTCCACATGCCCAAGAGGTTCATCGAGGGCAATGTTTTGGTAAAACACTTGCTCTAGCTTTTCCATGATGATCCCTGCCGAGCCGCAGCATGGTTCGTATATTTTTAGGTTGCCAGGTCTAGAGAATGAAGCGTTTTTATCTGGTATATCCAGATCGCTTTGAAGTAATTTTGATATGAGATAACCGACTTCAGGAGGCGTAGGATAGTAGCCTTGATGTTTAGCATCTCCTTTGCAGAACTCGGAAAGAATGAATGCAAGTGGATCACTGACACCACTGTACATGAGGTTAGCGAGGATATGGCTAAGTGGTTTTGCTACCTCAATAAACTCATCCTCTTGCACTTCGCGTTCCGCAGGTTGATACAGTCCAGTACATTCATACGCCCACTGCGCAACGAACAATTTTACCACCTTGCTCACATCGTAACGGTAGCGCCACTTTTTAATTAAACTGCAAGCGTTCTTGTATTCCGATTGGATCTTCATGGTAATACCTTACATATGTAATAAGCTAATAACTTATTACATCAAATTAATTTCCAAAGATCTGTGGGAGAGGAATAAATGCCATACTTGTTTTCCCCTAAACTCCCATTGTGCCTATGGTAGGCTAAACAAAACGGTAAAAATCCGTGATGTGTGTTTTTCTCTCGATACAAGGAAAATGCACATGCATAAATCAAATGCAAGCCAGCAATAGAGGGAAAATCGAAGCTATGGCTAAAAATACAATGATTGAGCAGCTTTGTACGGCTGGACAAGTTTTAATTAGTTTGATGGCAGTTCGTGAGCCAATTGATAGCCGATTTCATATTGTTGTCACCACTGGCGTAAATGGCATCACAATAACGCTAAATGAAAATGAGTTCGAACTAACCAATCAACGCATTGAGTTTTTAGATGGCAGTGGGAACATCGCGCTAACAGAAAGCGAGTTTGAGACAGTTAGCGGCTGGTTTAACGCTTACAACACTAAGTAACGGAAATTAATGGGAAATGAGCATGGCATTTAGAGAAGAAGTTGAAGTGTTGCTATTAACTGAATCACATGTAGTTGAGCACATTAAAGGCGTTGAACTTGAGATTGTCAGTGACAAGCTTATAGCTCACACAGAGACCGAGTTTAAAAATTTGCACACGCATAAACTTGAACTGTCTTTCGATGCAGCAGAGGCGCTTTACATCAAACTTGGTCAACGACTAAAAACAGCACAAGAAATGGTCGAAGACAATTCGGCAATCATCACCGAGTAATGAGGGAGTTTGGATGATTTGGAAAGCATGGCTACAACTCACAACAATAGGTCTGATGCTCTAGCACAGCGCAAAAAGTTCGCGGCATCATTAGAAATAACCAATGACGAACTAGCGGACGCAGCCGATGGATTGATTCAGACCTCGATAGATATGTCTAAATACAAGCCAGGGGAGTTTCCTGTAGTGCCTCTTTAAGCTGACCAAGAAAGCAATCAGGGTGTTCAAATTGGACACCCTGTTATTATCCATTGACCCGTTAATGCTAAGATAAACTCAAACCAAAATGCCCAGTGTTGATAATCACTATCGCACAATTTATTAGGGCGTGTTGATCTTTCGTGAGTGTTTTTTGAACAGCATGGTAAAGAGTTATAATTTGCTTCACCAAAAGTAAAACCATAACCAATACCATGCCAAGAACAATGTTAACTGATATTCGCTGGGAACTGCTACTCCAAGTTATGAAAAGTACAGGTCGTATTTACGATAAAACTGAACATCGAATGACATTTGAAGGAATACTTTATCGAATGAGAACAGGTGTTCCTTGGCGAGATCTGCCCTCTGAGTTCGGAGAGTGGAGTACTGTTTACAGACGATTTAATCTTTGGTCAAAGAAAGGGGTTTTAGATAAACTTTTCAAAGCTTATCTAGCATGGCTGATTTTGAATGGGTCTTTCTTGATGGCTCTATAGTTCGAGCGCATCAGCATAGTACAGGTGCAGCGACTGAAAGCTCAGAGCAAATAGGAAAAAGTCGCGGGGGCAACTCAACCAAAATTCACTTAGCCGTAGATAGTGGCGGCCTGCCGATTTGCTTTGATTTATCAGAAGGACAACGCCACGATATAGTACATGCCGAAAGCTTAGTTGAGCAACTCGATGAAGTTAATACCATCGTTTGTGATAAAGGATATGACAGCGAACCTTTCCGTACTTTTGTTAAGGAACGTGGCGGAGAAACGGTAATTGCTAAACGCAATTACGGACAAGATATAGACAAAGACAGCATGGATTGGTGTCTATACAAGTATCGTCACTTGGTTGAAAATGCCTTTGCGAGAATTAAGCATTATCGAGCTATTTCAAGTAGATATGACAAGCTAGAAAGAAATTATGCCAGCATGTTATCTCTGGCATTCATGTTAATGTGGCTACCGATGTATTGTTGAATACGAATGTACAGCAAAGATCAACACGCCCTAGTTAACTTTATCTAATTGCAAGTCAGGAACGAGTGCACGAGGAACCTTCACTTCTCCTACGCTTTGCCCATCAACCAGTTTTACTTGTTCACTTTCATGCGTCAAAGCAAACAAAGCAAACTGGATGACAACTAAGGAAAATATGAAGTGGTAAGCTACATATGAAAGAAGCGACTTACGCCTTGAAACAAAGGATTTGAACAAAATTACGTAGTTTATTACCATCAAATATATTGCGCATAAACAAAAAACCACGCCTATAAGCGAGTACAAACACTTTACGACTGTTATCGTGGATGAATCAGACAAATTCACCACACCCGCATAGAACAAAACACCGCAGTATAGAAAGTTTCGAATCCCATCAAAAACTTCTTTGACACTATCTTTATCATCGTACCACTTTGACACCTGATTACTCCCTAAAAGCTATTTCTTTTAACCTTTTGAGCTAGCAAGGTAACATTTTGGCTGCAGCCGGTCATATTGTTTCTCTCGAACGCTGGAAAGATGATTATGAGTGTTGTTCAACTGGAACAATGGTAACTGCCTTGTTTTCGGGTTGCTTTGAACTATACTGCCAAATACATCAACCAGAAATTTACTCATCTAATATCAATAACTTATAGAACTCCGCACCTCTAAAACATAGAAACTAAATCTGTAAAACTGTTTAGTATTTAAGATTTAGTATAAATCTGAGACTTTTCACCCACAGTTCAGTAAAATTACATAGAAAATGTCACGAGTTACACTGTCACACAACGTTTAAACCAACACGCTTGGTGACAGTGTAACCACATGCGTGCTCATCATTTGAGCGCACGTTCATTATTTAATCTAAATTCATTGCATATGAGTATTGTTATCAATATCATCGCACTTCTTCTTAATTATTGATATCTCTGTCAGGTAAATAGTTTCCAAACCATGTTTAAAAATACAGACACGCTAGTATTAAAGTTAATTATCTGCGGTTCATTCATGCTTCCATCTGTGATGTTTATGTACTATAGAATGACGTTTGGAATACTAACCATCTTATTTATATGGTTATCTTTGATTGGCTATTTTGGCTTTAAAGCATTTGAAAACCATATAATTAATAGAACACTAAAAAGTGTCCATGTGAAAGTAAACGCAATGAACCATACGATTAATGAGGTAATTATTTCTTCTTCTAAGAAGAATGAAAAAATAAATTTAGCTGACTCCTTATCTATAAAAGAATCACTATATTCTATCGCCTCAATCAGTCCCTTCAATAATAGTCCTTCCATGATTTACCATAGTGTAGAACCATTGTTATCGGTTACATTAAGTGAATACGGTACGCTGGCAAATCATTACGGTATTAAGTTCGACTGCGACTTCTCCGCTGACTCACAAATTCGGGTAATAAAGTTATGCCCAAGCACTTTAAATAAGGTATTGAGCATTGTTCTTTCAAACGCCATTAGCGTATCAAGAAAAGGAGATCGAATAAGAGTGATGACAAAACTATCTCAATCCCACTACTCACTGATTGTTGTGGACGATAGTTCGGGTATAACCCCCCAAACGCTTAGAAAGATAGAAAAAAGAGAAACACTATCTTGCGGAAGGAGAGTCGATATTCATAATCGAATCCATTATGGATTGGGACTGATATCTCTTAAAAGGCTGGCTAATGGAAGGGATATATCTATTCATTCAGACCTAGTAGACTCAAAGCACTGTGTAATTATTAACATAAAGAGAGGAATTTCAGCTATTGGAAAATCCAGATACTCTAGTTTTTGAACTAATGAACGGAAATATAAATAATCCTACCATTCGAAATGACGAATTTAACATTCAACGTTGAGTTTCTATCTATCAATTGTAGGTTTTGATATACAATGTCTCCTGATAATATTTGGCTGGTTTTATATTTAACTCCTTCCAAACCAATCTTTTCTACCACCTCAAAGTAATCATCTCTATTTATATATTTGTAAACGCTCTTATATGTTCCATTAAAATATGAAATAAGCAATTCCCTGTTAACTCCAACCTCGTTTACATTACCAATTACCGCCTTTTTCTCAAACATGTTTATTGCATCAAGATAGAACATCGCTCCCATACCGAAGATACTTGTAAAGATAATGCAGAGAAATGACTTCCTGAATATTTTATTTGTGTTCTCGATAGTGCTATCATGCTTGACCCAATAATCATGAACGATCCCAGAAATTTTATTGCTTAAATTGCTCTCTTTCTTTTCTATCACGGTAGTTTATAACTCTGAAGTAGCATTAGCCGTTTAAATAACATTGAGTATACGCATGGATATTGTCATCATTGAAGATCAGCCTATCATAGCAGAAGCGATTTGCCGAGACTTTCAAAAAACGTCTAACGGTACTCTTACCATCACAACGTTAACTACCCTAGATGAACTAAAGCAGTTTGATTTTAATGGCTGTCAGTTCATCATCAGTGATCTGTATTTAGGTACGTCTATTCACGAAACTATGCATGAGCTTTATAAGCTACGAACATTACACCCAGATGTATCCATTTCTGTTTTTACCCAATCAACAGACATCCCGAATCTGGAAGCGTTCCTAGCACTTATCAAGGCAAATCACCTGTTTGATAAGCGTTTCATCAGTGATATTTCCCATATTGTTTTACATGAAGAGCCTCAGCAGTTCCACGCGAACAAAACGGAGCTAGCCAAAGCTGAAGCATTCCTGAAAATTGATGGTAAAGCTCAATCAATCTTGGAAGAACTAGCTAAGCATGAGCCTCTGACCAGTATTGCAATTGAAAGCAACAAAAGTAAGTCAGCTATTTCACAAGTCATCAAGCGAATTGAAAACCAAATTGGCTCTAAGCGCCACTTTCTGCAATTGTTCTTTAAACAGTTTTAATAGATAGGAAAGGAGTGAATTATAGTGCTAAGCCAGAAGTGAATCTTGAACCTCAGTATCAAGTAGGTTTTTCACCCATTTCGGCAAAGAGTCCAATATGAGCTGTCATTCCTTATTTTTTCCAAGGCTCTATTTTCTCAAACTGCTTCTGAAAAACCGTATTGTCGTTCGTCGTACTGAAGGTGCAATGACCAACAAGTTGAATATGATGATCACGATATTTGTCAGGGTCGTGCTGATACGTCTCCGGACATACACACATAGGACAAGAAGCAATTCAAAATGATAATGGGGGAAATACGAGTCAGGGAAGAGCGCATTGTTGGCTACAGGTGAAAATTAAAATTAGCCTATTGATTTAGGGCAGAACCCCGTATTTTTGTGATAAAATGCTCACACAAATAGATATTCAAATTAACTCATGCCAGAACAATCATATCATCAATTGCTTAAATCTACCTTTGAAAACACTCTTCTTCATCTCTACTCCAAAGTAAATGTTTCTCGTAGCTTTGTTACAGAAGAGCAACGGAATAAGATCATCATTGATTTCTTGAAACCAAAAATTAAACAAGCTCGATACAGTGATATCAAGAAGAAACTCAAAACTATTTGCTTGATGAAGAATAAGTTTGGCTCGATTGAAAAACATTTAGATGAAATATTAAGCCAATACTTGATGATAGCGAGCAAGAACGATGTTGATAAACTTTATTTCTTACTAGATCTATTTAAGAAGGCTGGAATAGAAACAAAACTTATTGAAGAGACTCCGATACAGGAAGCAGACGTTGTCTATATCGATAGAGCTCATATTGATAATTGCTTCGATAATGAAAACCACCAGATTGCACCAATTTCTCTTTTCATACATACGAATGAATTGGAGAAGTTCACCGCTTGCTTAACAGAGCAAAATTATTTCCAATTCGAGCAACATCAAAGAAGCAAAGAGCTGAACAACTATCACTATCAACTTCACCCAGTTACAAGTTAGGTCTACTACAATGTACTAATTCAGACCCGATCTGACAGTTACCCACTTTTCGACTTGGTGCCTGTCAGATTATATCTGGGCTAGATTCTTTTCAGCCCAGATTGATTTCCCATCCTCTAATGTTTCTATCGGCGTTCTGCCACAGCACATTTTTCCTTGACGAGTACGGTGATTGTTGTAGTAGTCCATCCATTCGTCCAGATCTTTCTGCAACTCTTCGATAGAACCATACAGTTTCTTTCTGAATGTCACTTGGTAGAACTCATTCAATATGGTCTTGTGGAAGCGCTCGCAGATACCATTTGTTTGTGGTGACATCGCTTTAGTTTTCGTGTGTCGATATCATTAATGGCTAGGTAGAGCTGGTAATCGTGCTGCTCAACACGACCACAGTATTCAGTGCCTCGGTCAGTCAAGATTCGCAGCATTGGCAGTTCAGGGGTCTGAAGCCCAATGGAACGAAAACGTACTATAAGGACTTCCTCCCGATGTCAATGGGTGCTCTGAACGCAATCACAATGAAGATTAAGATGCAGTACTATAAGCGGTCATACTGGAATATTC
>NZ_JAKKCL010000033.1:0-11426 GCF_021728175.1 Vibrio sp. A1-1
GGTAGGGACTTTGCACCCTACTGGACTTAACCCATTGTTTAGGTTAACGTTCTGGGCTTATTATGCCATTTAATCGCTTGGCTGCGTCTCTTGCCCAGAGCAGTGTTGAGCACCTCGTGGCGCTCCCAAGCTTCCGCAACTCGCCCGGCAACCACACGTCGGTTACCCAGACGTGATTCTAAAGAAAGTGCTAGTGCGCTTGCCCTAGCTTCATTGGTGTTAAAAACCTTATCGTGAAATAGCGCCTTCCAACCAACACCCGCGATAGCTGGTGTGTGGAGTTCCTGCAACTTATCAAGCGCTTCTTTCGTACTGTAAATACCGTAATACAATTCGCCCGCCGCTTTCATCGCAGGCGGCATCTCGGACTTAACTGCATCCCAATACAGTTTCGAGACGTTATTAAACACCGCTTGGCGGCCATCACGGTCTAAAGTGTCTTGCAAGCTACCGCTCAGCAGCCCTGCTCCTAGCTGAGCAGACACATCTCGGATATTCTTGAGTAACGCAATACTTCTTGAAGCTGGCGTATTGGCAGTTACACCTTGTACATTACCGTGAAGATAATGTTTCATATTTCCAAAGTACTGAGGGTATTGATAAATCAAGGATTCCTCAAGGGAGATCATATCGCCACTGACAATAGCAAATTTCCCTAACGGAGTGCTTGAAGAAAAGGTAATCTGTTCACGTAGCTCGTAAGTGTAGACTGTATCTAAGCCTTCAGAAAATTGCTGAATATGAGCGTCTTTAATGAACTGTGGAACGCCATTTTTCATCTGGCTTGGAATAAATTCGACACGGATACTGTATAAGCCTTCTTTAAAATCAGCAGGATCAACGTGAAACATCGCGCATGGATATTGCTTAGCATTTTCTTCTGAATGCTCATCTTCAGGTAATGTCGCTTGTACTGAAGAACCTATCGTTTTGTATTCCCCACCTTCTTTGGTTGAGTCAAATTTTTGCAAAGTAACCGTCGCACTTTCATAACCTTGATCAGAAAAAACCACAGCGCAACTCGCCACAACAGGTAAAACGAAGCCTTTTAGTGTCTCTCCCGATTCACTTACATCTTCATACCACTTGTTATATTCTGCCTGTTCTTCGCTGAGCCCCCCGTTCGCAGCTGGTTCGTAAGGCTTAGCCAATTGTTCAATGCTGATCTCTGTCAAGGTGAGTTTTGCTTCGCTGTTTTCCAACTGGCTACTCAAATCTGCAACTTTTGTAGCTAACTCTTTGGGGTTTAACTCAGAAAGTGAAGCTATTAAAGGCAAGGGTGGAAAGCGGAAAGTGAAGGTCTGCTCACCCTCTTTGGGTAGATCCCTACCTAAAGCATGAATTGTGTGCTCTGGTGTCAGGACCTCAAAAGCCCCATATTGATCTGGCTTTCCATTACCCAGTGAACATAACTTAAATTTATGGTCGGTAGCCCAAAGCTTAGGGCTATCGCTATCGGTGACGTTAAGCATCGGCACTTTCGCTAACGGGCGAATATTGGAAATATTTTCTCCAACTAGACTCGTGTTGGAGTGCCATGAAGGGTAAGTTTTGTCGTTATTTTCATCTTCTTCGGCTGCAAAGTAAGCGCCAAATAAATAATAACTAGCATGTAGCGGTATTGTATTGCAGTTCTCTACAAGGCTCATAAATCCCCCTCTTTAACAAAATCACCATTATTGGCAAAAGCGTTGTATAGAGAAGAATTACCAGCACTATGGCCTGTCCCAATTTGCTCCCATTTCAGGTATGGCCCAAATTCATTGTTTTCTGTTGTCTTGCTCAATATAACTCTAGCCGCTCCATCTCGTGTGTAATTTACATCTTTACCTAGAATTTCAAAATAACGTAACTTACCTACCGCTCTTGGAACAATTTCTTCCGACTGGAAGGTTCTATTTTTAACGTCAATAAGATAACGGTGCGTTCTGGTTTCTGACCAAACATAACGTCCTGTTGGGCTAATTGCTTTCTTACGGAACTCCTTGGCATCCAAATCACCTCCTCTTTCTTTAGGTGCAACAGAATAAAGCAGTTCATTCGTCTGCTCATCGAAAACTGCTACTCCATATGCAACAACAACAATTCGTTTTCCATTATATATAACAGAGTATTCATTAAAATTAACTTCCGTTTCTTCTTTTTCACCCGTCGCTAACGTGTACTTCCAGTCTTTAAACTTGTCTACGTAGTAAAGATAGCTGCTGTCTTCAGCCCATAGAAACTCTGGGTAGCCACGTGAACGACCGAGTTCAATATACTCACCCGTCTTAAGATCTTTAATTACTTTAAACATCCCTTCTGAGGCCGAATAGGCCAAAGCCAAGTAGCGATTATTTGGAGAGACACGCATTAGACGAACTTTGCCAACAAACTCATCTGCGACCAGACGCAAGTCCGTCCCATCCGTTTTGATACTCCACACTTTATCCCTTTGATCATAGTGGTCTTTCGCTTCATTTCGGGCGTTATCCCAACGAAACACTACACGTGGTAAATCATAAGAGCCTTCATTGGTGAGATCTTCACGTGGCCATTCTTTAGCTTTAAAAATAAAGTGTTTAGGTTTACCCGTCTCTTTGTCATAAATAACGTAATTGTTTTCTGTGATATAAACACGACCATCTTCCCACTGTTGAGCATTTTTTTCTGCGATTCGGTCTTGAACCGTCTGAGGTTTTGGCGCGTGTTGTTCAGGTTCCTTGGCCGATTCTTGATTACAGCCAGATAAGACCGCTAAAGTAATCAAGCATAATGTATGACGTAGATTCATCTTATATTCTCTTCGTTATCTTTCTCGATCGCGTTTAATGGTGTGACAACGCAACCCGAATAAGTTGTTTTGTTAACTTGTCTGATCTTTTTTCTTATAAGCCAGTAAATCCGCAATGGGTGTTTGAGCAAAAATGACCGTTTTATTATCTCTTCCGTGATGACTATTGCCCTGATAACCACGGAGAAGATCCACTTCTTTAACCTCTGCAGGCCAACCAGTAAAACGAATCAACCTAGAACCATTCTCTTTTTTTATACATTGGCGCAAGCACACTCGCTGAGACCAATCACCATCGCTTTGCCTTAACTCAAAGTAATCATCTGACTCGTCCAGCGTCGTATAACCCGGATATTCGAAAACTATCTCGACAGATTTAAGTAAATACACGACCGCTACATTTTTATTTACCTGGCTTCGTAACATTGCGTATTTTTCAGGTTTTGAGGTCGCAGCACTTGGTAATACTGAGAGCAGGCGAACAGAACCGTCTCCAATTTTAAAGCTTTTCTCACTGCTATAATGGTTAAGATCAGTGACTTTTATGGCCTTGGTTCCGGGATCACTTTCTAGTTCAGATAGTTCACTCTCGCTCAATCGTTTACTGTTATAAGCCAAATATACTTCTTGAGGCTCACCTTTAATCTTGTAAGGAAGCCATATATGCGGGAGAGGGTAACCTTGCGCGCTCCGCTCCACTGGGCTAGAAGCATTAATAGGGCTCAAATTTGTTTCAATCTTTTCTTTGATTTGTGGCTCATAGCCAGTCATGACTATCTCAACTTCTTCCTCAACTAAGTTGAACACTCGAGCCTCTCCAGAGCCATTCAAAGAGCCTTCACTTACCACCTTGCCGTTCTGCACGATTTGGAAAGGCTCATAAGCGAAAACACCGCCTGTTTCAGGATTGGTCATATAGATATCGGCGTGCCTTTTGGGTCTAGAGCCTTCACGAACACTATTAATGTCCGTATCTGAAAAGTAACCATTTTCCGTAATTGCCACTTCGCGCCAAATTTTATTGTTCCAAACAACATACACGTAGCCTGATTTAAACACTTCTGCAGCTTCATCTGATTTATCGCTACCAGGGAAGTGCAGCGGAACCACAGGCACCAACACGTTATCCCACTCATCCATTTGAGTTTCTTTATCAACGGGTTGCAGGTCTTCGGCGAGTTTAAGCAAGATTGGCTGAGGCTGGTCGGAACAAGGGATTTTGATATAGAGCGTTTTGCCCTCAGCTTCGAGATCTTTAAATGTCGCGAGGCTGCGGTGTTTGTTTTCTGTATCAGCCTTGCCTACAGTAACTTTTTCTTTTTGAGCTTCGGTTTTTCCCAACATCAAACATGCCGCGTTGCTAGACCACTGCCCTGCAAACTCGACAACGATTTTTTGGTCTGGACTTGGCTCAGAAGGGACATGCGTGTAACTACGAACTAAAGCAACATCGTCGGTAACCTGCTTGTATCCTGCTTTAAAAGCTTTGCTTTCATTCGAAGCAGATACAGAGTCAACGAGTGATTTAAGTCTAGGGAAGCTTTGCAGCTGAGAGTCCGTCAATGGCGAACGACGAGCAACGGTAGATAATGACACCCAATTGCCTTTTCCCAATTCGATTCTTATAGCAGCTAGCAATGCGCTGGTCGTTTTTTTGGCAGAGATGGAAATCTTTTGCGCCAATTCTTTAGGGAGGTTTCTAAGGATGTCATCTGAATTTCGCAAACGCGAAAGCTGTCCTATACACTCGTCCGGTGTAAGAACATAAGATAGCTCGTTGGAGGATAGCTTCGAGCTAGGTATAAATTTGCAAACTAAATGCATTTGAATTCTCCACAACCAACATCGTAAATATGGCTGCGGTGACAATTAAGCTGATAAGGCTTACAAGTACGATTTGGTCTGCGTATCCTACTTACTTAGCCATTTATTTTCAACGAGATAGAAAAATCGCCCGAAATCAAAAAACACCAAAAAAATGGTAATTTTTACTATCAAAACATGCGATTTAACCACAATAAAAGCCAGTAACATCACCCACTCTGTCAAAATGGTAAAATCTTACTATCTAAAAAAATTTAATTTATGGACTGAAGTTAACAAAAATCGTAGTAACGTGCGCTTCAGGTAAGCACGAGGAAATTCAGAAGTTTATGAGGTGCCCTCCTCAGCAACAAACAACAAATTGACTGTTACTGAGGAAGTTTAAATAAAAAGGTGAGCGCATTACGCACTCACAAAAGTAACTGCTCTGAAGCTTGCTAGGATTAAATTTGCTTCATCGCGAGTTAAAGAGGCGGGTATTACCCATCGACCTCATGCAGAACACTATACACAGAGTATAGAAACGATCGTAAATATATAATATTTAAAAAGATTTTCAACGCGGCACATTCACCACAGCATCTACCGAGCGACCATCACAATCACGTCATACACACCTAAAAGCAACATTGGCCTAGTTATTATAGTTATTCAGCCTTGTATTAAGGCGATTCATTAATTCGAGTAACTTATCAATAAAGGCAATTATTTTGATAAATATCACAAAAAGCCCCAAATAAATAAAGCGAGCTAAACGCTCGCTTTATTTATGCGGCATCTTTAAAGGTTCTGTTCTCGCCAAAATATCGGTTATAGACAGCTCCTAAAGAGGCCGTACTTGCGTAACGATCATAGTTAAATGTTGCTTGAGCCTCTTCAGCAGAGGCAGACAGCTTGTTGGTACCATTCACATAAATCGTCACCGCCCCGTCTTTCAGTCCTGAAAGATCTAAGTCAATTGTCCATGAGTCTGAAAATACGGTTGCCATGCCTGTGGCTTCTGCACCATCAGCGTCGACTGCTTTGATATCTATATACTCACCATCTTCAAACCGTTCACTGCTACCACTTACTGTCACGCTTTCCACTCCAGTAACATCGTTGATAGCATCTAGATGTATTGTTGGTGTGATTGGCAAGGAGTAAGTCGTGTTCTGGCTACCTGTATTCCCTGATAAGTCTTGGTAGTCACGAACCAGCAACGCCACATTGAGCTCTGACGTGCTTGGTACCACCACATCACCAGTCCAAACGCTTGGGTCCGCTGTTGCCACTAATGAGGTGATCGTCGTGCCACCTAACTCCGCTGCGGCGGATTGCAGATCTTTATCGAATTCCAGCGTTACCGTCACGCTTTGGCCGATGGCTTGATGCTCAGGCGTAAACGTCACATTAGTCAGCGTTGGCAGAGACTGCGCGAGTGTAAAGCTCTGGCTTTCACTCACTTCAATGCCCGCTGAGTTTGTCCCCGTCACCATCACAGTATAAGTTCCATTGGTTTGGTGACTCATATCCATTGCGTCACTGGTCCAAGTGCCACCAGCTTGTACCGTTGCAATGCTGCTTTTTAGTACCGTCGCGCTGCCTTGTGCTTTCACTTCAAGACGCAGGGACTGGCCGTCAAAACGTGTCGACGTACCTTCGAATTGTAGCGTGGCGGCTTGCATTTCATTCACACTGCCCACCGGCGTAATAGCTAAGGTCGGCGTGATCGGCATGGAGTAAGCCGTGTTCTGGCTACCGGTATTTCCTGATAAGTCTTGGTAGTCACGAACCAGCAACGCCACATTGAGCTCTGACGTACTTGGTACCACCACATCACCAGTCCAAACGCTTGGATCCCCGGTTGCCACTAATGAGGTGATCGTGGTACCACCTAACTCCGCAGCGGCGGATTGCAAATCTTTATCGAATTCCAGCGTCACCGTCACGCTTTGGCCGATGGCTTGGTGCTCAGGCGTAAACGTCACGTTAGTCAACGTTGGCAGAGATTGCGCCAATGTAAAGCTCTGGCTTTCACTCACTTCTATACCCACTGAGTTCGTCCCTGTCACAGTCACGGTATAAGTGCCATTGGTTTGGTGACTCATATCAATTACGTCACTGGTCCAAGAGCCACCGGCTTGTACTGTCGCACTGCTGCTTTTCAATACCGTCGCGCTGCCTTGGGCTTTCACTTCAAGACGCAGGGACTGGCCGTCAAAGCGTGTCGACGTGCCTTCGAATTGTAACTTGGCGGCTTGCGTTTCATCCACACTGCCCACTGGAGTGATGGCTAAGGTCGGCGTGATCGGCATAGAGTAGGCTGTGTTCTGGCTACCTGTATTCCCTAATAAGTCTTGGTAGTCACGAACCAGCAACGCCACATTGAGCTCTGACGTGCTTGGTACCACCACATCACCAGTCCAAACGCTTGGGTCCGCGGTTGCCATTAATGAAGTGATCGTGGTACCACCTAACTCCGCCACAGCACCTTGCAATGCTTTATCGAATTCCAGCGTTACCGTCACGCTTTCGCCGATGGCTTGGTGCTCAGGCGTAAACGTGACGTTAGTCAAGGTTGGCAGAGATTGCGCGAGTGTAAAGCTCTGGCTTTCACTCACCTCAATACCCGCTGAGTTCGTCCCTGTCACAATCACGGTATAAGTGCCGTTGGCTTGGTTACTCATATCCATTGCGTCACTGGTCCAAGTACCACCGGCTTGTACCGTTGCGCTGCTGCTTTTCAATACGGCAGCGCTGCCTTGGGCTTTCACTTCAAGACGCAGGGACTGACCGTCAAAACGTGTCGACGTGCCTTCGAACTGTAACGTGGCGGCTTGCATTTCATTCACACTGCCCACTGGCGTGATGGCCAAGGTCGGCGTGATAGGCATGGAGTAAGCCGTATTCTGGCTACCGGTATTCCCTGATAAGTCTTGGTAGTCACTAATCAGCAACGCCACATTGAGCTCTGACGTGCTTGGTACCACCACATCACCAGTCCAAACACTTGGGTCCGCGGTTGCCACTAATGAAGTGATCGTTGTACCACCTAACTCCGCCGCGGCGGATTGCAGATCTTTATCGAATTCCAGCGTCACCGTCACACTTTGGCCGATGGCTTGGTGCTCAGGCGTAAACGTCACGTTAGTCAACGTTGGCAGAGATTGCGCCAATGTAAAGCTCTGGCTTTCACTTACTTCAGTACCCGCTGAGTTCGTCCCCGTCACCATCACGGTGTAAGTGCCATTGGTTTGATGACTCATATCAATCGCGTCACTGGTCCAAGTACCACCGGCTTGTACTGTCGCACTGCTGCTTTTCAATACCGTCGCGCTGCCTTGGGCTTTCACTTCAAGACGAAGGGACTGGCCGTCAAAACGTGTCGACGTGCCTTCGAATTGTAACGTGGCGGCTTGCATTTCATCCACACTGCCCACTGGAGTGATAGCTAAGGTCGGCGTGATAGGTAATTCGTGAACGGTGTTATCCTCCCCTATATTACCAGTCAAATCTTTAAACTGACTAACAACCAAGTCGACACTTAACAGCGTGGTGCTCGGAACTTGTACATCACCAACCCAGACCTTTTTATCTGCCGTTGCGGACAGAGAACTGATGCGATTGCCGCCAAGCTTGGCGGTCGCCTCTTGGAGCTCTTTATCAAACTCAAGCGAGACACTCACGCTTTGACCCACGCTCTGATGCTCGGGGTTAAATGTCACATTGGTCAGTTTTGGTAAGGTTCCTTCAACCGCGATACTTAAGCTGCTTCCTTTTCCAGGAATTGTGTTGGTACTTTGATAGCTATTATCTTCTACCTGAATAGTGATATTTTTATCTTGTTTTTCTGGGCTGATGTAATTAACCGTCCACGTAATATTGTCTGAAGTCGACCAAGTATCTTGTTTTAACGTTCCTGTTGCACCGCTATCACTAGCGACAAGATGGACATCTGAGATATCAAAGTTCGTAACTTCTTCTGTAAAGTTAAACGTAAGTGTAATCTCTTCGCCTCCAAAAAGAGGGGCGCTTGAAGCAGTAGATATACTTAGCCCGGGAACGGTTGCCGCTTCCACATGCGCGTCAATAGAACTTTCACTCTTGTTATCCACCTTGTCTGTTGCTGCCACCGTGATCGTATGATCGCCTTTAGGTAACAAATAGCTTATGACATAAGGCCCCACTTCGGTTGTCGGCTCAGTAATCGCTTGAGGAGCCACAGTGCTGCCACCACTCACCGCTTTTGAAGTGACGAGATTTAAATTTTTATCTGTAATGTATGCACTAATTTCTAGCTGATACTTATCGTTTGTCGGTATCTTAGAGATTTGATTAGCACTTAAGCCAGAAATACTTGGAACGTCATAATCAACAATAGACTCGATAACTTGTCCATCATAACTTTTGCCTAGTAATTCAAAGCTTGTATTCTCTCTTCCAACTGAGTCCGTCACCGTCACCTTAAGGGTATATGACCCTTGATTATCGACGGCAAAGTTCATCATTCCATTACCACTAGATGAGATAACATCACCTGAGTAACGCAAGGAATCACCGAGGCTTGGAATAAGCTCCACAGAATATTGTGAAGCTTTCACTCTTTCTCCTTCCACCGTAGATAGCGTAAACGGCTGGCTCGCCTTGGTTAAAAACAGTTTCCCACCCTGCAAACTCGTAATTCCATCGAAATCAACCGTGACTTTAGGAACACTAATATCAATGACTTTTCTGATATCAGAATACAGTCCGACGCTATCTGTCGCTTTGATGTCTACTGTGATTGAACCACGCCCCTCTAACTGAGATTTCGGTAGTTCAAAGTACGTAGATGAACCATTCCCATCCTCTACTCTTTCTTCTTGATAACTCGGGTTTAAAACCGAGTAGTTTACTTTTGCGAGGCTGCTACCAGTGTCCGTTATGTCGAAACGAAAACGAACATTATCTGGATTTGTTGGCGATTCAGTTACGATAATCTCATCGCCAACACTTGGAGGTGTGTTGTCAACTTTAATATCAACGGTCGCTTCACCGACTCTCGACCACACATCCGTTGCGGTAATAATTGTCCTGATCGTTTTTCCATCAGCATCGCTAGGAAGTTCACTCGTAAATGTTGAACACTTGTAGGTTGGGTCATCTGCACACACTTCCAATTGCGCAAACTTCTCCGGATTATCTTTATAGTTGTAGGATTCCGTTCCAAATCTGGCCATCACATTGTCTAGCCTAGAGTTTTCATACAACTTAATTCTGAATTTAGCGACAAGCTGCTGGCCATTAATGGTTGTGTTTCCGACCGGATCAGTAATTTCAACGACTACCGAACCTTTAGGTAATTCAAGCAGTAGATCATGCTCTGGCGTCAAGTTTCCTGCTAAGTCAGATACGTTTTTGATTTTGTATTCTTGAGTTGTACTCAGACCATCAATAATATCGGCGTAGGATTCAGAGTACGTACACTTGATATTTCCAACACCTTTGGCACAGGTCGTTGGTGTATAAGCTTTGTTGCCAAGATTACGAACCAACTTTGGATATTTATCTGAACTTTCAGTATTCACGCCTGATAAAGCATCATTGAAAGAGAGCTCAAATGTGAGCATCTTCTTCTTCAAAGCTTCATCAAACCAAACATCACTTCCTTTAAAACTGTATGAGTTACCATCAACGACTGTTGGTGCATCAATATCCACCATCGAAAAATTGAACTTGTTGATCGTTTCACGCCCATTTGTACCCAAGGTTTTAGTGATCAAAGTGACAGGTGCTTTCGTCATGTTTTGCCCAACATTGACACTACAACTGTAAGGTTCTTGCGATACGTTGATAACACCAGAAGTTGGTTGCTCATTAGTTGGTGGTGCATCTAGAGAGTTGTACTCTTCACGAACCCAACACTCTAACGTTTTGGCTTTGACCGCACTCAATGTAGTAAAGGTGACATCAAGAACACCATCAGATAAGTAGTTCTGGAAGTCCAGCGGACTTGCAACCGAGAGAACCACGCCTTCACGCTGTACGCTAAAGGTTTGGTTTACTTTTCCAACCTTTCTGTCTTTTTCGTCAAGGTAACGAACTTTGTTGTAAACCTTTATATCAAGTTCATAGTTACCATCTTTGGCAATTTGTGTAGAAAGCAGCGTTGCCGTCCAAGTGCCATCTGCGGTTTCTGAGAACGTAAAGTTAGTCCCGTTTTGCTCTCCAGAAAATCTATACGTTGAGTCAATTCGATCAACGCCACTGTCATCAACAATATCAAGCGTAAGTACGATATTCCCATCTTGATAGATGGTGCTGTTTGTAATTGGCGTTCCATCCGTGTAACTCATCGCTAGGGTTACCTGCGGGATGGAATTGTACACTTTAACGGTAAAATCTTGCTCACCACTGGTTAAGGTTGTGTTGCCACGAACATCAGACCCTTTTAAACGAACCTTGTGTGTACCCGTACCTAAATCACCAAGACTCACTTTGAGATCTTCATTGATTTTTTTACCTGGAGAGCCAGGTAATGGCTCCAGATCGCTAAACGTCCAATACTCTAAGCTTTCTCGGTTTACACCATTAATTGAAATATCACCGTTTGCATTTAGGTCTAGCGCCGTTAGGTCAAAGACATAGTTTCCTAAGTAGTAGTCATTCGCATTGAAACCACTTAATCCTAATGTTGGCCCATCACGATCAAGAATAACCTTGCGCGTGTTAGAACTAGATCCGTCATTCCGCAGCCAATTTCAGAATTAAAACAATGTGATCCAGTGATCGTTTACAAATGTTAGTGCGACAGACCTCTTGACCGCGATCCCCAGTTTTGATCTATTACTGTTATTTAACGGTCACT
>NZ_JAKKCL010000034.1:0-10784 GCF_021728175.1 Vibrio sp. A1-1
CATTTTTTGCTAGGTCGATACCTAATACAGTCACAGCCATGTTGTTATCTCCGTATGAAATGGTGAATTTATCATCTCAGAACTAACGGCTGAGTGATAGGGAGGAAGTCCATTCCATACGCTAAGCTTCTTACCCCGCTGAACGCTCACTTGCCAACTTTTTAGCAACCCGTATTACTGTACGACCTGAAACATTGGTAAGTTTGGCGGTATCACTGATACTCAGCATGTTGACTACTCGTAGCTGATAGATTTTTTCGTGTAGTTCTGAATCGGCTTGCCGCCCTCTGTATTTCCCTTCCTCTTTGGCTTTCTTTATTCCTTCAGCCTGACGGCGGCGGCGATCTTGGTAATCTTTTCTCGCGATAGCAGCTAGCATATCCATCATCATGCTATTTATAGATTTGATCATGGGGTTTTGCGCCCATTTCAGCGAAAAGTCCAATGTGAGCCCTCAGCCTTTTATTTATAAGGGCTGAGGGCTACGGCATATTTTCTTTCTTAGCCCTATAAAATACGAACATATGACAAAATCGCTTGGTGTTCACAAGATTTCTGAACCATTTTTGAGAAGGTTTTGGACAAAATCGAGTTAGATACAAAACTCTAACTTGTCCGCCTAGGGTTAGGGAAAGTATGTCAATGATCTGCTCCACTCAGATTGGACACTTCATTAAGCTAATAGGCGAAATTTGTCTAGAAGATCGGTGGCAGCAGTCCAACTCACTTAACTCAGTGTCCAAAACTGCTGGTGCGGATCATTAATTTTTGAGGCGAGCCTCTGGACACTGAACTTCCATAATCAATGTAAGATTGTTGGTAAGCCGCACCCTGATGCATTGATTTATCGTGGCTTTATTGATTATTACTTGGAGGGTAAACGTTTAAAACTGGTAGTTAATAAAGAGAACTACGACTCTTTCTTGTGCAAGATGCAGCATCACGAAAAAGCGATTGATTTTGCTAAAAATTGCCTAACGATTGATGACAAGGATGTATAAAAATCACTCTAGCAGTCACCTTTGTTCAACTTCAAGACAGTCTCCATAGAAAAAACCATAAAAAAACAATATATTGCTGTTTTCAATCTTGTATTAAAAGATATTTAGTTGCATAATTAAATTATATAAGTTTCTGATTTTTATTAAAAAATGACAAAAAACACTAATCGAGAACACCCAATTGTAAAACTACTGCGTTTGATTCTTTCACTGCTGGCTTTAGCTGTTTTGACATATATAACTCTTGAATTATTTGCTAACAGTTGGTGTCGAGCGGCCTTCGGTACTAGTATTGATGAAAATTCAAGCTGGGAATTGAAAGCTTGCGCTAAGTACTATTGGGATATCGACTTAGAAAATCGAGACGGTTGGTAAATCAACTCTAAAAACCCGATTTCAAGCAACGTTCAAACTGCTTAAAAGAAAAATAAACGGAGATACCCATGTCAGATGATTACATTTCAATAAAAGACCGAATGAAAAGCTTTGCGGTTGGTTTAGGCGTCATGATGGTCATTGCCTTCTTACTTCTGAAGAGCGGTGATTTGATCGGATACCTAGCAGAGTACTACGACTTGTAAGAAAAAGAAGAACAACGAGCCTCCATTAATATGGGGGCTTTTTTTATGGAGACGATTTCAACGCTCACTTATTTATCCATGCAACTTGTTAAAGTTCTTGACATAAGGAAAATTAAGTCCAACGGCAACAATTACATTCAAGCTCAATTCCGTACTGGCACACAATGGGGCATTTCTGTGTTTGCCGTGATCGGCGCTGGCATACCTCTGGACAGAAGTGTTTTAGAACTGATTCTCTACAGCGTTTCTGTCAGAATAGGAAAAGTATGTTGATTCCTTGATTGTTTGTATGTTTATTGCGTCAAATCTAAAAATGGCTTTAATTTAATTAATCCAGCCTGAATAGATGCCAGAATTGCCAATAAAAACGTTAAAATTACCATACTGTACTGTAGTATCACGCTATCTTTATGGCGCCGTTCTTCTGTTTGATACTTTTCAAGTGTTACAATAGCCTTTCCATTTACTTTGTACCCCCCGCCTTTTACCTTACTGACCTCGCCTGATTCCACAAATGAATCTACATACATACGTAGCTTATTTTGACAATTTTCTTTGTCAGGATGCCTAAAAAAACGCAGAGAATACATATCAGAAACTAGTGATGTTAGACTAAACTCCTTCCGACTGATGCCATAATTTTCAATAAGATAGTCTAACAGGTCATATCTTGGTTTTAGCTGAAGTTTTTTTCTGTTAAATAGGGACTGTGAAACCTTGTTCAATATTCGCTTTGACTTAACCTTTATGTAATCTTTTTTTGTAAGGCAATGAAGTATAAATGAGTTAATACCTGTATAAGTTGTGTAGTAATTATGCAAGTAGTGCGTGATTTCAACGGTATTTACATTGATATTGGCAATATCGATGTCTAGTTCTATATCACATGTGTCAGTTGCTGGATTGTACTTTAGTACTTTGACTTTATTCATATCCAACTCGCGAACTAGAGCTGAAACCCCATCAAGCTTAATTCTAGTTGAATAGAAATTATTCTTTTCACACTCTGGACCTGACATGGGGATCGGTGATGGACCGACTTTCCCAAATGCTTTTTTCAAAGCCCACATTTGAATTTTTGACCACATAATTCACCTAAAACATAACAGTGCTTTTTCAGCAGACACTGTCTGTATAATATTTTTAGAAAATACAAACACCATACCAGCAACATACTGTTCTATAAGCCTTATTCTTCCTTCCACTCATAAATTACAGAACATGTCTGTATAATCATAATTGCTCAACTAGGCTCATAGTCTGCTATTAGTAAATGTAGGTCAAGAACTGACATAAGAAAGTGGTCTGGTGTTGAATGCCAAATGATTTTGGGGCAGAGTCGTGTTTGCCGAGATTGGCTTCAGAACGTCCTTGGACAACAACGCTGGTTAAGCTTTAGGTCACCACTCCATTCAGAATCTTAAAGGCAAAATGAACTTTACCGATTCGCGGTGCTCAAAAGGTGAAAATTTTAACTTTTATATTAATTTTAAGGGATTGAAATGGGCCTGATTCGGATAATTCTAGTAATACCGCTACTTATTGTTGGCGTCGCCAAAGCGTCTTCTACTATCCATAGTATCGAGCGGCAAGATGGCTCATCGTTAATTTATTACCTCACCAAAACGGCGGAAAATCCGAGTAATACCTTGTTGGTTATCATGCAAGGCTCTGATTGCAATAGCGTCTCCCACAGCACGACGATTAATGACCTATTTTCGCAAACGGCGCCAGAGGCTGATTTACTCACGGTAGAGAAATACGGGCTAAACCAAGCGATCAGGTGGAATCCCGATGGCGATAGCCCTGATTGCCCGACAGCGTACATTCAAAAGGATTCACCGACACAGCGCACGGCAGACTACCGACAAGTGATCGAAAGACTCGAGAGTAATTATGAGCACATTATTGTACTTGGCGGGAGCGAAGGGGCCGTAGTTGCCGCCATGGTCGCGTCACAAGTTCCATCGGTTGATAGCTTAGTGTCTTTGAACGCTGGTGGGCGCTTCTTCGTTGATGATGTTCTCTATAATATGGAGCAAACTATGCCATCGGAAGCCTTGATAGAAGCAAAAAATGGTTTCTTGGGTTTTCAGCAAGCCGTGGTAAGCGCTGAAACAATGGACATCAATATGAGCTCCCATGGTTTTGCTTGGTGGAAAGAGATGCTGACGTTAGACCAAAGGACGATACTTGAACGGGTCAGTGCCGACATTCTCATTTTGCAGTCGGAGCGAGACATTAACGTTTCACCTGATCAGGCGAAACGACAAGCAGAGCAACTGATGCAGTCGCGTTCGAACGTGTCGTTTGTGTTACTCGCTGGTTTAGATCACGCTTTTCAAAACCAGCGAGGAGAAAGTGAGATACCAGCCGTTATCAAACAGATTCGAGCATGGTTAGAACGAACTTAGTACAGGAAGAAAAAGAAATGGGGTAAGGTCTTGCGTTTTGCCACACATTACTTTTGCATATCAAAACTAGCTGACTATCGGAAACGTAACCGAAGTGCAACAAGCTTTGGTGCGAGTTGAACTAGCCAGAGGTAGCTAGCTCGAAGCTGGACATAAATGAGTTACCGAGGTTGCTAATTTAGTAATATACGAATAACTATAGGTATTGGAAAATCGCTTGGAGGGACAATTTCCTAGTGTGACTTTATATATCATAATCGAACAGCTTTGTTAGCAGTCAGCCTAGTTGCTTAACATATGAACAACTAGACACGATAATATCTATACTTGTTGGTTCGTAGGTGGCTATCTACCTTTCACTTGAATCAACAAACAAATTAGGATTAAACCGATGCCACTCCATCCAAGCATTGGTATCGACTCGCCAACCACCACCACTGCCAAAGCTGCTGCTACAACAGGTTCAAAAAGTGTAATCAAACTTGCACTACTGGCGGTTACAAACCTTAGGCCAAATCCATAAGCAATATAACCCAACCCCATTGGAATCAACGCCATATAGCCAACTACCAGAATATTGGTTGTTGATGCAAAAAGATTATCTCCAGTAACCAAAAGTGTTGGGAGCAAAATTAACGAACCAAAACCAAAAATACTGCCTAAAGCCGATTGGGATTGGACACCCTGTTCAATCAGTGTCTTAGCAATCCACGAATAGACGGCATAACACAAACCCGCAATAAAACCCAACAAGATGCCAATCAGTCTCAAGTTATTAACTGTATGGGTTGCAGGTGACTCAGAGAAAACCAACAACATGATGCCTGCAATTCCGACAGAAAAGCTTAGCAACCATTTTTTCGTAATTCTTTTACCTTTGCTAAATAGACACTCAAGTATGGCCGCAAAAAACGGTGCTGTGGCAATAGAAATCACGGTACCAATTGCGACACCAGCCAGCCTCATCGAGGAATAAAATGCTAATGGATAGGCAGCCAAAGCGATTGCGCTAATCGCTAATTTTCTCTTGTTAATCAGAATCTTTTTGAAATCATTTAGCAACTGTTTGCGAGATAGTGCGGCTTGAAAAAGCCCACCAACACCCATTGAAAAAGCGCCTATTGCTAGAGAGCTAATATCTGGAGCTAAACTAGCGACCGTACCTGTAGTACCCCATAAGACTGAGGCAAACAGTATCGAGAAAATGCCAAGCTGATAGGAAGTATAGCGACTGTACAACATAATTATATCTACCGAAAAACTCATAACAAGGCAGAGATTTTAGGCGATTAATTACACCATGTTTTTGCTAAAAGGACGCAATAGTTGTTTAAATAGACGAACTCAAGAGCGCGCGAACTCCCTTGGAGACATTCCATAGTGGACAGAAAAGCGTCGGCTAAAAGCTGAAAGATCGCTGTATCCTACTCGCTCTGCTACCCACTGCACAGGTAAGTCAGTATGGGTTAGCAGTGCCTTAGCCTTCTCCATACGTTGCTCAGTGATATATTTGAGTACACTCACCCCTATGTTTTCTTTGAAGAGCTTCTTGAACTGAGTTGGACTAAGATACGCAATCTTAGCAAGCGACTGAATGGTAAGAGGCTCGGCTAACCGTTCACTGATCATCACCTGCACTGCTCGAATCCGTGGATCGTTAGTTCGAGACAGCTCTTGCTGTCCCAGCAATAAGGTGAAGATACTTACCATAGATGCTTCAATTGCACTATCCACCTGATATTCAAGTTGCTTTTCAACAAAGTGAATAAAGCTCAACAGAGGGGGAGAGATCGAAAAAACAGCTAGTTCCTCACTGATCAAATGAGAAGGCAGTTCATCAAGATCAGCTACAATGAATCGTGCTGCTTCATCAGCATTAAATCCATGTGCTACACCTTTTGGGATCACCACGCATTCACCGACACTCACCTTACCTAAGAAACCATCCATATCAATATGAATATTACCTTGAATAGGCAGTACCAGTTGATGATAGCTATCGTGAACATGGCGACTAAAGCGCTTTGTGTAAGTGCGAATACTTAAACTAGTTTTCATATCAACAACAAGTTAGCAAAAGACAATAACAGGTATTTCCAGCAACTTTCACTCATTACAAAAATTAGGTCAAGCAGATGGTTCACGTAGCTCACAATGGGGCATTTCTTGTTTAGGGGACTAGAGCCCATAAGGAACAGAAACGTTAAGCTTCTTATCCCAATGAACGCTCACTTGCTAACTTCTTAGCCACCCGAATTACCGTTCTAGTGGACACATTCGTCAATTTAGCGGTATCACTGATACTTAACCCATTGATAACTCTTAACTGATAGATTTTTTCATGAAGCTGGAGATCTGCTTGTCTTCCTCGATATTTTCCCTCTTCTCGAGCCTTCATGATCCCTTCAGCTTGCCGCCGCCGTCGATCTTGGTAATCTTTTCGTGCAATTGCAGCGAGCATATCCATCATCATCCCATTAATAGCCCTGATCATCGAACGAGTGAACTCGTCGGGAATGTGTGGCGCAAAAGCGATATGGCTAGTTGGTAAATCGATACTGATTACCTTAAGTTCCTTTTGGTTCAGCATTTCTTTTAATTTGAACCAACTTTCTTCATCAAGTCGAGAAAGACGATCAATTTGCTCTATTATGATCGCATCACCAATTGCAGCATCATCAAGTAATCGGAGTAATTCAGGTCTTTGTAATGAGGCTCCCGATTCATTCTCAATATACCAACCTGCTATTCGAAAGCCCTTTTGCTGTGCAAACTCCTGTAAAGCACCTTGAGCACGTTTTGCATTCTGATCAGAGGTTGATGCTCTTAAGTATCCAAAGATGTACATAAGCCCCTCAAAGTGACATTTAGATTATGATCTAAACAAGTGTGACAAATAGGTTATGACAAATCTACTTTTCGTGTCAATTTTTACGTGTGACTTATAAGTATACTTCATTGTCATACGAAGATCGTGATTTGATTTTGAATTTTAGTTGACCTATTATTGGTGTGTTAATTATTCACACATGTAGGTGGAAATATGTCACGCACAACTAGTGTTACGATTGGGTCTCAGCTAGATGAGTTTGTCGGCCAACTCATAGCGACTGGTCGCTATGGCTCAACAAGCGAAGTAGTTCGTTCTGCATTGCGGCTACTCGAAAGGCAAGAGAAACAAACCACGGCTCTAAAAATGGCGATTGAAGCCGGAGAGCAGAGTGGTCAATGCTCATTATCACTTCATGACATTGCGACTAAAGTAAAGCAGAGACACAATGTATAAACTTTCCAACCTCGCCGCAGAAGACTTTGAGCATATCTTTGAATACACCCTATTGAACTTTGGCATAGAGCAAGCGGATGCTTATACAGACAGTATGCATGACGTTTTGCTAACGCTTGCAGAACAACCTTTGATGGGTTACGAGTGCCCCGAAATTGCCGAAGGGCTTCGCCGCCACGATCACCATAAACATGCTATTTTTTATCGCCCACAACCTCATAGTATTTACATAATCCGTATTCTTCATCAGCAGATGGAACCATTGCGGCATTTCCATCCAGATATTTATTAAAATTCCTCATGGCTTACATGCCGGAAATGGGAAAACAATACGTCACTGATTTGAGTTTGTGTAACCAATAAGAGGTTTTGGCTATGCCCGTAGATTTTTTAACCACTGAACAAAAAAATAGTTACGGGCAATTTAATGGGGAGCCGAATGATGTTCAATTGGCGCGGTACTTCCATTTGGACGAGGCTGACTTAGCTTTTGTTACACAAAGACGTGGTGAACACAATCGATTTGGAGTTGCGCTGCAATTAGGTTGTGTTCGCTTTCTTGGTACTTTCTTGATCGATTTAAATCAAATCCCAACGAATACCCAATGGTTTGTCGCAAGGCAACTGAATATAACCAATATTGGTATTTTGTCTGACTATTCTCAGCGCGAAACCACACGCCGCGAGCATACCGCTCTGATCCGCAATCAGTATGGTTATCGTGAGTTTGTTTGGCCGTGGTCATTCCGGTTATCCCGCCTTCTCTATAGCCGGAGTTGGATCAGTAATGAACGCCCGAGTTTACTGTTTGATTTAGCGACCGGATGGCTGATCCAACATAAAATCCTTTTACCAGGCGCATCAACTTTAACCCGTTTAATTTCACAAATCAGAGACCGAGCAGAAAACCGATTGTGGCAGCAACTATCCAGTCTCCCAAATTCGGATCAGCAAGCTAGGTTGGATTCCTTACTACAAATTCCTGAAGCAGCCAGAACAACACACTTCGACCGTTTTCGTAAGGGGCCGGTCAATGTCAGTGGCCCTGCATTTAATGAGGCTATTGAACGTTACAAAGCACTTCAAACCTATGGAATAACTGAACTGGATTTTACTGGTATTCCTCCCGTCCGGTTTAAACATATTGCCCGTCATGCTGGAATGATCTCGGCATACAAAATAGGCCGTATGCCGGAGACTAAGCGTACTGCGATACTCGTGGCTTTTGTGAAAGCCTATGAAATTATTGCATTAGATGAAGCGTTGGATGTACTGGATCTTTTGATTACAAATATCGCTGGCGAAGCGAAGAAATTAGGACAGAAAAAGCGTCTTCGTACTCTAAAAGATTTGGATAAATCTGCACTGGCTTTAGCTAAAGTTTGTGCTCTGCTGCTAGACGACAACTTAGATGATGAGTCGCTACGTCCGTCAATCTTTGCTAAATTTTCACGGGAAAAGCTAGCGCAATCTATTTCTACCGTACACGAGTTAGCCCGACCTTATGATGACAATTTTCATGAAGAGATGGTTGAACAGTACGGGCGAGTTCGGCGTTTTCTACCAAAACTGCTCCGTGATATCGAATTTTCCGCCGCTCCTGCGGGAGACAAAACGCTTGAAGTTCACCAGTACTTAGCGCAATTACTCGACTCAAAAAAACAAATTCTTGATGATGCGCCAGTGGATATCGTATCTAATCCATGGAAGCGATTGGTATTAGATAAAGGTGGTCGGGTGACTAAACGAGGCTACACACTGTGTTTTTTGGATAAATTACAGGATAGCTTGCGCCGACGAGATATCTATGTCGAAAACAGCGATCGCTGGGGCGATCCGAGAGCCAAACTTTTGCAGGGGCAAGAGTGGCAGTCCAACCGAATTCAGGTCTGTCGATCACTGGGACATCCGCTAAACGCAAAAGAAGCCATCGATGCGTTAGTCAGGCAACTGGATACAACCTATCATCAGGTTGCCGCAAATTTTGACGATAATGGTTCGGTGGATATTGATATCTCGGGGAAACGACCAGCTCTGACCATCACAAATATTGATAGACTAGATAACCCTCCGAGCTTACAGGGATTATCCAAACAAGTTGAGGCGTTACTTCCTGCCGTAGACCTCACAGAACTACTACTTGAAGTCAATGCTCATACTGGCTTTGCCGATGAATTCACTCATATTAGCGAATCTAACGCACGTGCCAATGATTTAACGGTAAGTATCTGCGCCGTGTTACTGTCCGAAGCTTGCAATATCGGCCTTGAGCCACTGATAAAGTCTCATATCCCTGCTTTAACCAGACACCGACTCAGTTGGGTTAAACAAAATTATTTACGTGCTGAAACGTTAGTAAAAGCCAACGCGAAACTGGTCGATTTTCAGTCTACTCTTGCACTAGCTAAGCATTGGGGCGGAGGTGAAGTTGCCTCTGCTGATGGGATGCGATTTATCACACCAATAAGAACCGTCAATTCAGGTGCGAACCGAAAATACTTTGGCTCCAGCCGTGGTATCACATGGTATAACTTCGTCTCCGATCAGTTTTCTGGATTTCACGGAATCGTTATACCAGGAACACTACGAGATTCCATATTCGTACTCGAAGGGTTATTGGAACAGCAAACCGGATTAAACCCTACTGAAATCATGACAGATACAGCAGGAGCCAGTGACATGGTCTTCGGCTTATTCTGGTTATTGGGATATCAGTTCTCGCCAAGGTTAGCCGATGCAGGCGAATCGGTATTTTGGCGCGTAGATAAAGAAGCGGATTACGGTGTACTCGATGAGCTAGCACGAAACTGCGTAAATCCACAAAAAATAGAGCTTCACTGGGATGACATGATGCGTATAGCAGGCTCTCTTAAACTGGGAAAAGTGCAGGCATCAGAACTGATTCGGTCGTTGCTCAAAAGTGACCGACCATCGAGTCTTGCTCAGGCCATTATCGAAGCTGGTCGTATCAATAAGACATTATATTTACTGAATTACATCGATGATGAAGACTATCGACGCAGAATACTAACCCAATTAAACCGAGGCGAAAGTCGTCATGCCGTTGCCAGAGCTATTTGTCACGGTCAACGCGGTGAAATCCGCAAACGTTACCGAGAAGGGCAAGAAGATCAATTGGGTTCGCTTGGCTTAGTCACTAATGCCGTTGTGCTGTGGAATACCATCTATATGCAAGCTGCATTAGAGCACGTAGAACGACAAGGTGAAACACTAAAAGATGAAGACATTGCAAGACTATCACCACTCAGCCATAAACATGTGAATATGTTGGGGCATTACTCATTTACATTGACCGAACAGGTTTTAAATGGTGAGTTAAGACCGCTTAAACAGCCGTCAGAACAGGAAGATTTTGCTTAGCGTATGGAATGGACTTCCTCCCTATCACTCAGCCGTTAGTTCTGAGATGATAAATTCACCATTTCATACGGAGATAACAACATGGCTGTGACTGTATTAGGTATCGACCTAGCAAAAAATG
>NZ_JAKKCL010000035.1:0-6487 GCF_021728175.1 Vibrio sp. A1-1
CAGGGTTCCCGCATGAGTTGCAAATTTGTTAAAACACCTTAAACCCCAAACAAAACTCTCTCTCGGAACTCAGTATTTAACGCGCATTTCAATTGTCGCCGTTTTAAGGTCCCTTTCATCTCTACAAGCTTAATAAAGTTCATGCTCATTTGACGAATTCGGGACAGGTTTTCGGATGCGTGCTTGTAGGTAATTCGACTGTCATCTTCATTCATTACGGCATCCAACCACCAGTGCATACTTTCAACGCCCCAGTGACCTCGACATAACTTACCAAATTCTTCTGCTTTCATTTTCTTAGAAGAAATGAAGTATCTAACCCCCAAACTGCCTGAAGGCTCACCATTTTTCTTTTGGTAAGTCGTTGCTATACATAAACTTTTCAAGTCTTTCCATTTAGCCGAAAAGTCACCAAACTCCTCTGTGAATGGAATGACTATATAGCTTCTTAGCACCTTGCGGCCACGCTGTCTGACTTCTTCCTCTTCATAAGCATACTCGGAATAATCGCTTAATTGCCCCAGTGAAAAATTATCGGTAAAGACTTTATGAAGACTTGGGTGATTATCTTTCACAGACATTAAATAATCACCTTTTCTATCCACTATCAACTCTGCAATTGAACGCTGGCAGCCCATAGCATCAACGCTAATGACCCGACCTTTAACTCTAATTAATTTGAGAAGCTCGGGGATGGTCGTAATTTCATTCGATTTCGAGCTCGTTTTTAGTTGCCCTAAAACTAGACCAGTATCAACAGAATAAGCATTGACCATATGTGTTAAGCATTTCTTCTTGCTGTGATCATACGTGCCTTTCAAAGACTTGCCATCAATAGCTATATGGTTGGTTTCTAATGATTTTTCATGTTGAATATCATTACACCATCGAGTAAAGCAAAGAGAAAATTCATCGGGGTCAACCAATCCAACAATGCGAGCCGTTGTATCTTGACTTGGAATACCTGATAAATATGGGCTGAACTTTCTAAACCATTCTAAGTTCTCTTCCCCAAAAGCTTCTATCTCATCCCAGGTTTTCATTCCACACAACATGGCAGTCACTACTTGGAACATCACTTCGAAGAAATTATAAGTGATTTTTCGCTCCTGACGACTATCACTCAATATGTTAAAATGGTCTTTGAATTCGTCGTAATTCATCTTTTCAATCTCATTCTGTTATCTAAACAGTATAAGATCACGTCAGATCACCACATTCAACCTATTTTTTGAAATTTAACCCCGAAAAATTGAGAAACACTGCAAAAATAACATGCGGGAACCCTGTCTGGGATGACATCAAAATGCATAAATGGGTGCTGGTTACTCACTGTAGGACCTCCAATTTTTCTACGGAGGTATTAGAAAACACTGAAAATGATCTACAAATTGATCATCGGCTAATTGTCAATTATGTGATGGTACTAACTAACCATATTGAAAAATAGAGTGCCTAACAACCACGAAGCCTTTAAACATGGGCAGGTACGTGAATTTTCCCTGCATGCGGGAACCCTGCCTCGGAGAGTCTTGCCATCAATCGCAATGACTTCAGCTTTCGTCACTTCATGACAGCCTTGCATCCATAAGGAAAAACAACGCTGT
Organism: Vibrio sp. A1-1; assembly: GCF_021728175.1. Taxonomy (NCBI): domain Bacteria; kingdom Pseudomonadati; phylum Pseudomonadota; class Gammaproteobacteria; order Vibrionales; family Vibrionaceae; genus Vibrio; species Vibrio sp. A1-1. The sequence goes on from NZ_JAKKCL010000035.1 coordinate 1,608, forward strand.
AGCTGCTTGGAAGATACAAGGTTAATCACACGACCTATAGTATCGTGAACTGGAATACCATTCTCAAAATCACCATATTCTCGCAGCCAATCAAGGTTATCATGTCCGAAATCTTCGATATCCTCCCAACCTTCAGCACCTGCAATCACGGCGGCTACCATCAAGAAAATGATGTCTGTTAGCTTATGCTCAATTTTCCACAATTGGCGTGGGTCACGAATGATTGATATGTGTTCCAAAAGGCTGGTTCCGTTCATGTCATTTACTCCCAAAAGAAAGTATATGATCACGCCTAAATCTGATCATCAAATTGATCGTGGATTTTGTTGAAATTATGAGTAGCTAACGATACTTTGGATGAAAATCTCATCATGTGCGAGCCCTTATGAAATAAGGGTTCTTCATGGTCTTGCCCTGGTCAACCAATCCTACAATACGAGTTGTGGTATCTTGACTAGGTATTCCTTATGAATAAGGGCTAAATTTTCTAAACCACTTTAAGTTCTCTTCGCCAAATGCTTCTATCTCATCCCAAGTTTTCATTCCATACAGCATTGCTGTTACAACTTGAAAAAGTCATAGGTGATTTTTCGTTCCTGACGGCTATCACTTAATATGCTAGAGTGGTCTTTGAATTCGTCATAATTCATCCTTTCAATCTCGTCCTGCTATCTAGTTCGCCAGATTGAATCTATTATCCCGAAACTTTGAGAAAGACGGTGAAGATAACATGTAGGAACCCTACCTTTAGCATACTATTTCTGTAATTTAAATGTTGCCTTAGCCATAAATATAGCCAAGCATAAGCTGACAGTTGAATTTATTGCTATATTAAGGTCCCCCCGCATAACAATTGTAGTATTTGAAACAAGAACTAAATAAGTTAAATTAAAATAATTATTGTTTTTATTTCTCTTTTTCCAAAAACCATTATCTAATGAAGATGCAAGAAAAGAAAAAAATATAATAAAGACTAAAATACCCACATACCCAAAATTAACAAACCCTTCCGCAAGGTAGTTTGCTGATATATTATCAAATACATAGTTTGCTTTTTTGGCTATTTCAGCACCAGAACCAATTGGTTTGTCAGGCCAAATACTTCGGGGAATAAAAAAGAATAATGAACCAAGTAGTTGATATCCATAGCTAACAAAGTCAAGTTCAATTGCACGCAATATACTTTGATATGAGTCAAAATGTCCACCAACAAAAAAATCTAATGATGGCATTAATGTTATTGAATCCGACTCACCTAACCTTCTAAAATTATCTAGAAAAGGAAAAACAAAAGTTATACCACCACATAAAAGTAGTGCGTAATTATTACCTGATAAAAGCCGAGGAATTAATATAACAAGTAGCGGTATATATAAAGCAGCTACCATAAAACGAGGCATACCCAAAGGACTTGCACATAATAACATGACAGCAAATAACAACAGATTAATAAAAAAGCTGCTTTTCTTACAGACTATTGAAAAAGTAAACAAAAAGACGGGAATGAATCTAAAAAGCGTATAAACGACACTTCTAAGCCATGATGACACCTCAACCACCTCCTTGAACTCCCCCCCTCTAAATAACAAACTAAGAATTGAAAAATTATTAATCCATAAGCAAAGTAACAACGAAAAAAGGGCCAAGGCAATTGTTGAAAAACCACCGCTATGTATATCTTGGGACTTTAAATAAACAGTTGCACCTACTATTCTAAAATACGAATACGCTACGACAAACAAACAGTTTACAGAAATTATTATCACATTTAAAAGTAAGTATATATCTTCATTAAACCCCCCCCCTCCCCAGTAAACAACAAATTTGTTAAATTCTATAACAGGAACAAGACCAAAAAATATATATGAAAAAATAAAATAGGACTTTAATAAGGAAAAAGTACTACCTTTTAAAAAAAACAAAAAAGCCGAGCTTTGAATTATTATAATGTAAAATGAAGCATTTATTATACTATCTCTGTTCCCTATCTCACTAGAAATAAAAAGTACGGGTAAGCAAAATATTAAAAAAAACAAACAATTCTTCATTACACTCCTATTGAAAATCACTATTAAGTATATTGGAATATGAATAAAATAAGACACTATCTGACTAAGTACGAGTATTATCAAGAAAGTTAATACCCGCGGAAAAATCATGAATATCTCTGCTACATAAGTGCAGAAAGCTAGTCAGAAATGTCATTTATAACCAGCAGGCAAACTACGACAAAGTCATTGATTTTGCTTAAAGTTGAAAACTGTCAACCAATATCTTTACATCAATGTACCGCCATCTCTTGAAATATAGGCATGTAAGTAATTCCCCCCTGGTACTTCACGTTCATGTCCCTAGGTTAATAGTTACTTAACTTTGTCATATCGACAATTATTCTAATTACACTTTTCCTTTTTCTGATATCCTAGTGATTGAAATAACTTTACTTCTCTCTAAAAGAACACAACTAATTAATAATTTAGGTATGGTTAATGCGATCATTCCCCCCTCTAACCCCCAACTAGGCAATAGGAGTAGCAAAAAAACAACTACCATTAGACTCTCTATTATAGTTATATATGCTATTTTGTTAATTCCCCCCAATCCCATCAAAATAATCACGTTAGATTGTGTATAACAGATCAAAACAAAATAGAAACCTACAAGATAGATAGCCATAGGCGACAGTGCGATTATACCATTAGTCCAAATGCTAAATATCTTCTCTCCGAAAACAAACATTATTACACAAGTAAACACTCCGTAGCACAACAGATATAACGTAAGCTTTTGACTAACAGATAGTACCCATTCAACATTTTTTTTAGCGATCGCGTTGTGTATAGCAGGCCAAATAGGTTGAAAAACCATTGTTACAAAACCACCAACTATCATAAAATATTTAAAAATAAAACTAAAGCTTGTTACAGCATCATTCCCTATGAAATTAGCAGCTAATATCAATGTAATCTGTTGATTAATATATACGGCTGCTTGTATTATAAAAAACAAGCTTGATGTAATAATAAAACTTTTTATGAAAGGCAAATCACGCAGTTCAACCTTATTAAATAAATATTTTGTTTTTAACAACAAATCGGGTAGAAAAATTAAACTCGATATAATGAAACCACCCAACATTGAAATCGACAATTCAACAAGAGATGTTCGTTCAAAAAAATAGAAACACAATACCAATATTAAATTGATTACATTGCCTAAAAGCCCTACAGCATTATTAATATATTGTTGATGCAATCCCTGACGAATGGCTGTTGCTAGCGACAACAAAACATTCAACGCAGATAAACAGCTAACTGTAATAATTAAATTAGCGTTGTTATAAACAAATGATCCTTGAGGACTAAGCTGAATTACCAAACTCAAGACAAATCCAAATAGAAATATAATTCCAGTTAACACTAAAAATGATAACTGAAAACTTTTCGCCTTTTCATCTTTTTCAGCTAAAGATGAAAAAATTTTCACTATAGCTGGAGATAAGCCCCCGTTAAAAACAAACAACCAAGAAACTGAAGCAAGTACGATATTAAAGGTTGCAAACCCATCACTGCCAATAGAAACCAAAGCAAGCGGTAGCAGTACGATTTGGTTTATAAATGTTACAACTTTAGATATAGATGAGAATAACATTGACAACCTAATGTCTTTTACATAATTTGACTGCACTTATAATTCTGCCATGTAAATAAAAACAACAACTTTCTTGCGCAAAATGGGGTCATTTGTTAACGACTATCATCTTCAGCAATGACCTTAAATAATACTTTAAAGCATAGATATAGGGATTAGCCTTCCTATTCGATAATACTATAACAGGATATTCATCAGTATTAGTATTTATTCTAAAAAGTCTATCTTTTGAAAAGTACCTAAAAGGGAATTTTCCATAGTCAGATGGGTCCTTAAATGGCTTAATATTTTTTGATTTTGCAAGAACACTTAATATCGATTGATCATGACGATGAGAAAAAGCCATTTCATTTTTTTTTGTCTTAATATCAGTCAAGTAATTCTCATTAGTGCAAAGTTCTAAATAGTCTCTAATAAAAGAGACTGACGACTCCGTTTTCTTTATTAAAATATAGCCACCTATTATTTGGTTACTAAATTTCACAGCATCATTATCAAAACCCAATGAATTTAACAAGTATTCATTTGTCCATTGCCCCTCTATGAGAGGCGCTTCAAATAACATAATATCTTGTTTGCTTGATTCAAGCCTTTCAATTAAATGGTCAATACTATTTATATAAAAAGCTCCAGAATCACAGTAAAATATATAATCCCCATAACTTTGCCTTTTAAGGGTCTCATTTATGAAATAAGGCTTCCACAACCAGTAACCGCCCCCCCTTTTTTGACATAAGATCGATTTATTAGCTTCAAAAAATTCATCATCTATATCCTTAGGAGTAAATTCAAATACTTTATCAAAGTTACCAAACCATTTTGCTGTTTTACTATTTAAACGCCTAATTCTACTAAAGTTTTCATCTGCAAAATTCAGTGCAACTTTCATAACTTTCATTCTCATGTAAATCGTCAATAAATCGGTTAACGTGTGCTCTATTTTCCCAGGGTTCCCGCATGAGTTGCAAATTTGTTAAAACACCTTAAACCCCAAACAAAACTCTCTCTCGGAACTCAGTATTTAACGCGCATTTCAATTGTCGCCGTTTTAAGGTCCCTTTCATCTCTACAAGCTTAATAAAGTTCATGCTCATTTGACGAATTCGGGACAGGTTTTCGGATGCGTGCTTGTAGGTAATTCGACTGTCATCTTCATTCATTACGGCATCCAACCACCAGTGCATACTTTCAACGCCCCAGTGACCTCGACATAACTTACCAAATTCTTC
>NZ_JAKKCL010000036.1:0-6239 GCF_021728175.1 Vibrio sp. A1-1
GCCTTTTATTTATAAGGGCTGAGGGCTACGGCATATTTTCTTTCTTAGCCCTATAAAATACGAACATATGACAAAATCGCTTGGTGTTCACAAGATTTCTGAACCATTTTTGAGAAGGTTTTGGACAGTTCCGAGTTACGACCGATAGAGCATTCTGACTTTTCGGATTACTTCTAGTATTACAACCATACAACCAGCCTACATGAGGCTTGCCAAAAAGGAGATAAGGCAGGCATAGATAGTGCCACCACGGTAACTCTAACGTGTCCGCCCCATAGGGTCGTGAGGCGGATATGCTTCTCTAGTCACCTTGATAAGCTTTAGAGTACATGTTAAAACGCCGCCTCACTGACTAGCGTTTTCATTAGTAGTAAATTTGGGCTTGATGACTTGCTTACTCCACTGTCGTGCTTGTGACATTGTTATAGAAAGCCGCGCTCTTTCCACTTGTAGCGACATATCTTTATTTGATTTTTTAACGTAAAGAGGATGGTTGTATACACCATAGCCTCTGGCGCTAATTGAGCCTCCAACCTCTGTAAGGGGCTGAGACGCGACGAACCAAGCGTATGCAAAATCTTCATGCGGTAGAGGTTGGTGACCCAAAACTTCTGTCAAAGTATCATTCATTTTTAGAGCACTATGCCCAGATGAGATAGCAAACGGTAATATGACAACCAAAGGTGTCAGAGCCAGTGTGGATACACGCAGAATTTTAGAGCGCTTAGGTTCTTCAACTCGCAATGTGCACAGCCCCAATATACGAACTGGAAGCTTTAGGAGCAACATCATAGCAAACAGAAGAGAAATGCTCATCGCGACTGCAGGAATGTAGATCATTTTGATGTACATCTCCCCTTGCTTTCTTAGGTAAGGGTCATTTGCATAAGACTCTTCAATGTTTTTAAACTTATTCATTCTGTACTGAATGATGTTGCGGTAGTTTGTTGACAAAAGTTTATTGTATTCACGGTTGTTGTAACTGAATTTGGATACAGGGACATAAAACTCACCCATGATGGCTTTATATGTATCCTTTACTTGGCGGTCTGCTAAGAATTCAGACATAGAAAGTGGCTTTGAGTAGTTATCAAAGTCAAACGGTAACTTTTCAGAAAAGACAATGTTGTCAGAGCGAACTGATTCAAAGAACTTTTGAGCAAACTCGTCATAGCTTCCACCCAAAGATTTTGTGTTTGAAAACAAGTTTTTTTGCTTTGAGTACTGGCGGATATTACCAATCACTTCTTTGAAGAACTGAGGCTTCTCGATTAGTTTCCAAATATGGGTGTAATCTGAGATAAAGTTGCTATTTAAACCACTAGCGTAAGTTTCATTCAAGTTTTTATTTAGAGGAATCCCTGTTCTGTTTAGCCAATCTTGTTTTACGTATTTGTAAACGCGCTTAAAGATAACGCTTGTGTCGCGGCAGGTGTAACCGTCACTACAGAAGAAAGTTGTGTAAGGGATGCCAACGTAGACATTGCTTTCTGTCGCCGATTTAATGCGTTTATCAAATACTTTCTGGATTTTTCCGAAACAGGCTTGTCGCTGTGAATACGGTTTATCAAGGCAGGCTTTGTGGGCAAAGTAGGTTTTTCCGCCCTTATTTTGGTCGATTTGTTTGTACACCTCGCGCAAAAAGACAATTTGCTCTCTAGTGAACTTGTCCATGGCAATTTGACCTTGGCGCTCAATAATTTCTGTAAGGCGAACAAAGGCAAGTGATGCTTCCAGAGATGGGGATTTCGCTAAGGCATGTACTTGCTGTGCCTTAAGGATGTACTCCATGTCTCGTGAAATAAGACGAATAGCTCTGGCATGCTCTTTAGCCAAGTAGTTCATTTTCATTGAACTGATTTTCAAATACCAGTTTTCATCACCTTTTAGCTTATTAAGGATGTCGCTGTGCATCGCCAGAATAGGAAATAAGCCGAGGGTAACCTGATCTTGGATGTCGTAAACAATTGGGTCGCCACTTTTGTGTTCTTCTCGGAACCCATTAACGAGCATGAGATCTCGGTAATTGATGGCTAGATCGGCCTTAGCCATGTCTTCAGGGGTCGATTTCATAGCGACAATGCCATCCACCAGTTTATCTTGGATGAAGTGCATTGCGGGGATAGAGAGAGCGACACTTAATACGAGAGTTAAAGCCTGTCTTAGAAAGCCTGATCTCGGTGGGATGAGTGAAAATATCAATAATCCAAGACCCATACCGCTCAAGGTTCGACCGAAGTTCTCAAATTTCTCCAATGGTTCGGGATCAACAGTGATACCTGTTGAAATCTGTAAGAGTGACCCTGATAGTGAAAACTCAAGGATTACGTAAATAAGTTCGATAAAGAAAAGTAAGAATAGTAACAAGCCAGAAAGTCGGGTGGCTGAACTTTTCTTAAACAAAAAGTTGATCATTGTTGTTCTCAAAGATTACTAGATTGCGTTTGAGTCCATGTGTTGCATGGATAAGTGTGCGTTGAAATCGTCTCCATAAAAAAGCCCCCATATTAATGGAGGCTCGTTATTCTTCTTTTTCTTACCATCTGTTTTTCCATGCAAGGTATGCAATCAAATCAGCGCCCTTCAGGAGTAAGAAGGCGATGACCATCATGATACCTAGACCAACCGCAAAGCTTTTCATTCTGTCTTTTATTGAAATGTAATCATCTGACATGGGTATCTCCGTTTATTTTTCTTTTAAGCCGTTTGAACGTTGCTTGAAATCGGGTTTTTAGAGTTGATTTACCAGCGACCTAGATTTTCTAAGTCCATATCCCAATAGTACTTAGCGCAAGCTTTTACTTTCCAGTCAGATTGCTCGCTAACGCCAATACCGAAAGCAGTTTGACAATAACTGCTGGCTAAGAATTCAGCGGTAGCATATGTGAAGCCAGCTACAGCAATCAGCGTTACGATTAAATTGATAAGTTTCGGAATTGGGTGCATTTTTTTGTTAGTGTTGTTTGTCATTTTTTATAGAAAAATAAATAATTTATATGGTTGAATTATGCAAAAACACACCTTAATATGCAAGCTCAAAAAAACAGTAATATGTTGTTTTGTTTGATTTTATTTATATGAAAACTGCCTTGAAGTTGATTAAAGGTAGTGCAGGACATTATATGTTCAACGTCTGCTTGAGCTTTAACCAGTTCAAAGCGTTTGGTGCCATAAGCTTAATGAAAAAATCAATAATGGAATAAAATTATGACCTTCTCTATGAGTAGAGGCGTTAGATTTGCCTTGGCGGCATTATCTATTCTTGTCCTATCTCCGATAGCTATTCAAAGCGTAATGAAAACTGAGGTAGCCAACTTAGAAAGAAAAAAGAATGCGCTGGAGTTTACGTGGAAGCTTAGGACTGATCTTCTGCACCCCTCAGATGAAAAGTATAAAGATATGAAAATCAGCGCTCACTATCATAGTCTCTTTCGTCGTAACAGCGGAATCGTAATTGACTGGGGTGAAGGTGAGAGTCTTGGGGTTGGTGAATCAATGAAAGACCGCTTAGCCAAACAGATAGAGTCAGACTCAAAAGGGATTAGTGCCTTAATGGTTTTTGCGCTCATTGCTCATTCAGCCAAGGGAGATCCTACTAACCTTAACGAGCACACATATAACAATAGTTCGTATCGAATTAGCGAAATTAGGAAGTATGCTGAGTTTGCTTCACCAGAAGTTGCGATATTGCTATCAAACCCTATTGCGTTTGCCATTGCTTTAAATAATGGTGGAACCTATAAGGGTGTTAGACCATTAGACTACGTTTTTAATTCACCAAAATTAACAAGGTCTGAGAACATCCGTAAAACAATCAAGTATCACAAGAGATACCGAGAGTATTGGCTTAGTTTCATGTTTGATGACGAATTTTTCGATGCCCCTATCTATGACAGGAAAATATTTACTAATATGTCCAATAAATAAAGACTTTTATGGCAAAAAAAACGATTTTGGACTGACTATGAAGGCAGGTACCTTATCATGCATATTCTACTTTGGGTCTAGCCCTGAGAGGTGTTTAGGTTCGTTTATCAAAGGCAAGGAGTTCCCAGCAAACGTTATTTCCCGCGTTGGTTGGACATGGCTTTGTGTAAACCATTAGCATCTCATGGCCTTACTAGTACTCATATTATTTGGATTGTTACTTTAATGAAAATAAATAATTTTTTTAATATTTCAGTGATCGTAATTTGCGGCTTAACTTTGTTGTCTTCAGCTTATTTAGCCTACAAGAAGCCTTGGGTTGTTCAATACCAAAAGTCGATGGGTCATTACTACACAGGGTTTGGTGTGAGTCAATCACCACCTACCCCCATTTCACTGAGAAATCCTCGCGAACGAGTATCTGGTTATATCTATTTCCTTCATCAGGCAACTATTTCTGATAGCGCTTTGTACGACGTTGATCTTCAGTGCATGCAGAATCTTTCTGGAGTTGACAATGACACATTCAGTCTCGCGTTAGATTTTGTTGATACTTACTATAATTACGGTCCTAAAGGTAACCTAACTCTTGACGTCTCTGACTTTAAAAAGCGTATCGATCTACTATTCGGAACTGACTTTGCTACTAGACATCTTCTTGTGAGAGGCGGTCAAATGGAAAACCAAATTGCTCTAACAAAACTTGAGGGCGTTATCGCGGAAAAAGCTTCAATCTTAACTCTGTCAGAGTATACCAATGCATTGAGAGAATGCTATGCTACAAGTTAAAAAACATGTAACTTCCAAGTAATCTTTGAGTGAGTTTATGTCGGAAATAAAACACACTTACTGATTTAAATTGTGGCAACTATGATTTCTTATCATAGAAATAAATAACGTCATTCTATAAAAGTTTAGAGGATTCTTGAATGATAAATGTATTTAAAAATGTTGTAGCAGGAGCTATTTCTTTGATTATTTCTGCCCCGTTAATGATTCTATTTGATATCTCTATTAACGGTGTCTTTAACCCTGACTACGGAAATTGGTCGCGTTCATTTCTAAAAGAAGAATTGGCGATACTAAGCTCAGTTGTATTCTTCGTGTTTTCTATTTACACCTCAATGTTGAGTCATGAAAAAGTAATTAAATTAATTTCATAGTTAATACTGTTATCTTCAATACTAATGTCTATATGAATAACTAATAAATGTCTAAGTCTTAGACGTACTTTTATCAGTTAAAGCTACTCACTTTTGTCCAGAAGTGAGCTGTGTGGGGGCGAGTACAGGTGTATGACCAACTTATATAATCAAAACTGTCGTATCCGCCCCATGATCCCACGGGGCGTTTTAGTTTCAGTGTGAGAAGTTCCAGGGAAGAAGTGAGTCGATATCAGGCTCGGACTTTGCCAGCTCTTGCATGCATTTCACCATGTAATCGTAGAGTATTAGCCCGTTGGCTTTTGCTGTCTCGATGATGCTGTATAGTAACGCACTGGCATCAGCACCATTGGGGTTGTTGGCGAAGAGCCAGTTCTTTCTGCCAATGACCAGTGATTTGATTGCGCGTTCCGCTCGGTTGTTATCGATAGATAAATGCCCATCTTCAACATAGCGTACCAGCTTAGGCCACTGACCTAAGGTGTGCTTGATGGATTTACCAAGAGGACTCGATTCGATGACATTCTGCGTGGTTAACCAGTTATAGAGGCCATCCAGCATGGGTTTGGCACTGGATTGCCTTTCAGACCAACGCTCTTCAGCCGAAGCGAGTTTTAATCGAGATTCAAGTGCATACAGCTTTTGGATTTTCGCTAACGCTACATCTGCTTTTCCCGACTTGCCTTTACCCTGAAGCTTCTTCGCATCCATGAACTTACGACGTGCGTGAGCGAAGCAACCGACATTGGTGACTTTCGTTCATCCGTCATAAGCACCGTAGCCATCACTTTGCAGATAGCCAGAGTAGTCACCCAAGAAGCCCACTGGACAGGCTCTCGCGCGACTGTTTTGATAGTCGAACAAGACGATGTTTTTCATGCCAGGAAGTGTGGCTTCGGGGGAGTCGGCGCCTGAGCAGTACAGCCACATGTAACATTGCTTGTCTTCCTTAAGCACATTGAGCGGTGTTTCATCGGCTTGAACCACGATTTGCTCAAGTAAGTGCGTTTTCAGTGCTTGATGTAGAGTAGGTCACTGGCTTCGGCACAACCCTTATCCAGCAACCCCTCTTCAATTCCGTGCATGAGGTTTTCCCTCACACGGCTTTCACATAAATGTTCACCTGCTCACCTTCGCAGTTTTCATCTT
>NZ_JAKKCL010000037.1:0-6209 GCF_021728175.1 Vibrio sp. A1-1
TTATATTAAGCCTCAGTCGAAAGACTGGGGCTTTTTTCGTTTTGGTTACCCGACTTACCTTAACCCCATTTCCATACTTACCTTAACCCCATTTCCATATTGAAACCTTGCATCGAGAGGCAGGCTCTTCTCTCGCGATACTTTCTAAGCCCTGCCATGACGAGTTGATGCGCAACTCTGTGCGGTTTCTACTGAACCGGGTCCCAGTATCGAGGACTAGTTTTGAGCCCCTGTGCTGACTTACGTGTTAGAAAGCTTATTCACTAGCGTAGTGTAAGAAAGAGTAAGATCGGAAGACTGAGTTATTAAGCACCTAGCCACTTACGCATGTATTACCTTTCTAGATTCTAGGTTGTTGCGTTTTGGGTTCAGTTGTGTCTCGCAAGTTTATTTACTGAAGCCTACTAACAGAGGTCTAATAGAGTATTAAGCTGTTGGATCTAGGAATAATAAAAAAGCCCAGCAGGAAAATGCTGAGCTTTGAAGTTAATTATGCTTACAGGATGCGTTTTAAAACCCCATCGGCTTTTAGGCGGGTTATTTTTCTTACTAACCGCTGCACTCCTATCGGATAATCTTCCACTTTTTCTAACTGTTTATAAGTACAGATAAGGTGGGTATGCTCAAGGATACGCGAAACCTCATCTTCGAACTTATCAGTGAGTTTCGCATAATTGTCTTGGATGAGAAGTCCATTTTCTAGATCAAGTGACCAAGCCCGAGGATTTAAGTTATTCCCCGTCAGTAGCATATAGCGTTTATCAACCCAAATGCCTTTGAGATGGAAGCTATTATTGTCATGCTTCCAGAGGTGAATTGACAGTTTACGCGCAGCGATATTCGCTTCATTTGCTTTCGCAAAGCGGCGTAGGTTTACTTCATACAGATATGGAAGTCCGCCAATGGTTTTAAAGTCTTCCTCAGGGGCAATATAAAAGTCGTTTGCTGTCTTGTCGCCCACAACAATAGTTACTTTCACACCGCGTTTCATAGCTCGCTTCACTTCACGATGCAGCGCTTTAGGGAAGTTAAAGTAAGGCGTACAGATAAAGATTTCGTTTTGGGCGGCCGCTAGTAACTTTACAATCTGTTGATTGAGTAGATTACGGCGTTTGCCTAGACCAACTAGCGGGGTGATTTTTACACTTTCTTCTGTTGCTGGTTGGTCTTCAAACTGATAATTAGCTTGAGCAAGTGAAGCTCTCAGTTGACGAATCGCCGACTTAATTTCTTTGGTTTCTGGCTTATCTTTTCCAGCAAGATCATTGACAGCTGGGTGAGCAATCATCTCTTCCTGAATGAATTGCACCATTGAATTAGCTAAAGACTCATGTCGAATCACATGGTAACGATCAAAGCGATAGCGTTCGTGATAGTGCAGATAAACGTTATTTAAGCTTGCCCCGCTGTAGATGACAGTATCATCGACAATAAAGCCTTTTAAATGCAGTACCCCAAAAACCTCTCTGCCACGCACAGGTATGCCATAGACAGGGATCGGGTGTTGGTACTTATTGGCATACGCTTTGTAAAGCGCAGAATTACCCTCAGATGTTTCCGCACCAATCAGGCCACGCTGCGCTCGATGCCAGTCGACACAGATATTGATGTCCAACCCAGGATTGCGCTGTTTCGCTTCATAAAGCGCAGTGAGAATTTCACGTCCAGCTTCATCATCTTCCAGATATAGAGCGACTAGGTAAATTCGCGACGTTGCTTTGCTGATTGCATCCAAAAGACGAGTCCTGAATGATTCTGCTGAATACAGAACATCAAAGTCTTCCGGATTGACAGCGAGACTTGGCAACTGTTCGAATGGATTCCTACTTACTATCATATCGGTATGAGTACCTTAGTTTAGTGCAATATTGCGAACCTGCCATTTTATCAAAGATATGATTTGCCTGGCTACAAAAGCGCGCGTTTTGATGTCGTTGAAGAGATGAATTGCATTGGAATGAGATCTTTACCGCTATCTACATAGCGTTGAAATGCCATTTTTAACGGGTGTGGTAGCTCAGAGCAATCAATGGTTTTGAATCCATGCTTGGAATAATAGGATTCGAGATGTGTAAACGCGAAGCAATAATCGCCATCAGTGAAAACATTGTTTTTACAATGAGTTAGTAGTTCTTTTCCAATGCCAGTTCCCCTAAGTGTTGGAATGACCAGCATTCCCGTCAGCAATCGAGATCTATCTACGGTTTTTAAGCGTAGTAACGCAACGATTTCACCTTTATGGCTCGCTGTAATGATCAGTTCATCCTTTTTGGCTCGACCCGAAGGGTAATACGCTTTGTACAACCTCTTAATGAGAGGGAGCTTGATAGGATTTAACACTTCTATGATTAATGAGTCAGGTATTGTCACTGCGGTTAAAAGATAACTAATGTAGAATGTCGACAGTTTAAGAGAATCTTATCTGACGTTGCAAACCTACTATGCAAATTAAAACAAATGCGAGCCTTAAGGCTTACCATACTTTTGGGATTGAACAGTCGTGTTCCTATTTAGCCACCATCGAGTCGCTCGAGGAGGTTATTCAACTATTTCAAGACCCGAGATTCACCCATTTACCGAAGCTTTTTTTAGGTAAAGGAAGTAATGTTCTTTTCACTGAGCATTTTGACGGGTTAGTGATCGTTAATCGAATCATGGGTAAAAATGTGACGGAAACGGATGACCAATACCTGTTGCATATTGCAGGTGGTGAAGACTGGCCTGAGTTGGTTTCCTGGTGTGTAAGTCAGGGAATTGGTGGGTTAGAAAACCTAGCCCTGATCCCTGGCTGTGCAGGCTCGGCTCCTATTCAAAACATTGGAGCTTATGGGCTAGAGCTAAAAGACATTTGTGACTACGTGGATGTTCTTGATCTAACTACGTTTGAAAATAGAAGAATGAGCGCCAGAGACTGTAACTTTGGCTACCGAGACTCCATTTTTAAACACGCTTTGCATGAAAAGTGCTTTATTACCGCACTAGGGCTTAAGCTGGCTAAACAATGGCAGCCGATTAATCAATATGGTCCTTTAAAAGATATTCCGGAAGAACAACTTAGCCCAGCAGCAATCTTCGAGCGAGTTTGCCAAGTGCGAACGGAGAAGCTACCGGATCCAGTCAAGGTAGGTAACGCAGGGAGTTTCTTTAAAAACCCAGTGATCACTCAAGATCATTATGATCGGCTCATGAAGCAACATACTAATATCATGGCCTATCCAACTCCTGGCGGAATGAAAGTCGCGGCTGGTTGGCTGATTGAACAGTGCGGATTAAAGGGGAAGTCTGTGCATGGTGCACAGGTCAACCCTATGCAAGCCTTGGTTTTGACCAACATGGACAACTGCAGTGCCGATGATGTTGTCGCACTTGCTTCCCTAGTGAAGCAGGCAGTGTGGGATAAATACCAAATAGAACTTGAGCATGAAGTGCGATTTCTGAACCGTACCGGGGAAACCAACTTGGCTCAGATCGAGGCGTTAAGATGAGAAAAGATCACTCTACGAAACTTCATATCTTAAAGTCATTAAGTAACGGCGAGTTTCATTCTGGAGAGGCGCTGGGCGAAGCCCTGAATGTATCCAGAGCGGCAATAGCTAAGCATATTAAAGGTCTTAGTGAGTGGGGCATTGATATTTATCGAGTGCAAGGGCGCGGTTACCAGTTGGCATCACCATTGCAGTTGCTAGATGAAGCTCTCCTTACTGCTAGTGCGGAGTCACTTGTTGAGCTTGTTCCTGTGATTGACTCAACCAACCAGTATTTGCTTGATAGAGTCGCAGAATCAGAAAAGGGCCGTGTTTGTATAGCTGAGTATCAAGCACAAGGACGTGGTCGCCGCGGTAGACAATGGATCTCTCCATTTGGCTCTAACTTATACCTATCCATGTACTGGCGATTAGATGCGGGAATGGCCGCGGCAATGGGCTTAAGCCTTGTTATTGGTATTGCCGCAGTGGAAGCACTAGAAGAAATGGGCATACAAGGCGTTAAACTCAAGTGGCCAAATGACCTGTATTATCAAGATAAAAAACTGGCAGGAATCTTAGTGGAGATGTCAGGGCAGGCCGGTGGTGCTGCTCATCTTGTGATTGGGATGGGGCTCAATATTGGAATGCCTGATGAGCAACCTGAGATTGATCAACCATGGACAACATTGAATCAGGTAAACGAGAGTCTCATGATCGATAGAAATGTCCTAGCGACGACGCTTATCAAGCATTGGAATTCCGCACTTATCGAGTATGAACTGAAAGGACTTACCAGCTTTGTCGAACGTTGGAATCGATTAGATAACTTTCTCAATCGTCAAGTCAAGCTGCTCATCGGACCTAGAGAGGTGCACGGCATCGTACGCGGCATCGATCATCAAGGCGGGATATTACTCGAAACCTCGCAAGGGCTAGAGACTTACATTGGTGGTGAAATCTCGTTGCGTAAAAGCGATTGACGTTCAATTACTTTCGCAAAGATACCTTATCAACCAAGTGGTTGACGCCTTTGTGTAGAATCAAATGGGCTCTTTCTCGGGTTGGAAGAATATTCAGCTCCAAGTTGAGCCCATTAATATCATGCCAAATTTGTTTCGCTTTTTGCTTTGCTTCATCGACTGACAGTTGCGTGTAGTGACTAAAATAAGAACCGGGTTTAGTAAAAGCCCCTTGGCGAAACTTTAAAAATCGTTCCACATACCACTGTTCAATTGTCTCTGTTTCAGCATCGACATAGATCGAAAAATCCAAAAAATCAGAGACAAAGACGCGATGTGGATCATGCGGATAATCCATTCCACTTTGTAGAACGTTTAAACCTTCAATGATAAGAACATCCGGTCTATCAACTTTTCTTAGTTCGTCCGTAATGTCATACGTGATGTGGGAGTAAATAGGTACTTCAAGATCCGGCTTACCCGCTTTAACGTCAGACATAAACTCAACTAAACGTTTGATATCATAGGACTCAGGAAACCCTTTACGATGCATGATACCGCGTTCTTCTAGTACCTTTTTCGGATATAGAAAGCCATCTGTAGTGACCAAGGACACTTTGGGATGATTCTCCCAACGAGAAAGCAATGCGGTCAGAATACGAGCTGTCGTACTTTTGCCTACAGCGACACTGCCGGCGATACCAATCACAAAAGGAGGGGCATGTTCTTCCGTATTCAAGAATTGTTGTAATACAGAGTTGCGGCTTTGACGGGCTTGGACGTACAGATTCAAAAGACGAGACAAAGGAAGGTAGATTTCTACCGCTTCCTCCATGGTTAGGTTTTCATTAATGCCCTGAAGCGCAGTCAAGTCGTCTTCAGAAAGTGTCATCGGTACAGAGTTTCTTAACTCGGCCCAGTTTGCACGGTCAAATGACAAAAATGGACTCATGGGTCTCTTTTATCCTTGGTTTAGTAGAAGCAAGAACATACATCAAGCGAACTTCAAAGCAAACGACAAAGGTCGAAGTTTACTTTAAAAAAGCCAAGTTTGTACGAATTTGCAGCAAACGAATCTAAAAAATCGAATTTTATGATTTTTTTTAAAATTACTATTGCAACCTCGAAAATCATTCAATAGAATGCGCACCACTTATGCCGACTTAGCTCAGTAGGTAGAGCAACTGACTTGTAATCAGTAGGTCACCAGTTCGATTCCGGTAGTCGGCACCATTCTTTCCTTTAGTAGTCTGAATGGCTTGAAAATTTGGAGGGGTTCCCGAGTGGCCAAAGGGAGCAGACTGTAAATCTGCCGGCACTGCCTTCGATGGTTCGAATCCGTCCCCCTCCACCATATTCTTTAGGAAATAGCTCTCAGAGTTACGTGTTGCGGGCATCGTATAATGGCTATTACCTCAGCCTTCCAAGCTGATGATGCGGGTTCGATTCCCGCTGCCCGCTCCACTCTAATTTGAGTGCTGATATAGCTCAGGTGGTAGAGCGCATCCTTGGTAAGGATGAGGTCGGCAGTTCGAGTCTGCCTATCAGCACCAGCTCTCAAGTTTATTTCCTTTTGATATTAGATTTACCAATTATCTTTTTTTGGTTGCGTGGTCAATTTGGGCCACCTAAATCCGTACCTAGAGGGACCACTCATGTCTAAAGAAAAATTTGAACGTACGAAACCGCACGTTAACGTTGGTACTATCGGCCACGTTGACCACGGTAAAACAACTCTAACTGCAGCTATCTGTACTACTCTTGCTAAAGTTTACGGCGGTGT
>NZ_JAKKCL010000038.1:0-5859 GCF_021728175.1 Vibrio sp. A1-1
TGCTCGAACAGGGTTCGCCACTCTTGGTTAGTGCGTCGTTTAGCCATTTCAAATCTCCTTTGGGTTGGAGGTTTGATCTTATTATTCGGGCTAGACGATTAGAATGCGGTGTTTATGACGCGCTTACGAAATAAGACGGCCTATTCGAACTAGTTGGCTAAGTTGGTAAGACCCCACTTTCATAGACACTATGCTGATTAGAAGAAGTAGGTCAAACCACCTCACTGTTATTTGTGAGGTAGAAGGTTACTGGTAAGGAATGGGGCAATTCCGTATTTCATGCACTATCAGCAAACCTCTGGACAGAAACGTTTTAGGTGTGCTGGTCTAAACCATTTTGGTCAGATTAGAAAAAGTATCTTGAAACCTTAAACGTTTGTTATACGCTCTATATGTATTGAAACTCCTCAAAGATATCTTTGCTTGTATCAATATCACTCGAATTGAATTCATACACTTCATCAGGTGGAACATTTGCGGGAAATTTCACTCTGAAAAAATCACCTATAGCAGACTCAAAACCATCAATTTCATCTCCTGAAACAGTTATAAGGTAGTCTGAGGAGGTAAAGCTATATGTCCAGAATTGTGCAGAAATCAAGGCACACAGTCCACAGGCTGCATCGATCAGAGTGTTAAATGTAGCCTGATGAAAGTTACCATGTCGGTCATGCTTAGTACTGTTATATACTTGATACCAATCTAACCCTCCACCTTTAGCCCATTTAAGGAAAGGAGTTCTGATCCCTTGCTCGCCATGCCAATTAGGTACCATAACTTCGTACTTAGATAAGAAGTGACTTTGTTCTATTTTTTTATAATCCCCCATATTCAAATTACGTCCATACACCTTATAACCATTTTCTTTTAAAATAGCCGTACAGTTTGCCTCTATTTCTACGCAAAACCTCATTAACAGCTCATGGATACGGAAGGAATGAGTTTGTAAGTTTTGAGCAGAGGGCTCAACATAATCTAATAGTGCTATTAGATCTTTTTGCAATACCAGATAAGCTCGAATGTACTGAGCTGGTGAGTTAGCATACAAGGGATGTTTGATATACTCACCTTTTCCCGAGTTAGCATATGAGCCGTCAGAAAAGATCCTACACGTTCTCCTAAATGGCTTATCTATCACTGTACTCTCCTTGCTGTATAACGCCTTGCCAAGTTGCAGCTAACGAACACAACACCTGAGCAAAGCCATGTAATCACTCAGCTCAACCAAACCAAAAATGCCGAACGTTAGCTGTCAACTTAAGCAATTTGTTATCCAATTGACCCGAGAATTTTAACTGGAGCTGTTCCTGTTAACAGCTCACTTAAAATACATAACACTAATAAATATAAGATAGCCATATCTAAATATTCCAACGAGGCTCTAAAAATAGCATTTAGCCGAAGTAGATATCTTCGTAATCCAGTTACTCTGTATATACTTTTTAATCGAAGCTTGGCAAAATAAAAATCAGACATGGCATGGTTTTCAGAGTCAACTTCAATTTCATCATACAGAGCACGATACTTGCTCAAATCAAAGTCTTCAGAATTGCAGATTTTTTCTTCTACGCTTCTCTGTAACTGTAATATCTTATTGCCACAGTCATTGAGCTTCTCAGCACGGACTGCATACTTAGCTTGAGTGTTAATAACAGAGTAAACAAGTATGCAAATTGTCAGAAATATCTGAACTGACGTAAATAATTCCATTGAGTACTTAAAGCTAACTCCACCAACCTGCAATAATGATAGAAGAATCATAACTAGCGAAAGTATGGTGGTTGCATATGAAGTTGAGAAAGCAAGCCTTTTAAGCCTATCACTAGCGATAAACCTACATTTTGCTGAAGCCTTCAGTGTATTGTTAAACTTTTCCTTAGGGCTAATTTTCTCTCCGTGAAAATCATCAACCCCCCACCATTTACTAACACACATACTTTCCTCCTTGTGTCTGCTATTTGACTAACACCCTGTTGAGGTGTGAGCAACGCAATACCGATGCTACTGCATACCACCTTAAACACAAAACGCAACGCATAGCAAAAATGCCAAGCGTTGCGAATCACTCTTAAACAGATTGTTAGACTTTTACTTTTGTTACACTCCAAAAGTAGGTTCACCAAATTGATCCAACAGCTCCTGAACGAGAACACTATCCTTACTACGAAACGTTTCTTCCAAATCTATGTGAGGTTTCCCGTGAGAACTTCCGAGATACATAGATTTCCTGACAGTCAACACTACGTCTTCTGGAGTTGGGCTGTCCTTATATCCATTGTCATACTTGGCATTCCCAGTAACCCAACCTTTGGGTGTCAAATGTTGCTCTTGCCATTCATTACTCGCAGCCATCCTATATCTCCTAATTACCATAAACCACGATAAGAGCCTAGTAGAGTATAATGCTCTGTAAAAGTCTAACTCTTTATATACAGCAACAAGCCGCCTTTCCCACTCGAATCCTACCGCCTATTACCCCTACCAATTAGTAACGCAGCACTAATAAGCCACTGTCAATCAGAGCATTAGCGAACAACTCACTGTGCATCTTGTTGCACAATGCAGCAAATTACCCTCTATCATTAATATGACGGTATAGACTGCTCATTGTGACTTTATCTATGACCTTACACATAAAGATTCACGACCCTGCAAACGCTCATAAGCTCCATAAACACAGTTGGCGAGCCCCCATTGCTCAGATAAGAAAAAGTAGGTCAAACCGCTTCGCTCTAGTTTTTTAAGTTGGGTGCCACTGACACACAAAGGGGCAAAGGTGTGTTGCAGTTCTTAAATGGGGAAGTGTTTTCCTCATATTCCTCAACCAATGCAGCTAGCCTTTCAAGTTTACAAATTAGTCTGATATTTGCTCTATCGAAAGGTATTGAGGTTACTTACCTTGGCGAGATTTTTTAAAGTGCTCAATACCGTGTTGTATGCGACATTCAACACTTGTGCTGTTTCCCTAACTCCAGAGCTATTCATTGACATATCGACAATTTTTTCTTTTACATCTGGCTTGCGGGCTTCGTAAACTTAATCGAGTTGAAAGCCCTTTCGACATTCGATACACCTGAAACGAGGAAAGCCAGAATGCCCTTTTCCATGTTCACGGACGGGCTCTGTTTTATTACAGAGACGACATTGAACTTAGATAGTAGCCATGAGTTAAAAAACATCAGAAACCAGGTGGCTATATTAACATCTATCAACCAATTTGAGTCATGACCAATGAAAGGATAGTTAGGTTTTTATTGCGTAAACTATCGGTAAGAATAGTGCATATAACAGGCAATAAGCCAGGTGTGTAGAATTATTCTATTTTAGGGATTTTGCTCTAAATCTAAATGAATCTTTGCATTTCAATTTCAATAAAGCTTAGTTATTGATCATGTTTCTGAGTATGCGAATTATTATCAATTATGCATATGGTTACTCATTGTCTAGTTTGATTTGTGTAACGTCACTGCAGCACGTATTGAGCGTACTACGCTGATTGTCTGTGTTTTCGTGTTGACAGTTTGGTACTAGGTAAAATCAACAAGACTATGATTTCAAGGAACATTTTATGTTAAAGAAACTACTAAGTTGTTGTATCACCTCCGCGCTCTGTTTTCATTCTTCTCTCGCTTTTTCGCAACCCAATGAGATTGCGGACAGTGCAGAGTTACAACAAGCTCCCGACACATTGCCTGCCACTTTGATGCTTGCACCGGACGACATCGCCATTGCAGATCGCTACATAGTGGTATTTCAACAACCGCAAATGATGGCGAGCAACTCAACAGAATTCGAGCAATTCACGCAACAGTCTGTAGACCGCATGTCTGGTTTGTATTCGATAAAAGTGGAGTCGGTTTTTGACCACTCGATAAGTGGATTTGTCGCTAACTTGAGCCCTGAGCAGCTACAAGATCTACGTTCTGATCCTCGTGTGGACTACATTGAGCAAGACAGAATCCTATCGCTTGACCCAATAGTCTCGGTAGATGCAAATCAAACCAATGCCGTTTGGGGACTAGATCGAATCGACCAACGTAACTTGCCACTCGATAACAATTACAGTGCCAACTTTGATGGGACTGGTGTAACGGCTTATGTTATCGATACTGGTGTGAACAATACGCATGTTGAGTTCGGTGGTCGCTCGGTATCAGGGTATGACTTTGTCGATAACGATGCAGATGCAAGTGACTGTAATGGACACGGCACACACGTAGCGGGCACCATTGGCGGCAGCTTGTATGGTGTTGCGAAAAACGTCAACCTTGTCGGCGTGAGAGTATTGAGCTGTAGCGGATCGGGGTCTACGTCTGGTGTTATCGCCGGTGTGGATTGGGTGGCTGCGAACGCTTCCGGACCTTCAGTTGCCAATATGAGTTTAGGTGGCGGTCAATCTGTCGCTCTCGATAGTGCGGTGCAAAGTGCGGTTCAATCAGGTGTCAGCTTTATGCTTGCAGCAGGTAACTCCAATGCCGATGCGTGTAACTACTCTCCAGCGCGCGTTGCTACTGGTGTAACTGTCGGCTCGACCACCAGCACGGATGCACGTTCGAGTTTTTCAAACTGGGGCAGTTGTGTGGACGTGTTTGCGCCAGGCTCACAAATCAAATCTGCGTGGTATGATGGTGGTTACAAAACCATTAGTGGTACATCGATGGCGACGCCACATGTAGCGGGTGTAGCAGCACTGTATCTTCAAGAAAACAGTTCACTGTCTCCAAGCCAAGTAGAGGCCTTGATCGTTAGCCGCGCAACTAGCGGAAAGGTGACGGACACAAGAGGCAGCGTGAACAAGCTACTTTATAGCTTAACGGATGCAGATTGTGGCCAAGACTGCGGTGGCCCAGATCCAACACCGGACCCAGAAGGCAAATTAACCTCGGGCGTGCCAGTGAGCGGTTTAAGTGGCTCAAGCGGTCAAGTAGCGTATTACTATGTTGATGTAGAAGCTGAGCAGCGCTTAACAGTACAAATGTATGGTGGCAGCGGTGATGCGGATTTGTATCTCCGTTTTGGTGCAAAACCGACACTGAATGCATGGGACTGCCGACCTTTCAAATACGGTAACAATGAAACATGTACGGTCAGCGCGACACAAAGTGGACGTTATCACGTCATGATTCAAGGTTACTCAAACTATAGCGGTGTCAGCATTCAAGCGAGCTACTAGTTATTATTTTCGTTATTGAAAGAGAACAAAGCCCACTTGTCGGTGGGCTTTGCTTTGGGAATACTGAGTTTAATAGATGGCGTTCGATGCTATTCAAACGCACCGGCCTTTTTCTTCAAGAACTCAACTCGAAGCGGCATCGAAGCTTTCTATTAGTTAGTAGTTAGTACACCGCATAAGTCGGGTTCTCCAAGTCGTGTACATCAAATAGGATGCGAACTTAATCTCCTCGAGCTAACTCTTTCTCCATCATAAATCTTGGCATGATGGCAAACCCAAGATGATACAAAACAAATTCTTTACCGTGACCGCGGTTCTCACTTGCAATTTTAGGCTGTGAGACAAACGCGTGACCTGACCTTGGCTGTTGGTCATCGTGAACGATATGGTGGCTAATCCGAGAAGATTGTATCCACTCAAAACTCAGACCCTATACTGCACATGTTGATGGGCTGACAACGGTAACATTGGATGAAATGGGCCTTGAACCACGCAAGATCATTATAAATGGGAACTATTAGGCAAAGAGACGATCAAACGAGGTAAATTGGAATGGGGCGTGCGACGTGAGGTCGTATGAAGCGCTGTTCACCGCTCAACGAGTGAACCATCTGTATCACCAGATGAACCTAGGACTCTGAATAAAGTAGCGAGTCTGACAATGTAACGAAGGTTGGTATTTGCCA
>NZ_JAKKCL010000039.1:0-4538 GCF_021728175.1 Vibrio sp. A1-1
CATCCTCTACGACTACATGGTCAAGTGCATGCAGGAATTAGCGAAAGCTGAACCTGATATCGATGCGCTCCTGCCTTGGAACTTCAAACATTAGCAAGATCGCCCCGTGGGTTCATGGGGCGTTTACCTTATTTCTATTTTTTAACCTACCGAAGAAACGTGTTCTCTGTTAGAGTCACCGTCAACTACGCTATTGAATAAAGACACCCACAGATCGCATGTCATTGATGGATTTTTATTCACCCTTAGAACTCATTTTAGGAATCCCTAGTGACTAACAACGAAATTTTACGTCGTATCCAACACGCGTTAAACCTTAAGAACGCGCAGATAATGAAAGCTTTCGGGCAGGCCGAAGTCACTGTGGCTCACGATAAAGTAGCAAACTGGTTAAAAGATGAAAGCGACAAATCTTGCGTTAAGATGAAGGATCAAGAGTTAGCGGTATTCTTAAATGGCTTTATTAACCTCAAGCGAGGAAAAAAAGACGGCGAGCAACCTAAGCCAGAAGTCACGTTGACCAACAACATGATTCTCATGAAGCTGCGCATTGCGCTAGACATGAAAGCAGAAGATGTGTTGGACGTATTAGAAGTGGTTGGGATTAGTTTAAGTAAATACGAAATTGGTGCGTATTTCCGCAAGCCAAACAACAAAAACTACAAACAGTGTGAAGACCAACTGCTGTGCGACTTCTTAAATGGTGTGCAGTTTACCAATCGTCCCGATTCTGAAGAGTTTACTGGGTAATTTTTATCTCGAATCGAACGTGGTAATTGATTAAAAAAGCGAGAACCATTTTATTTGGCTACTCGCTTTTATCATGTTAAAGACCGATATTAGAGCTTCACAATCACGTCTACTCTTTGTCTTTCTTCAGTAGATACCTATCAAACCACGCTGAAATCTGGTCGGCTTTTAGAATCAAGACACACACCGCCCCCTATGACCCTACCAAGATAAACTCAAGCTAAAACCTTAAGCCAGTTAGGGGCCACTATTCTGGTCAAGATGTTCCAGACATCTTGTAGTGATTAACTAAAACTGGCCACGTATATAGAGTTTTTCCATACTTTTGGTCATGCGTGCAGAGTCACGACTGACGCCATTGGTAACACGAATTTGCCCCAAAGTGAGTTAGAACGAAAATACACCTCATTCTGCTTGTCGGTTTTTTCTACTAAAAATAATGGACAAGCAAAAGATCTGTCCCCCCTGCGCTTTTTTGATGAATGCCTATGAACACACCTTTTTCTATTCAATATATTGATTAACAGGCTTATAGTTGTCGGAGTACCATTCTGTTTTGTAAGGAATTTTGCATACATGTCAGTTGAATTAGTTAAAGAGCAAGTTCGAAGGTTCCTTTCCACCGATACTCCCGAAGTACTAGCTATCAAAGGCGATTGGGGGGTCGGTAAGACTTATAGTTGGAAGCAGTACATCGAAGAGTTCAAAATCGAATGCGCTTTAAAATCATACTCCTACGTTTCATTGTTTGGGATTAATTCTATTGCTGAGCTAAAGCAAACTACGTTCTTAAACACTATTGATACAAATCGAATTGGAGAAGCGCCAAACATCAAAGGCTATTCAAAGAAAGTTGCTGACTTGGTGAAGGATACAAAAATTCCCTATGTGAGTAAGTATGTTGGAGGTATTGGCAGTCTTATTGATTCAGTTTCTCAGCTGGCGATGAACAAGACAATAATTTGCTTTGATGATTTAGAGCGTCATAGCAAGGGAATCACTATCAAAGACTTCATGGGGTTAGTTTCTTTCTTCAAGGAGCAAAAAGGTTGCAAGGTTGTCTTGTTGCTTAATGAGGAAGCTGGTGACGATACTTTCAAAGATTACAGGAAGTACAAAGAGAAAATCGTAGATAGACAACTTCACTTCGAACCAACCGCTGAACAGTGCTTCGATATAATGTTTGCTGACGACTTCGAGTTTAGAGATTATGTTCGTGATTGCTGTATTGGATTGAACATCAAAAACAAACGAGTCATCAGAAAGATAGTGGAGCACACAAATGAGTTTTTGGAGCTTGTTGATGGCTTCGATGAAAGCATCAAGAAGCAAGTGATTCACTCCACTATATTGCTCAGTTGGTGTTACTACTGCCATGGTGCTGATGAGGTGCACATTCCAGAGTTTGCGTTTGTAAACCAATCAGGGACTAGAAAGGAAAACGAAGAATCGGGATGGACGAAAGAAATAACCGATCGTTGGAATATGACGCTAAATCGATATGGTTACAGATATACCGATGAAATCGACTTGGCTGTTGCTCGTGGTATTGAGCAAGGTTTTCTTGACAAAGAAAAGTTGATTCCTCTTTGTAGACATAAGCAGAAAGAGTTAGAAATTCAACATGCTAGTGCTAAATGGGATGAGGCTTGGAAGCTTTTTCATGGCTCATTCGATTCTAACGAAGAAGAGGTTGCTGAAGCAATGGAAGCGGGTATGAGGGATATCGCACGCACAACATCATGCTCACAATATGCCACTGGTTTAGCTTTGCTAAGAACTTTGGGGAAAAATGAGAAAGCTGATGAGCTTATTGAACTCTTCATCGAATCTAGAAAAGATAATCCAGAAGTGTTTAATATCGATAGCATAGATGCAAATCCTTTTGGTATTAAAGATAAGAAGTTCGCAGAAAAGCTAAGGAAGCAGTACCTAGAGTTAAAACCTGAACCAACGGTTATGGATATTCTTGAGTTGAGGAAAGGCTCTAATAGCTATAACTCGTCAGAAGTTGAAGTGCTGAATAAGCTTTCTCAGGAGCAGTTTGTTGAGCTATTCAAAGGATTTAAGGGGGAAGACCTAACATCATATATCAGAGCCTGTATGTTACTATCCTCTGGTAGCCAAGAGCTAGCTGAGAAGATTGGTGGAGCTATAAATGAAATAGGAGAGTCTAGCCCATTGAACGAATATCGAATGGGTAAATTCCGAATTCGATAATTTTTGGAGAGCTATTCGAGCTTTACTACTCCATAATTTAGCTAATCCTGAACTATCTAAATTAGGTATTTCACTGACTCACTTTTGTCCAAAAGCTTGCTGGCGTAGTTCAAAGCAGACACTTGCTTTGGGTTACTCGACTCCGAGTAACTTTATTGCTATGTTTCGCAAAATATATGGAGAATCTCCTGCGCGTTATTTTTCCAGATGCCGTGCAGAGTAATGTATTGATCGGCTGGGGTAAAAATGAAAACCAAAATAATAATGTCGTTTCTACTCGCTTCATTGTGTGTCAGTGTCAGCGCCAGTACGAATGAGCCGAAATACCATTCTGCGCTAACAGTCAAAACGGTATTCAGTGAAGACAGAGACAAGCCTGTAGAAGTCTACTACTGGTATCCCACAACGAACGGGAAAACCAACTTCACGTTTGGTAGGGGTAACATTTTTAAATCAGTCGAAACGCAGTTAGATGCCCCTTTAGCAAGTGGAAAATTTCCCGTTGTGCTTTTGTCGCAGGGCGGAACACGGTCAGCATTTTCTCATAGTGGTTGGATAGCTTCAGGCCTAGCGAAACAAGGTTATATCGTTGTTGTACCAAAGCCTCCTGCACCAAACGAAATCAATGCAGAAATGGCTGTTGATGAAATCACTTTCAGGACTAGTGATTTGGTGCTTGGGCTGAACGAATTAAGTTCGGTCGGGATACTGTCCGGAGGTGTAGATACTGATGAAGTGCAGGGTGTTGGCTTTTTTCTGGGTGGCACATCTATGCTGATGCTCTCCGGAGCGCAAATAAGCCCGGAAAAATATCGAACATCGTGTCACAACGTCACCAATGTAGACTGTCATTGGTTACGTGAAAATAACGTTGATATTACCAACATCCCGGATCAAAAATTCCCCCGATTTCAGTCTGAAAGCAAACTGAAATCGGTCGTCGTTATCAACCCTGAGCTAACGAAAACTTTTGTCCCTGAAACTCTGGCCTTGATGAACAATGCTATCACCGTGGTGACGCTTTCTGATCGGCTACATCCCGCACTGACACCAGCCGAATCACTTGTTGCTCTTCCCAATGTGACATTTCAAGAGATTCCCAGTGCGAGTCAGTTTAGTGCGTTCGCAGAATGTACTGAGCGTGGCATTAAAATTCTCGCATCAGAAGGGGAGGAAGCACTTTGCCAGGAGCGTGACGAGGTTTCCAGAAAGGACAATCATCAGCAAATTTTGGATGTAATTCTGGCTAGGTTAACAAAGTCATAAGAGTGCAACAATGCGGAGCTTTCTTACACATTGTGTGCTTGGACCAGCAAAGCGAGGAGTAAGTTTTTCAGGCTTGTCCCCACACCATATTACAAGACCTACTAATGACGGTATTATTTGCCCTAATGGAGTACTTGTACCAGCATTTTAAAACTTAGAAGAACACACAAAATACCGTAAACGCCCCATGAACCCACGGGGCGATCTTGCTAATGTTTGAAGTTCCAAGGCAGGAGCGCATCGATATCAGGTTCAGCTTTCGCTAATTCCTGCATGCACTTGACCATGTAGTCGTAGAGGAT
>NZ_JAKKCL010000004.1:0-256224 GCF_021728175.1 Vibrio sp. A1-1
TTCGAAGGTATCGACACACTCGAATTTGGCGGCCAAAGCTTCATAACGGGTGTTCAAGAGCATCAGACTCGGCTGCTTAAGCTTCTTGGTGTTCTGTATGAAGCAGTTTATTCCTAAATTGGCTGCGAAATCTCGGTTGGAAAGCGCGTGAGTCGGTCTTGGTGCTCATCATCACTTGGCACGTAGTTTGTGAGTGGCAGCACTTCTACGGCGATTTTATCGGCATCCGGTCTTGCTGCGATAAACGCTTTAGCAATAGTTAGGTGTTGCTCGTTTTGACTATAAACACCGGTACGGTACTTTTCACCTACGTCTTCACCTTGCTTGTTAACGCTGTACGGGTCGATGATCTCAAACAGATACCCCATTAAAGTTTCAACCGAAACTTGTTCGGGGTCGAATTGGGTTTTCACGCATTCTGCGTAACCATCGTATTCGGATTGAGTGTTATCCGTCGTGCCATTTGCTCGTCCTGCTTCGGTGCTGATTACGCCGGGAAGGTGGCGCATAAATTCTTGAACGCCCCAAAGGCAGCCGCCTGCGAAGTAAATCTCTTCCATCATTTTATCCTGTAAAACTTTGCGCCATTATGGACATCACTTTCGCTCAAACACAACTCCAACCATAGATTTAATGACTCATTGATGAGCAGTTCGGACATTAAACAGGAACAACTCGGTGGTGATTTGCTCTCTTTTTTGTGCTGCTTTTCCTCGTTAGATTGAGCGCAGTTAAGAGCTAAGGGGAATCCTAATGAAAATTGAACATATCGCGATTTGGACAGAATGTTTGGAAGAGTTAAAAGCCTTCTATGAGAAATATTTTAACGCGGTGTCTAACGATAAATACCACAACCCAACTAAGCAGTTTTCAACTTACTTTCTTTCGTTTGAAAGTGGAGCACGATTGGAGTTAATGTCGATGGAAGGTGTGACCGCTTGTGAAAAATCTCATGCGAAGCAGGTAACAGGATTAGCACACTTTGCCTTCGCTTTAGGATCAGAGCAGGCGGTGGATCAATTAACCAAAACCTTAGTAGATGATGGCTACCAATGGATCGACGGTCCGAGACAAACGGGTGATGGTTACTACGAAAGCTGCGTATTAGATCCGGATGGCAACCGTCTAGAGCTTATGGTGTAACGCGACTTAGCTTATTTCTATCGTTCACAGGCTGCTTTCATATGAAAGTATTCGGGCGTATACTGCAAGCTCATCAATAAGGAGCGAGCCTGTGAATCCAAGACAAAATGAAATCCTGCAATTGGTTAATGACCGCAAACGCGTTCAAGTGACGGAGCTTTCTGACATTATCGGCGTGTCGGGCGTGACCATCAGGCAGGATTTGAATTTTCTGGAGCAACAGGGCTATCTAAAGCGCGTACACGGCGCAGCTACCGCATTGCAAAGTGATGATATTGATACCCGATTAGAAGTCCGTTTCGATATTAAACAATCACTTGCAAATAAAGCGGCGGACTTGGTATCACCAAACGAAACCGTATTGATCGAGGGCGGCAGTGCTAATGCGCTCTTGGCTCGCACTTTAGCTGAACGCGGCGATGTGACCATCATTACCCCATCGGCGTACATCGCCCATCTCATCCGTAACACCTCAGCCAACATTATCTTGCTTGGTGGTGTGTATCAGCATCAAGGTGAGAGCCTCGTTGGCCCGCTCACCAAACTCTGTATTGAGAACATTCACTTCAGCACGGCTTTCTTGGGTATAGACGGATTTCACCAAGACACTGGTTTTACTAGCCGAGACATGATGCGTGCCGACATCGCAGAGGCCATTCTGGCAAAGAATAGACGTAACATCGTACTGACGGACTCCAGTAAGTTTGGACAGATTTATCCTTCTTCAATTGGAAATACCAACGAAATATCGGTGTTGTTAACCGACAAAGCCGCTCCGAAAAGCGACCTTGAGCAAATCAAAAAGCTAGGTGTGGAAGTGGTGTTGGGGTAAGTACTAATTGCTCTCCGACCATACTGCGAATTCATTTCCACTTGGTTCGGTGAAGTGGAATCGGCAGCCGCCGGGAAATTCGAAAATAGGGCGGATAATTTTTCCACCATGCTGCTCAACTTTTATCTGCGTGGCCTGAATATCTGAGCTATAAAACACTAAAAGTGCGCCACCATTTGCGGTTTGGTTTACAAACTCAGATTTGAAGAATCCGCCATCTAACCCTTGTCCTGAAAATGCAGAGTATTCAGGACCATAATCGATAAAAGTCCAGTCAAAGGTACGCTCAAAAAATTGTTTTGTAGCGTTAATATTGGTGGAACCAAATTCGACGTAATTCAATTTTTCATGTTGATGCATAGTGAAATCCTTCTCGGTTACTATCGTCTCTAGGCGAATTTTTCTACGATGATGTCATCCGCTTTTTCGACAAATAATGCGCCTTGATCCTTGAGCTCTGTCAGCACATTTTCAACATTATCAGGCAGCACTGCGCGAGTTGAAGCAAGGTTGACCACCACATTGTAGCCAAGATCCAGTGCTTGCATGACGGATTTCTTCACACAAAAATCTAGCGCGAGACCACCGATCACTAGGGTATCAATCCCGTTGAATTTTAGAAATTCATGTGCACCTGTCGTTTTAGTATCGGCAATATCATGGAAGAAAATACCGTAAGGATGCGCATCAGGATCCATGCCTTTATTAACTTGAAAATCATAGTCCAAAACAGGTGGTAAACCGTCTAAAAGTTCAGAACCTGTTGTGCCAAGTACACAATGGCGGTTCCATTTTATATCCACATTGGGTAGACCGACGGGTTCAAGCATGTTGGCTGGTGTTTCGGCATCCCATTTTGCTTTTGGTGGGTGTAAGTCACGACTGACCAGTTTTAATCGGCCTTTGGCATGATTACTCAGAAGCTCCGGTACGATTTCCAACGCACCTGCAACGGGCAGTTCATTTGGACATAACTCGCTAAAGCCTTTCTCTGGATCAACGTCGATCACTGCTGTAGTTTGATAGTTTACTCGAACAGTCATGGCAGACTCCTTGTCTGTCTGATTGCCTGCGTTTATCCACGCAAACAGTTTTGAAAAAAGGTTACTTCGTCGCTGGTCAGCGTATATACCATTGCGGGTTTTCCACCTTTGCCTTTGTTGGTAGAAGCGACTTTATTGGTGGGCTTTAGTACGCCTGAATCTATCAAGCGGCGCTTAATCGTCATTCGGCTAATATCAATACCAAACTCTTGATAAGCAGAAATGATGTCGGCAACCAAAAACTCTTTGTCTAATGCAAACAAAAGAACCGATGTGTATTCAATGGATGCACGAAGCTTCTGCCACGCTTTTTCAATGGTTTTTTGATGGTCAAACGCGAGGGTCTCTTCTCCATTGAGTATAGCTTGTAGCGAAAACCATTTAAGTTGGCACTCTGGTACACCTGCATTGTTGATTTGCTCTACATTGTTACGATCGACTAAGGCGTAGTGCGTAATGTTTAAGCTCCAGTCTTCTGGATCACGTTTGGGATCGCCGTCGATAAAAGCTTCACTAAAGTGACGAGGGTAGGTATGGATTTTCTCGCGGCAAATTCGGCGACGCGCCGCCTCAAAGTTTTCATCGGCCGGGCGTCCTCCTTCACTGGTTAAGTCTTTATCAAAGACAAATCCGCCCGGTAGTGCCCAGACTCCATGGTATGGCCGATTTGGATTTGAACGTTTAATCAACAACACTTCCAATCCCTTATCGGCACAGCCAGATAGCCTGAATGGAATAATGTCGACAGATACGATCATGGTTGGGTCCTAATATTGATTTGTAAGTAATCTAGCGCATAACAAGTGGTCAATCAATGGGTAAGTAACGAGTTGTGCGAAACGTTTTTGGTAGTGCTTCATAGTACGCCTTGAGTATAAATCTACGAATGAATCTGACTTATTCACAATCTCTGTGCGAATTCTAGACAGAAAAACCTTATAAAAATGAGTGGTTAGTAACAAAAGTTGACAAACTATAGATGGGTGTTTATTGTTTACGCAAATTAGTTAGTAACAAAAAGTTATATACCCAGGAAGGGCGTGTAGAAGGGCACCTAATGACCACCAAACTATTTTCTTCCCGCATCATTCAAAGCGCTTTGGATTTTGATGTCTACAAAGTCAATATGATAAGCGCAGTAACAGCGCTTTACCCTGATGCAATGGTGTCATACAAATTTATTGTGCGTAGCGAGGAAGATCTCTCTGAACTGCTACCAGAGGTAAAAGCAGAAGTTCTTAAACTGCAAGACATTCAATTTACGCAAGAAGAAATCGAATATATTAAGCGTGTCGCGCCTTACCTGAATCCTGATTTTGTTGATGCATTGCGCCATTTCCGGTTTAACCCGCAAAGTGATGTCTCTTTCCATAATAAAGCCATGGCTGATGGCTCAAGCCAGTTACGCATTACTATCAATGGTTTGTGGCGAGATACTATTTTGTACGAAACGATCATCATGAGTATCGTGTCTGAAGTTCGTAGCCGTCAGCGTTGGTCTGATATCCCTGTAGCACAATTTACCACCGTTTTAGAAGAGAAAGTTCGGTACCTAAAATCCGAACTAAAGCGTCGTAACATCACTAACTTTAAGTTTTCTGATATGTCGACGCGTCGACGTTTCTCTTTTCAAGCTCAGCGCACCATGCTGGAGTTCTTGTGCCAGGAAGTGCCGGAATGTTTGACAGGAACAAGCAACTACCACTTAGCAAAAGAACTGAATTTGACGCCTATCGGTACCGTTGCTCATGAATGGTTTATGGGCCATCAAGCTCTGGTGAATGTGCGAGATTCGCAAAAAGTGGCTTTGCAACGTTGGCAAAAAATGTTTAACGGTGCACTAGGTATTGCACTGACCGACACGATTGGTATTGATGCCTTCCTTAAAGACTTTGATGAAGAGCTAAGTAACGCGTATTTCGGTGTCCGTCACGATAGTGGTTGCCCTTATAGCTGGGGTGAAAAAATGATTGCACACTACCAGTCGCTTAATATAGACCCATTAACAAAAACACTGGTGTTTACCGACGGACTTAACTTCGAACAAGCGTTAGATATTTGCGAGTATTTCCAGGGACGTATTCAGGTGAGTTTTGGTATCGGTACTTTTCTTGCGAACGATATGGGTGATTATGTTAATAAAGAGGGTGAAGCCTACCAGCCACTTTCTATCGTGATCAAAATGGTCACGTGCAATGGTTCACCAGTCGCAAAAATCAGTGACGAACCTGAGAAAGCCATGTGTGAAGATATCTTCTTTTTAATGAACCTCAAGCGCCGCTTCGAGCAACCTCTTGATTTAAATGAGTGTCGTAAACTGATTGATCGTCTAGAAACTGAAGGTCAAAACTATCTCATCGACGCGTAGGCGTTATCCTCTCTCCTTGATAAGCACCCTCTATCGTTACGACAAATTTATATAGACAAACGTAGAGGGTGATTTCGTTATAGTAATACGCAGAAGTAACCAGATACAGCGTAGGAAAGCACTCGAAAATAAGGTTGTTTTTTTGATGTGCTATGTGCCTATGATTGGTGTAAATCGATACGTTACAGCATCGTGGAAGGTGTATTTTCATCGGACACTAAACTCAGTCTAATCACGTAGTTTATTC
Organism: Vibrio sp. A1-1; assembly: GCF_021728175.1. Taxonomy (NCBI): domain Bacteria; kingdom Pseudomonadati; phylum Pseudomonadota; class Gammaproteobacteria; order Vibrionales; family Vibrionaceae; genus Vibrio; species Vibrio sp. A1-1. The sequence goes on from NZ_JAKKCL010000004.1 coordinate 5,634, forward strand.
CCATGTACTATGAGGTCACTCGGGTATAGACGTCTATCTGCTTTTATGACTTTGGGCTTCGCGTAATTGCTTGAATCAGGAGTCAAAATGAACCTAGTAGTACATTTGCAAAAGAAAGCGATCCGAAAATATGGCTATGAGATGGCAACTCGGCAGGCATGGAAATGTGGCATCAAGGCAAATCTTGTTAAGCGCGTGATCGGCCTTTTTAAAGGACAAATTGTTTGTGTGGTTGAAGGTTGCCGCGCAGAGTTTTCTTCTCCTCTTAATAACCCCCTTCACGAAGATGACAAGCAAGGGCGATATGTGTTTGTTGGCGGTGTATGCTGGGAACCAAACAACATTATTGCTCCTGGCTTTCCTGATTTTATGTTTATGCATGTGCGTAACCTGAGTCACCGTCATAAGTATTTAACGGATGACGAACTGTTTTTAAGCTTGGCTTAAAAATAAGCCTCATAGGTTAATCAAGCCTAATCATAATCAGTAATGATACGGTTTTAGCTCAGTTGACATTCTGTTGAGTGTTTCTTGACGTACCTTTTATAAAACAGTGTTTCTTTACTCGTTAATGACAGAGGGTTTGTTTTCGCCTGATGTGATTTCCTAATTGCGATTTACTACACCGCTCATCAAAGCAAACCATACTGGGATGTAAATCATGAATATGAAATCTATCGCAATTGCAACGGCAGTTGTTGCTGTACTAGCAGGCTGTAAAGACAAAACGCCACCAGCTCCAACCCAAGCAAACATTACTTTGGTTGAAGCGGTGACTGAAACTGTGAAAAATCCACACCAAGTATGTAAAGACGTGGTAGTAACGGAGCAAGCTGCTCCTACGGATGATAATAAAATAATTGGTACGGTCGGCGGCGCAGCAGCTGGCGCGGCATTGGGTAACCAAATCGGTGGCGGCTCAGGTAAAGTGATTGCAACTGCAGCTGGTACGATCGCTGGTGCGTTAACGGGTCGTAAGATTCAGGAGAACGTGCAACAAGGCGATGTAGTGACAACGACGAAAAAGCAGTGCCACACAGAATACACAACATCTGAAAAAGTAGTGGGTTACGATGTCACTTATGAAGTTTCAGGTGCGCCAACGACGGTTCGCTTAGCGAGCAAGCCAGCGACAAAAACGTTCCCAATTCAAGATGGCAAAGTTGTTCTTCCGCAATAACTAGCTCCTCAACCGAAGTAATTAACAAGCCCTTTTATCTTTGAGATGAAAGGGCTTTTTCACATAAGCGGTGTTTTCATCTATTTTCCCGCGGGAATGTGCAGCCAGAATTACTAGTTAATTTCAGCGTTCGATACAATCACTTTTCTAAAAGTACGAACGGAAAATACATGGAAGATTTTTACCTGACCGATCGCGGTTTAGCTGGTTATTTCGAAGCGCAATGGTTCGACAAGTTCATCGAAGATAAGCAGATTGAGACGATAACCAGTCGCTCAAAACAAGTCCCACTTTCTTTTTTGTCATCACCTCACTGCTCCCAAGTCGCTGATTTTATTGCGCAGGCGGTAATCGAAAGCAGCGTTCAGCCGTATTCCCTACTTGAGGTTGGCGCGGCGCTGGGAAGAAACTATTATGAGTTAGTGCAACGCTTACCTAGCCTTAAAGAAGCGACGCTGGTTGAGCCTTCAAATAGGTTAATGGGAGGCTTTAAGCAGCTTTTAATAGAAGAACAACGGGTCGAGTTAACTTATCTGCACGATGTGAACACCATAAACACGTTAGAAGTAGAGAATAGAGATATCGTGCAAAAATGTGCTCATGTTGATTTGACGCTGATTAACCAACCTTTTGAGCACGATACTCTCCAATCTCGCTTTGATTTAGTCGTATGTTTGAACGTGGTTGATCAATGTGAGTCGCCACTTAGCGTGATCAACGCTCTAAAAGAAGCCACCAAGGTTGGCGGGCTGATGGTTGTCTCTTGCACTTATCAGTGGAACGCGAAACACATCAAAAATGAAGAAGAAGCGGTCGATGATATAAAAGAGTACTTTGCTGAAGGTTGGCGTTTAGTATCGGAAGCCGATCATGAATATCGCATCCGGTTTAATGATCGTTTTGCAAGGCAGTTTTTATCTCATGTGGTCGCTTACATCAGAATGGATTAGAGCTACATAAAAAAACCGAGCACTTACGACTCGGTTTTTTTTAGTCTTTGAGATAGAGCGCGATTTTAAGTAACGTGCGCCTCTTTTTGGTCTCGCTCTTGCTGAGCTTGCAGCTTTTTCTTGCGACGCTCTCGTTTAGAAAGCCAAACCAGCGGCACAACAATCATTATTGTTCCTATCGCCATGAATATGTCTGGCACTTCTCCAAACCAGATTAATCCCACAAACACGGCACCAATTAAGCCACTGTATTCAGCGCTGGCAATTTTGTTGCTATCAATCGAGCGGTAAGCGATCACACATGTTGCCGCATAAATCATGATGAACAAACTTGAGCCAGCAGCGACAGGGAAAGCACTCCAGTCCCAAGGTTCCGCTTCGATCAGAACAAGTAAGAAAGCCACGGGAATACCTGCCAAGTTTGTCATTAATAGCGTTTGCATGACGGACTGATTTTTTGGCAGTTTTCGAATAAGCAAGTTATTGATTGCCAGGGTAATAGCCACAACTAAAGCCGAAATCGCTGCCCAGTCGATTTGATCTGGACGAATGATGACCAACACACCAGCAAAGCCCATGATCGCAGCCGCGACCGATTGTTTAGACAGCTGTTCGCCAAAAAATATCGCGGCAAGCGGCAGCATGATTAATGGCGCGGCGTAGAAGATTGCGTTCGCAGTTGCGAGCGGTAAAGATGAAATCGCCAAAACCATAAATATAGCACCAAGCAACCACACGTGAGCGCGGACAGCATGCCATTTAAATCCTTCAAGAAAATGAGTCTTTTTTGTCAGCAAGCAGACAGGCAGTAGGAAAAGCACTGCGGAAATTTGTCGGAAAAAGACAAACTGAAAAATAGGCACTTCATTTCCGACACTTTTAATTAAAGAGTCCGAAAGCACCGCAATGAGATTCCCAACAATTAATAGCAGCATAGCTGCGCCGACCGATGTAACTTTCACTTATTTCCTCTCCTCTTTCTTTGCCAAAGAGTAGGTGATGTCATAGGATGAAGTGAAGTGATATTTATTAGTTTAAGTATGAGATTTTTAGATAATGAAATTGCCACCACTCAGAGCGGTTCACTGTTTTGAATCTGTCGCTCGAAACTCTAGCTTTTCGCTTGCGGCTGAAGAGCTCAATGTGACGCAAAGTGCCGTTAGTCATCAGATACGATTATTGGAAGATTATTTGGGCGAGTCATTATTTATTCGTCAAGGAAGAAAGCTCTCTTTATCGGATACTGGTGCTCGTTATTTAGAGGATATTAGCCCGGCAATTAGCTCTATTGCGATGGCCAGCCAAAAGGTGAGAGAAGGGGACAAAGGCAGCATACGTTTAGCGATTTATAGCTCGCTTGCCGTAAAGTGGCTTATTCCGCGTTTGTCTGATTTTAAGCGGTTACATCCGGAAATCGATCTGACACTCAATATGGTTGTTGGTGATCCTGAGCAGACAGATAGCGTTGGTGATTGCTTTATCACGGTAGAGAAGCCAAAGCGCAACTATATGTCGGTGAAGTTATACGCGGAAACGCTGTATCCGGTATGCAGCCATAAAATTTGGAAAGAGTTACAAGATCAACCCATTCCAGAAGCGCTTTGGCGATATCCTATTTTGTCGACAGATTCTATTTATCGTGAGAGAGGAAAAGACTGGGCAGAGTGGTGCAGAGCGGGTGGTTACACTTTGCCAAAAGATGTCGATGTTCAACATTTTAGTCATATGTTGTTGGCAATTGAGGCTGCACGTTATGACCAAGGCATCGCATTTGCGAATGATTTTATGCTCAATGAAAGAGATAAAGCGCATGATTTGGTGTATATCCCTTCTCATGGATTAGAGACGGGGGACAGCTTTTATTTTATTCATAAAAAGAGCCGAGCCAAGCAGGCGGAAATTATCAAACTCACTAATTGGTTGAAGCAACAGTGCTTGTAAAATGACTAAATTGTCATAATTAAGAAATAAAGTGGCAAAGTTGTGTTTAAATATTTCATGTTTTATTGAGTTTTTATTCATTAATATCAACTTGGTTTTGAAACCGAGTGAAATGGATAGCATGACGTGCTTAAGGATGGGCAAAACACAACCTCAATAATTAACAGGCAGTGAAATACAATGTTTAAAAAAACATGGCTAATGACAGCCCTTCTAGCAACATGTTCTGTTGCAAACGCAGCTCCTTACGTTGGTGCATCGGTAGGTCAAGCATCTTTTGGTGATGTTAATGGCTCTATCAATGGTGGTGGTACTAACGCTAGCACTAAACTTAAACTTGAAGATGACTCAAGCCTTTCAGGCAAAGTATTCGGTGGTTACAAATTCAACGAATACATTTCTCTAGAAGCAGCCATTGGTGGCTACGATGCTTTAGACGGCAAAGTTGTTACTGTTGGTGATATGAAGTATTTATCGATTCAACCAAAAGCGACTCTACCTATTGGTGATCGTTTCAACCTTTTTGCTAAAGCTGGTCTTTCTTACTTCAATGCTGAATTCAAAATTAGCAACTCTGTGATTGACGGTAGCGCAGGCCATACCACCATTTCTGACAGCACTGTAACAGGCATGTACGGTTTAGGTGCAGAGTTCGCTATTACTGAAAACTTTGCTCTGCAAGTTGAATGGGAATACATGATGCCTGAGCTAGACATTGCGAAATTTGGCAATGAAAAAGTAACGGTTGATGCAGACATCAATGTGTTCTCTGTAGGTATGAGCTACCGTTTCTAAGAATACTTATTCAAGTTACCTCTTGGCTTAGTACACGTTTTTGACTTCTGTTGGTCGAGCTGAGTCCAAGCTTTGAATATGTTTAGATATAGCACAGGAAGTTTAGTTGCTAAGCGTCCTGTGCTATTTTTTTGCTTTGGAATAACTCTTAGGAATCTTTGTGAACGATGTCAATCTTAGGTATCTGGATCTACTGTTAAAGCACTTTGAACCTCATCAATATCACTTCGTTACGCTGTCTGAGCTTGAAGTGGTAATTTGTACGTCAAGGCGCAATGTTTCTATTGTGATGAAAAAGCTTGCCTCTTACGGTTGGGTAGATTGGAAACCTGCAATTGGAAGAAGTAACGCCAGCCGTCTGAATATTACTATTTCCCTTCAACAAGCGATGACCGAATTTTTGGTTGAGGAACTTGGTCGGGGAAGAATGAACTCGATAACAAAACTTATCGATTGGTTCGGTCAAAGTGCTGTCAGGGCGCTGACGATTGCCTCTGAAAAAGTGAACCAGTTGAATGAGTCAAATAACGCTATTTTGATCTCCTCTTATCCTTGGGTGTCTAAGGTCGATCCTGCGAACACTTATCGTCATACTGAACTGCATGTGGCGAAAAGTGTTTATGATGTTTTGCTGACTCAAAATTCCAATGGTGGCATTGAGCCTTCGCTAGCACATGAGTGGAAAATGGAAGGCAATGTGATGACGTTATGGTTGAGGCCTGGAATATATCGTCACGATGGCGAACTTCTCAGCATACAAGATGTTGTTTGGAGCATCGAAAGGCTTAAGGAAATAAAAGGACCAGTACACGAGCTCTGGCAGTGTATTGACAGTGTGATTGCCGAAACATCGAGCTGCTTAAAAATCACATTGAAACATCCGAACATGTTTTTTCCATACATGCTAGCCACTCCTCACGCTTCTATTCTTTGTCGAGATGTTGTTTCTTTCGGTTCTGGTTATTCTTACCACATAGGCACCGGACCATTTAAAATCAGTGGTTGGAACCAAGAGAGTATGCTTCTTCAAGCACACAAAGAATATTTTTCAGCACGCGCGTTGTTGGACCAAATTACGCTGTCTCATGGTGATGTTAAAACCCTGAATATGTTGAGTTTTAACCAAACCTCTGATCACGTTGAAGTGGAAAAAATCAGCGCATTTTCATATTTGACCTATCGGCAGCGCGCGGACTCTAATCTCGCAAAAGAAGACTGGCATCAACTCGCCGATTACATCAATGCGCAAAAGAGAATCTATGAGGCGCAAAGTGCCGTTGACAGCATTCAGTTAGCGACTCAAGATCAAGATTTACTAATCGCAGAGGCTGTTGTGACGCCTAAGCTACAGGGTAAAGTAGCGCTAGCCGAGCCAATCTGGACGATACCAAGTTTAATTCGTCACTCTGAGTGGTTGCACCGAGTGATTAGGGCGACGGGACTAGAGCTAGAGATCGTCATTATTGATGACATTAGTTTTCCTGAAGTCGTATCACATCGAGCGGACTTGCTCCTAATTGAAGAAGTCATGGAAGCGCCGTTTGAGTATGGCGTATTTGAATGGCTATCGATAGCAACAGGTTTGCGTTTTAGTTTTGATCAAAGCCAGATGTTGATCCATCGAGAAAACCTTCGCGAAGCCATGACAAATGCTCAATCTTTACAATCTCTTTTAGGCGTAGAAAAAGCGTTACGAGAGCAGTATCTTTATTTGCCTTTATTTGTTGGCTATGAAGAGGTGACAAAAACACAGCAAGTGCGCGGTGTTCAGGTGAAAAATACGGGTTATAGCGATTTGCATCGTCTCTGGATAGCTCACTCTAACTAGCATATTTCGACACGGTGAGCACAGAGTATGAATACATAAAGCCATCGCAATGATGGCTTTATGTGGAATGTAGAGTTAAAAGTTGTACGACACACTCGCACCAACAACCCATTGATTTGCACTATCAACAATCGAGGAATCGCTGATACCGCTGCCTAGGCGAGTGTATTGTGTCATTTGGCTCACTTGCCAGTTATCGTTGATTGGCATGACTAGCTTGTAGCCTAAACCATAGCTTACTGTTGAATCACCTTTGTACGCTTTGCGGTTTGCATTTGCTTCGCGTTGTTTTACGCCAAAGTAGTAATCTACGTAGTCTTCACTTTGATAAGTTAGGTTAGCAAAAGGAACAAAATCAACACTACCGAAGTTCATAATGTGGAAGTAAGTCGCGCCCGCTAAGTAACCTTTGTAAGCACCACTGATATCATGTTGAAGGTATGTTGAAATCACATTGTGTTGATCTAACGTAAAGTCAGTGTTCAAACCTAAATCGACAGCAAAGCGACGTTTATCCGTGCCTTTCAGGCTCTTTGCAATATCACCGTCACGCATGACACCACTGCCAACAAGGTAAGCACTCATGTTGATTAATTCATTGGTGTTACCGAAGAAGCGGTAGTTAATGCCACTTAGATCGGCGTTAAAGTCGTCACCATGGTAACCGCCATTTAGAATTGGAGCTGTATTGTATTTTTGATCTTTGAAAAGATCGCTGCCATGAGCCACTCCGACTTCCGCGTTCCAGCCACCTTCATTGTTGTAGATGTTACCGTTACGAATATAAGTATCACCAGCAACCGCTGAACCAGCAGCAGTCAGAGTTAGTAGTGCAATTAATGTCTTTTTCATCATTTTTCCGAGTTGTTCTGATTTGTTTTGAACACTGTACAAAATGAAGTTGTAAGCCTCTATCAGCAAAGCGTATGGAAATGTAATGAACCATCAGGATAAGAAGCGGAATGTAAGATCAGAGGAGGAAGATAAGAAAGGCAACCGCCGTCGATGGAAAGAAAAAATCCGAGTTGGGGTAGCTCGGATTTAGATTATTTATCAGGTATCGATACGAACTTATTGTTGTTTCGTTAAGTTGTATAACGGTGCTAGGTCACCTGTTACTTTTTCGCCATTCATGTCTAGCTTCATAAGTACATTTTCACCAACAAAGTATTGGTTTGGCGCATCTTCGTTTGTCAACGTTACGATGCTGCCGTTTGCATCCCAAGTGAATTGGCCTTCAGACTTTGACTGACCGTCTTCTTTGTCTTGGTAGCTTTCTTCAAGTACATAAGTGCCATCTTGATTTAGTGTGATGGTCATGTCGATACCTGAACAATCCGCACATGGAAGCGTACCTTTATATGTGCCGTTCCAGTCCAGGGCATTTTGTGCGTTATGCTCAGAGTCTACAAATGTTTCTTCAGTGATGACTTGTTCTTCTGCTACTGGCAGCGTGTCAATTGTCTCTGTAGTAACTTCTGCGCTAGTAGTGACTTCAGTTTCCGTCGCTTGAGGTACTTCAACTGCGCTTGTTTCGGCAGGTTTCTCATCTTGACAGCCTGCAAGAATGATTACCGCGCCTGTTAGTGCCAACATTGTTTTTTTCATTTTATCCCTCTTTAAATCAAGATTTTGTATGAGAGTAATAGTAGACATTTATCAGGTATTTGCGTCATCAAAAAGCAATAGAATGATCTATCTATGTCAATAAAACCGAATATGAGCATGAAATTGTCAGGAAAATCAGAACAATGTAAATGTTGATTGGGATATCAAGCTTGAGTCTACAAATAAATATCTAGAGGGGGGGGGGCAGAGATAGCTGAAAACAGCCCACATTGCCGTGAGCTGTTTTATTAAATCAGTTAAGAGGCCTTATCGATGTTTGAACGTGAGGTGCTTCGTTTTGTACTGTCTTCATTAGCGAATAGACCAGCAACAGTACGACGCTCTAATTCACCTTTCAAATGACCATGCTCATCGACAACGGGCAGTGAGTATTCGCACGACATGGTTTCAGTCAATATTTGCTCAATGGCTGAATGGGGAGAGATGATAGGCACTTCTTCATAGATATCATCATCCCAGCTTGGGGTTTGAGCTAACTTCGTCGCGTCTAGTAACCCTTGTTGCGTTATCACGCCTTGATAGCCTGCATCGGTCACATGATAAGCATAATCACGTTTAACTCGTTTCATCTCACTGATCGCTTCTTCAATGGTTTTAGCGGCAATGCGATATGAAGGTGGCTGCATCACAGTCTCAACCGTCAATGCTCGCGCTCTATTGACGTCTTTTACAAAGGCTTCAACGTACTCATCGGCAGGATGCAGCAATATTTCGTCTGGTGAACCTTGTTGGACAAGCTCACCGTCTTTAAGGATCGCAATGCGATCGCCAAGGCGCAGTGCTTCATCTAAGTCGTGAGTAATAAAAACAATCGTTTTGTGTAACTGCTGTTGCAGTTCTATTAACTGATCCTGCATTTCGCTCCGAATCAGTGGGTCCAGCGCTGAAAATGCCTCGTCCATTAATAGTATTTCGGCATTGGTTGCCAACGCTCGCGCGAGGCCTACGCGTTGCTGCTGACCACCTGATAGCTGAGCGGGATATTGGTTCTCATAACCCGTTAATCCAACGGTATCCAACCATTCGTTTGCTTTTGATAAGCGCGCTTCTTTACTTATTCCTTGAATTTCCAAACCGTAAGCGATGTTGTCGATAACAGTGCGATGAGGCAATAAGCCAAAACGTTGAAACACCATCGACATCTTATGACGACGAAACTGCTCTAACTCCTTGTTAGAAAGCTGCATGACATCTACCCCTTCCACCAAAATCTGTCCCATGGTTGGATCGATTAGACGATTGAAGTGGCGAATCATGGTGGACTTTCCTGAACCGGATAAACCCATAATGACGAAAATCTCGCCCTTTTTAATTTGGAGGTTGATGTCTTTTAGCCCGACCGTGTGGCCCGTTTCCGCTAACACGTGTTCTTTACTATGTCCCAACTTGACGCGCTCAATCACGCTGTCGGGTTTAGGTCCGAAGATTTTATACAGACCGCTGATTTCGATAAGTGGGCTAGTCATGCTTTAAATCTCCCAGATGGGCTTGAGTGCGTTTCGCATACGCTTGTGAAGCGCGGTCGAAAAGAATCGCTAGAGCGACAATGGCTAGACCATTTAAAAGACCAAGAGTGAAATATTGATTGGTAATCGACTTAAGAACGGGCTGGCCCAAACCTTTTACCCCAATCATCGATGCGATGACGACCATCGACAGTGCCATCATGATCGTTTGGTTGATTCCCGCCATGATGGTTGGCATTGCGAGCGGAAGTTGGACCCCAAAAAGCCGCTGTTTACTGCTGGCACCAAATGCGGTTGCGGCTTCCAACACTTCTTTATCCACCAAACGAATCCCCAAATTAGTTAAACGAATAACAGGTGGAATCGCGTAGATCACTACTGCGATGAGGCCAGGAATTTTCCCGATCCCGAGTAACATCACAACTGGGATGAGGTACACAAATGCCGGCATGGTCTGCATGACGTCGAGTAATGGTGTCACAACTGACTGAATACGATTAGAGCGGGCCATGGCGATGCCGATAGGGATCCCGAGTGTGATTGCCAGCATGGTACACACCGTGATAATACTGAGCGTGCGCATTGTGTCTTCCCACATGCCGAAGTAGCCAATCAGGATAAGTGAGCCAAAACATGCGATGGCCAGTTTCCAAGAGCGACTAGCGGCATAAACGAGGGCGGTGCAGACGCCTAAAACAACGACCCAAGGTGTTGAAATAAGCAGTTTTTCAAACCAGACAAGAAATGAAAGGAGCGGATCAAAGAGAGACTCGATAAGTTCACCATATTCACGAGAGAAATCTCGGTAGGCGCCATCGAGTGTTTTGCGAATCGCTCTAAGATCAGAGCGATCCATTTCTGGGAATTCGCTGAGCCAATTCGAGTCAGACATATTTACTTCCTTTTCTGATATATCTAGGTGCCCTCAAGAGACGTGATTCAGCAAGAATGGTTGGGATCGTAGACCAAGTAATGATTGGTGGTTCGATAGGTCCTCCATCTATTGTTTTACCCTTTAGGCTCATTTCAATGCGGTCGACCTGCACTTTATAGTTACTTAGGTAGACACCCTTTTAATAAAACAATCATTAGTGTTCAAATGAATGATTTGATCGGATTATAGTTTTTCTTCTCCAATAAAATGAATACATTAGCGCGTATTTGTATGAAAAGTCTGCGCAAACTAACGTTTTTATTATCTAGATAATTAGAATTGATCTTTTTGCTCGTTTGTCACCAAAGTTTGTAAATTTTTAGATGTCTAATTAATCCTGATGTCTTACGTATTTATCGTGTCGATTTTTGCAAACTTAGTTTATTGGCATATGCTAAAAATGTTATTGGCATATGCCAACTTAAGGCGTAATTTGACTCTGTGTTTTCGAGGGATAATGATGGCAAGGCCAAAGATAGAAAGACGAATATGCGGACGTGCTGCGCACCATTGTTTCAAACCTAATGGCGTGCCATTTCATCAGTTGGAGCAAGTCGCCATATTACCAGAAGAGCTAGAAGCACTGCGTTTGGCCGATTTAGAGGGGCTTAGCCAGCAGCAAGCTGCTGAGCAGATGGGCGTCTCTAGACAAACTTTTGGTAACACAGTAAAAAGTGCAAGATTGAAAGTCGCAAAAAGTTTAGTTGAAGGTCATGCATTAGTTTTTCCGGATGAGGAGTCAAACTTATGATTTATGCTATTCCTAATGATGGTGAGCGGGTGGCAAACCACTTTGTTAAAGCACCATATATTGCTATTTATTCTGATACTGACGGTATGCTAAAAAACTTAGCGAACATTGCTTCGATGCCACAAGCAGGTTGCAATGCGAAGTCTCAGTTAATTCAGTCTCTGCAAGAGTACAATGTGGATGCTGTACTTGTACGAAATATCGGTGAACGCGCATTAGCCAAATTACTTCGTAGTGGCACGCAAGTATTCAGGCTTTCTACCCGTAGCTCATTGGAAGATGTACTTGCGGTTCCAAGAGAGCCTCTCATTGAGCCGTCTCAAGGTCGTCCCTCAAACAATCATAAGAAAAATGCTCACAAGCCAAAAGGCGGTTGCGGTTCCTGTGGTTGTGGTGGCAAAAAATCCAAACCCTCCTTGCTGGCAAGACCGAAAGCACCAGCAGGGCTACTTAAAGTGACATCTCGCCCTGCTATATTTAGGCTAAAGACGATGGCTAATAAGGCAAGTTAATATGGTTTGGTTATTTACCTTTCTTGGTTTTCTCGCAATCATTTTGTTGATGTCGCTTGGCGTCATTTTCCACAACAAGCGTATTCAAGGGAGTTGTGGCGGATTGAATAATGTCGGTGTTGATAAGGTGTGCAATTGTGAAACCTCTTGTGCAGAGCCTGAAAGACGTTTGTATCAAATATCCGAACCTAATTCGTCATCTGAGCGCTAAGATCTTTTGCCCATTTCGGTAAGGTTTGTTTAAACCAGTCAATGTATTTACTGGTCTGAGGGTTCTGTCTCGAGACCAGTATGTTCACCACTTCTACCACCATCCACGTTTTAGCTATTGCAATCGTTCTTGCTAAATTACTCGCATCGCCTTGCTTTGCCGTCTTGGTATAGGTATGCGCCACACCAAGATAATCTTCGAATGTGCCCATGCCTTTGACTAGTGGCGCTAAATCTATCGCGATATGCCCTGTCGAAAAACGTTCCCAGTCGAACAGCACCAAATCGCCATTATCTCGTCGCCCCCAGTTTCCGGCATTGGTGTCTCCAGAGATCAAATTTTTGGCGTTGAAAAGCGGGCCGGATTGCTCTTGTAGCTGATAAAAGAACCGCTCTGTTTTTGCGTCTAGTTTGAGCGTGTTTAAAGCTTGGGAAGTGGCTGGTTGTGTCCACTGATGAGGATGATAAACACCGTCTGATGTCGGAGATAGTCTATGTATTTTAGCTAGTTGTTCTATCACGCGCGGCTCTTCAAGCAGGAATTCTTGATTGACAGAGTGCGGGATATACTCGATTCGTAACGTATTTTGTTGGTGATCGTAATCAATGAGCTCAGGTACAAGAATGCCAAGTTCATTGAATGGTTTAGCCTGGTGTTGATAAAAAGCGACCTCAACCTGTTCTACCTGTTGCTTTTCAATGAATGAAATGCCGTGTTTTTCTACCAGATAAACTTTGGCACTGCCCATCTGGTTAAGCTCTTGCTTTGACATAAGACATCCTGCCTTTTGATGGTGGAATCTTCACTTACCTTAAACGCGAAAGGTGTGTGCGCCAAGAATACTTAAAGAGAACATTGAAACAAAATAATGCAATGGTTTGAGTATAAAATTGTCGCTTGTGTCTAAATTTTGCACAGTGGCTTTTACGCATCGTTAACCACGTTCTACGCTTAATATTCGATTTAAACAAGGAGAACCAATATGGCTGTAATAAAGCAGGATATTCCAAATCGTGTAACGGTTTATCATGACAATGTCGATCAAGAACAAGAGCTGAAAAATGCGATGCTGCCAGAGAAACCGCGCTACTTTAACGGTGCTCCGACTTACAAAGCGAACAGCATCGAAGAGTTTGAAAATAAAATCAGTCAGATCGGTTTGTCTCTCGATAAATAAATTTTAATTTACCTAAAAGCGCCCTCAAAATGAGGGCGCTTTTTTATTTGTATGATTGATTTTAATCGTAGGGAATTAACCTTGTTGAGCACTGCCTTGGCAGACTTGTTTTTGCACTGCTGGTGGCGCGGGCTCGTAATGGCTTAAAGTCATACTAAAACTGCCTTCACCACCCGTGATAGCTCGCAATCGACGAGCGTAATCTTGCAACTCGTTTACTGGCGATTTGGCTTTCAACAACGTGAATTGGCTATCAATCGGTTCGGTGCCTTCTATTAATCCTCGATTACCTGACAAATCCCCAGACACGTCACCGACGTTTGTGGTTGGTACGTGTAACTCCATTTGGACAATGGGCTCTAACACAATAGGATCAGCGTTGTTGATCGCATCTAAAAAGGCTTTCTTACCTGCGATGACAAACGCAATTTCTTTTGAATCGACGGAGTGATATTTACCGTCATAAACGGTGACTTCCACATCCTTGATTGGGTTGCCAGAAATCGCCCCTTCTTCGAGTACTTGTAAAATACCTTTTTCGACCGCGGGAATAAGCGCGGTTGGAATGGCGCCACCCACCACTTTGTTGATGAACTTAAATCCAGCGCCACGTTCGAGTGGACGAACCTTCAATTGCACTTCACCAAACTGGCCTGCACCGCCACTTTGTTTTTTGTGTCGATAATGCCCTTCGGCAGGCTTGGTGATGGTTTCAAAGTATTCTACGCTTGGTTGGCAGGTTTCGACGTCCAGTTTGTACACGTTAGCCATCTTTTCTAATGCGACTTTGAGGTGAAACTCCCCTTGGCCGCTGATGATGGTTTCGTTGGTGCGAGCGCGATGTTCGATGCGCAGCGAAGGATCTTCACTGGCGATTTTATTCAGTACATCGCCTAATTTTTGCTCATCTCCACGCTTAAGAGGCTTCAAGCACAAAGAATACATGGAGTCAGGAAGGTCCAACGTTTTGAGTTGAACACCATCTTCTTCGTGAGAGTCATGAACGATCGAATCGAATTCGAGATCATCCACTTTGGCTAAAACGCAGAAGTCGCCCGCAAGCGCACGAGGGATCTCGGTTCTATCTTTGCCCTGCAGTTGATATAAGTGCCCAACTTTAAATGCCTTGTTGCTTTCGCCAATATAAAGCTGGCTGCCCGCATTGATTTCACCCTGATACACACGTAAGTAGGCAAGTTTTCCCATATATGGGTCGACGCTGACTTTGTACACGTGTGCGACGGTGTGCTCTAAAGTTTCGCAATTTACTTTGATTTTTTTGCCGTTCTTTTCCAATAGAGGAGGGTTACCTTCGTTTGGCATGGGCATGATCTCCGCCAAGGTACGAAGCAGAAGCTCGATGCCCGCGCCGGTTTGTGCTGAGACAAAACAGACCGGAATCACATGTCCAGTTCTCAGTGCTTCTTCAAACGGATCATGCAGTTGCTCTGCGGTGAGTTCGGAACCTTGTTCCAGATACAGTTCCATCAGTTCTTCATCGACTTCGATAACTTGGTCAATCAAGGTCTCATGAGCTTCATCTACCGTCGCAAGTAAGGTTTCTCGTCCCAATTCTGGTTCGAAATAGCAGTCAACTACAGATTCCCCGTCAGCCGAAGGTAAGTTGATCGGCAAGCAGTGGTCCCCAAAATGCTCAACGATGTTCTCCATCAATCTTTCTAACTGACTACCGTGGTTATCGAGCTTATTGATGATGATCATCTGACATTTTTGTTGCTCTTTAGCAAAGGTGAATAAGCGATCGGAAGTTTGGTTTAGTGGTGTTTGAGGGTCGATGACAAGGGCGGATGTTTCAACGGCAGGAAAGACGCTGATCGTACGGCCAAGTAACTCGTTTTGTCCCGGAGTGTCGATGATATTGAGCCGATGTTTATTCCAGCGCAGTGCGACTGGCGTTGCTTCAATGCTGTGTTGATATTGGATGGATTGAGGGTCGAAGTCGGTAACGGTATCGCCTTTTTCTACGCTGCCTAAATGGTGAGTGGCATCGCAGGTGAAGAGCAGTTTTTCTATCAGCGTGGTTTTACCGGTCCCGGTTTGGCCGACAAAAGCGATATTGCGTATTTTGTTGATAGGCATAGAGCCTCCTTGCAAGATGGCGTGAAAAACCTACGAATTGCTAGGAAGTGGGTTGTTAGAGAAACCCACGCACTGCATTGGAGTAGGGCGGGATTACCGCCTATTCGTCTTCCATGTCATTTTCCGGATGACTCGATGCATAAGACCACCTTATTGGACTACTGTAATCTTAGCATGCCGTAATAACCATATAATTTATGTGACTTATTTCATGATGGGGCTGATTGTTTTTTAATCGAGATCATAAACTCAGAGGTTCTGACTTTTGGAGCAAAACCTCTGGATTGTTTAGGCTATTTGGAAAGAACGATTTCGCCGTCGCGATAAACTAAGCTCGGCGTTATATCTTGTCCGAGCAACACCGGGCCATCAAGATCGACAACGCTCGCCTGAGCAGCAATAGGTAACGCAGCTCGCATTGCCAGCGACGTCCCCAACATACAACCGGACATGAGGCTAAAACCGAGTTCTTTTGCATCGTCGGTCAGCAATAATGCTTCACTGAGCCCTCCCGTTTTATCTAGCTTAATGTTCACCATTTCATATTTGCCAACCAGCTGAGGTAATTGCTCTCTGGTGTGACAACTTTCATCGGCGCAAAGTGGAATGTGGTGCGGAATGCTGGCGAGTACGTCGTCGCAGTCTTGTGGCAACGGTTGCTCGATCATGGTGATATTAAACGGTTCGAGTTGAGCAAATACCGTAGCGAGGTCGAGGTTTTGCCATGCTTCATTCGCATCTAAGACAATTTGCGTGTGCGGTGCGGCGTCACGCACTGCTGCAACGCGCTCAATCACGTGTTCACCATCCAGTTTTACCTTAAGCAGTTTTGCGCTTTGGCTAAGGTAAGCTTGCGCCTGTTTTGCCATCGCTTGCGGCGTATCGATAGAAACCGTCATCGCCGTCACAATCGCCTCAGGTAACGTAAAGAGGTCGTGAACTTGTTGCTTGTGGCTCAAAAGCGCAAGAAGATGCCAAAGGGCGCAATCCAACGCATTTCTTGCCGCTCCTGCGGGCAATAATGATTGAAGCTGGCTTTTGAGAGCCATCACATCAGCGTCACCTTTGGCGTACAAACTTTGCAGTTCATGCGCGGCGTGAGAAATCGCCTTAATTACCGATTCAATTGATTCACCATAACGAGGGTATGGCGTGCATTCTCCTTGTGCGATCATGCCCAGATGTTCAATTGTCACGCGGACTACGTGGCACTCTGTCCGACTGCCGCGAGAGATGCGAAATGGTGTCGCCATAGCAATCGTGACGGGTTCTACATGAATTTTCATCTCACTAGTTTTCCCTAAACCGCAGTTATTTTCTAAACCGTAAATGTTTCCTAAATCGTAAGAAGCCTATCTGCAACCGCGTCAACGCCAAAACGCACAGGGTCGGTGACGGGCACCTGATATTTGTCGCTCCAATCCTGGCATAACTGGGCAGCATCTTCTTCGCTGATCGCCGAAGTGTTTAAGCAAATACCCACTAATTGAGCTTTTGCATTTGTTAGGCGAGCAGCGGCCAGATTCGCTTCTATCGTTTGTTTAATGGTTGGCAAGCTCGCATGTGGTAAGTTGCGGATGTGTGGGCGACCAATCTCATGGCACAGTACCAGAGCTTCCGCTTGTGCGCCGTGAAGTAAGCCCAAACTTACGCCAGCAAACGAAGGGTTAAATAACGAACCTTGCCCTTCGATGATGTCCCAATCGTGGCCGGTGAAGTCGGGGCTGATCGCTTCTACTGCGCCGGAGATAAAATCGGCAACTACGGCATCAATCGAAATGCCACTGCCTGCGATGAGAATTCCGGTTTGACCTGTTGCTTTGAACTCTGCGCGACAGTTTTTACGCTTTAATGCATGCTTAATGGCAAGAGCAGAGTACATTTTGCCCACGGAGCAATCTGTCCCTACAGTAAGTACTCGCTTGCCTGCGCGAGCTTTGCCATTGCCGACCTTGAGCGGGGCATCATAATGGCGAACATCATACAGTTTGGTTAATCCGCGTTGTTCTAGATCGGCAAGAGGAGCAAATTCCGCCAAACGTTGGTGCATGCCCGATGCTATTTCAAATCCCATTTCTGCCGCTTCAAGTAAGGTTGCTTGCCAAGCTTCGGGAATGACGCCTCCTGGATTTGCCGTGCCGAGCACCAGCGTTTTTGCTCCTTGCTGCTGCGCTTGTTGTAGTGTCATGTCGGTTAAACCAAGCGATACGGTTTCTGGCGTCAGGCGGATTTGGCCAAGACAAATCTCAGGTCGCCATTGATATATGCCACGCGCGGTTTTTGCTGCGAGTGGATCGGTTACATCGCCAAGAAAGAGTAGGTAAGGTTGAGCAATTTGCATGATGGTTCCCTTCGTCATCGTTATTGCTCATTAATGTAGCCAGACTGATTTAGGAAACCGAATGCTTATTTGTTAGGCAGGTATAACTTCAGGTTATACCTTTAAACCATCTGTTGTTTTAGGGCGGTGATAAATTGCTTTGTCGCAATGGATTGAGGCGTGTGCTCTGCGAATAAAATAGAGACAGAGAAGGACATATTTGGCTCCAAAGCATGCACGGAAACGGCATTATCTTGGCAATATTGTTTTGCAGTCCAAGGGTCTACAATGGCGAATCCTGCTTCGTTTTTCACCAGTTCAGCCGCCGCGGAGTAGCTGCGGACGGTAATGGCATGTTGATAATGCTCGTCACGCGCTGACAAGGTTTGATGCAACAGCAAGCCCAGAGGGTCTCGGCTATCTAAACCGATAATGGGTAAATCGTGACTGATGAGTTCTTCTAAAATGACGGTTTTTTCTGCGGGTATCGCTGCGCTTTTAGGAGCGATCAGTGCTAAGTTTTTTTTCAATAATACGTGCCCCATGGTCGCTGGTGGTGTTTCTTCACCGAACGCGATGGCGACATCCAATTCATGTTTCAGCAACCCGGAGCACAGCTCATCGCGATTGGCCGTTAAGAGCTCAAAGGAGATGCCGTGCTCTTTCGACAACAACGCGACAGTCGGCGCTAACAAGTGCGCAGCCAAAACAGGCGGGGCACCGACTCGTAAATGTTGAGTTCCCTGTTTGACTTTGTTGGTCAGAGAGCGAAATTGTCCGAGTTGTTGATAGACCTTTTCTGCCTCTGGCAATAAGGCTTTGGCTTCTTGAGTGGGAACGAGACGTCCCTTTACACGCTCAAATAAAGCGAAGCTCAGTTGTTGTTCTGTATGGGCGAGAACTCGAGTGACATTAGGTTGGGAAACGTGCAGTAAGCGAGCAGCACCAGACACCGTTCCTGCTTGCATAATGGCGTAAAAGACTTCCAATTGCCTTAAGTTCACTGCGATTTCCCTCTGCTCATGTTTGTCACCTCAGAATACCCAACCTTGCTGATGAGCGATAGAGGCAAAAGTGCTGGTGTAAAAAATAGGAAGACGATGTTGGTTGCCTTCCTATCTCGCTTTTTCAATTTCTCAACTTCTCAATTTCTATGCTTCACTTTGCTGCTGCATGAAGGGGCAAGTCGTTAAACGGCTCGACGTCTCGGCTGAGTAATCCCATCAATACCACTGCTAACACCATGACAACAGCTGCTATTGCAAAACCGTATTGTGTTAGCTCGTAATGACTCAACATCGCGATTAATACATAACTGAGAGATTGAATGGTGGTGGAAAACATGCTGATGCCGCCATCAACACGACCACGTTGATGAACCGCTACGGTGTGATGCATCCAGTTGACTCTTGCAATGCGATTTAGCGCGTTAAACACACCAAACAGAGCTGTAAACAATAAGATGGTCAACGGGCTTATCGCAAAACTCATTCCGATAAACGCCAGAGATACCATGACCATCGAAGCAAACATAATGTGGCTATGGGAGGCGCGACTCAGCACTTTGGTGACAATGAAACCAGTTAGCAACGAGCCGAGACCAAAACTGATGTTGAACCCTGCAAACCAATCGCCAGAGATGCCTTGTTCAGAAAACCAAATCGGCACCAATTTGCTCAAATACGTCAATGCAGGATAAGAGAGACAAGAGAGCAGAATAAAGCCATAAAAGCGGGGTTCGAGACGGAATATTTGTTGGCTCTCTTTGAGTTGTGCGATGAAAGCGACAGATTTTGATGCCCTTAATTGTTGGGTATACGGCGTCAGAATATAAAACATCGCCGCCAAAGCGGATGCGCTGGCTGCAAACAAAGCAAACTCTTTCATTCCCCACATTTCAAGCAAAACAATACCCAACGCACCAGCTCCTAGGGTCGTGGATTGCATTACAATTTCTTGCTGACCCGAAATTTTTGCGTATTCGTGATGCTGATAATTTTCTTGGGTGAAGGCGTTGTTGGTCGTCCATGCAAAGTTACTCGAAACCCAATACACCAATTGTGCAAAAGCCAGCAGCCAGTGGGATTCAAACCCTAACCAATAAGCAATGAACACCACCAAAGCCATACCCGATTGAATCCATTGATTGAGCACGAGGAGTGCTTTGCGTGAGTTTCGGTCAACTAAAGTGGAAAAGAAAGGCGTTACCAGAAAAGAAATCGCGGTACAGCTCAGAGAAACTAAAGCGACGAATGTGCCCATTTTGGGCTCGGAAAGCATGACCCATGGCAGTGCCATCATGAATAAGCCAGATGAGATACTGTCAAAGAAGCGGCCAGCTAAGTACGGCTGAGTTTTATTTTTCATTATGTTTGCCTCAAGTTCCCTTTGGATTTCAAAACGTTGGCTTATAACTGTGCTGTGTTTGTCAACCAACTTGTTCATTCCGAACGCATTATTTCGAGACCATCTGGGTTTAGCGTTAATTAAGATGGTGCAACTTTAAAACCTTAAGTAAACTTGAGGTAAAGAATTTTTTTAACAAAATTGATACACAGGGAGTCAAGGATGGAAATCAGTGTAGGAGAAGTGGCAAAACGTTCCGGAGTGAAAGTCTCTGCCCTGCATTTTTATGAACAAAAAGGACTAATTTCGAGCTGGAGAAATCAAGGGAATCAGCGTCGCTATCATCGAAGTGTGTTGCGCCGTGTTGCGGTGATTAAAGCGGCGCAGCAAGTGGGGTTGTCGTTAGAAGAAATCAAACATGCGCTAGATGAGCTGCCGAAACATCAAGCGCCAAACAAACAGCAATGGGAAGTCATGGCGAGTCATTGGCATGAACAGTTGGAGCAAAAAATTCAAAAGCTCAAAGCCCTGCAAAACGATTTGGGTGGATGCATTGGCTGCGGGTGTTTGTCGTTAGAAACCTGCGCGCTGCGAAACCCAGAAGATGTGTTAGGCAAAGACCACTCGGGTTCTAATTTAACGTTAGAAGAGTAGGTGCTATTCCTATTCTTTGTCGAAACTGTCCACCACAATTGCACCCATTGACGCCGGCATTGTGATGACGATGACCCGTTTTATCGCAACCAAAGGCTCATTCATTAGTGGCAGCTTATCAAGACAGAAAAGAACTAACGCCACCACAACGGCCGCAATGAGGTACGCGATAACCACACGAAAAATAAAAATGGATACGCGATTTTTGATGTGGCTTTGGAACACGCTTTGATAGGCGAAAAAACTGAGGAAAATGACAGAAAGGCTTAACAGCATGAGCAGGTTTGCCATTGGCAAGCTTTCACCCAGTCGCCACGCCTCTTCAGAAAAAGAGATGGGGACGGCGAGGGCAAAAGCGCCAACCAACACTTGGCTGGCGTCTTCTAAGTTAAAGTGACTACTCATGCTGCTCATTCCATTATTCGTTTGCTAGGTGTAAGAGCTTTTCAAAGCGCTCGTTACCATGCAGCAATTCGAGGTCTCGCTCTTCGGCAAGCAAGTCACGAATAGATGGGCTGTATTCAATAGCGCGTTCCAAGTCTTCAATGGCTTGCTCTTCAATGCCAAGACGAGAGTATGCACAAGCACGTTGATACAGTGCCGGACCATTGGTGTAATCGACTTCAAGTACGCGGTTACAGATGCTTAGTGCCCAGTGGTATTCGTTGATTTCCATCGCGGCGTCTGCTTTGTAAGTCAACGCTTCTAAATCACCTGGGCGAATCAGCAAGATCTCATCATAGATTTCAATACGTTGCTCTGGTGTTTGTGAGCTTTGCGCACGCAACCATAAGTTATGGATCTCGTTGATTTTCTCAATTTCTTTATTGTTTTCACTGATAATGCGAGTTTTGCGTTTTAAATCTCGCTCAAGGGCGACAAATTTCTTCTCGTATTCTTGGGCGATCTTTTCTAATCGTTTATCCGCCATCTCTTTGGTGTTGTGTTTAAACTCTCGCAGAGATTGCCAGCCTACAAAGGCGATCAGCGATGCGACACCTGCGATGATGTAGAAGAAGTAGGTTACGGTCACGTTGGCATAGTTCAACGATTTATCCGCAACCGTCAGCTCGCGATCGGTGATCTCTGTGATCATTCGTTTTTCTAGGCTCTGATAGTCCTGACGCAGTGCTTTTAGCTCATCTAAAATATAGCGTTCCATTAATGGTCTATCTAACAGATCCGATTCTGAATACTTTTCGTCCGATGCCATTGTCGGCAAGGCAAGTATCAGCGAGAAAAAAATACCAATAAATAAGCGCATAAAACGTCCTTTCACGAGAAGAGTACAGATAGACCATGCAACAATAGCAAATAGCACAAACGTTTAGCAAAGTTATTACAAAAGAAATAATTGTCGTCTACGTAAAAGTCATATTCTTGTTGTTTTTCAGTTTGTTCCTTGTGGTTATTTGTCGAGATATCTTTTATTCTCCTTGCGAATTTATGATTAATGGAGTGAGCATGGACGCGCGAGCTAAGGATTACTTAGAGCAGTATCTAAAAGTATTATCACCAGAACAAAGAGCAGCCCTACCATCAGTTAGTGCTGACTATTATTGTGCCGATGAATACAACGCCAACGTATGCGCCGATTTGGTTCGAATTGGACAGAAAACCGCCTCTTGCAGTATGGAGCTTTGGTATCGAGAGCATGGCGAAAGCATGCCACAAGTGGGTCATTTACAAGTCGTCACGAATTGGAACGGGGACCCCGTTTGTGTAATACGAATTACTGATGTCAGCACATGCAAATATGAGGATGTAACCGCAGAGTTTGCCTACGCAGAAGGCGAAGGTGATAGAACCTTAAACTGGTGGCGTGACGCGCATACTGCATTTTTTAAAGCTGAATGCGATGAGTTGAACATAGATTGGCATGAGAAACGTACGCTAGTTTTGGAGCGTTTTGAAGTGGTGTATCCAGTCAATTAATCGCTGATAGCAGCACTGATTTGAAGTGCTGCTTTCTTGAGAGACCGCTTTTAGCGCTTGCGAGCGGTCACACTAAACATGTGCCAGTGTTTTAGGCTTCCGACTACCGTGGTTCCGTCTTCATCTCTTTCATTCAATGAAATGAGTTCGTAATCCACGAATAAACTTTCCACTTCCTTTTTCGTTAATGCGGTAATGTTCGGATGCATTTCTGATGCAACCCAGGAGTCTTTTACTCCCAAGAAATCACCGCAAAAGATACCGCCAGGTTGTAAGGCACTGTCTATTTTGGTCCAAACTTGCTCAAAGCCTTCGTCCGGGCAAAAGAACAAACTGGCATTCGCGATAACCAGGCTGCATTGAGGATAGTCAAACTCAGTAAAACAGCACTGTGAAATTGAGAAACGCTTGTGGCCTTCAAAGCGTGTTAAACAAGTTTTTACTGCATCTTCATGGCTATCAAATGCGTGAACGTTAAACCCCTGTTCGAGGAGAAAATGACTGTCTCGACCTATTCCGCAGCCAATATCAAGAGCGACTTTGCTCTCGAGTTTCAGTAGGTTTACGGCATTTTCCACGTTTGGGCGGTGAGGTTGGTTTAAAATTTTCTGATAGTACTCGTTCCATTGTGCTGACATTGAACTTCCTTGTATTTATTGTGCTTCCCCAAATCTAGTGTCGATTCTTGTATTGCTTTATCGGGGAGGTTTTGAAACATTGGCAATTGTTATAGCTGCTCTTCAATTGGCAATATGCCGGAGAACCAAGCGCCCATTTTTCGCCATACTCCGGCCTCTGGTTCAGAATCATATTCTTTGCCTGTTTTTATGTCAGTCCAGACAATGTCTCCGTCGCGTAGAGTTAAGGCATAGGCGTTATTCGACAATTGATTCGGCAGTTGTTCTAGAAACATTTGCACATATTCTGGCTGTTCGATAACAACGGCCATTTCGGTATTCAAAGCGGCTGAACGTGGATCCCAGTTCATCGAGCCAACAAACAGAGTTTTGTCATCAATCGTCATTGCTTTTGCGTGTAAACTTGCTCTGCTGCTCCCCGTGAGGCTCCACTTGCTTTTGAGTTTTGCGCTTGCTTTTACTTCCCATAGCTTGACCCCAGCTTCGAGTAGGTCTGTTCGATATTTTGCGTACCAACCATGCACGGCAAACACGTCGTTAGAGGCGAGACTATTGGTCACAATCGTGATATCAACGCCTCGCTTGGCCGCGTTACTCAATGCTTGTGTGCCGACTTCGGTTGGGACGAAATAGGGGGAGATAAGAACAAATGAATGTTCAACACTTTTAACCAGCTCCGTTAAATTATCAATAAGTTGGCTCTCTCGGGTCGCAACTTTATCGGGTAAGTCAAACCATACTTTTGCTTCTCCCCAGTAGAGCTTGAGATTGCCTTGTTTGAGAGCTTGGTACATATCCAGTTTAGTGAAGTCATAACGGCCGGTTGAGAACTTTTCCTCTAGCTGGAGTTTGTCGACCTGCTTTTGAATCGCTAGGTCGGTAATTTGCTGTGAGTCCGGTGTTATCCATTCCATTGGTATCGCATAGGCGCTATTCCAATAGAGGTCGAACTGATCTGCAGTTTGTTGTACCGCCTCACCATAGAGCAGTAGATCAAAATCACCAAATTCGACTTGTGATTCAAAAGAAAAGTACTCATTGCCGATATTCCTACCCCCGACAATGGCAGAAACACTGTCTGCAATCAGAGATTTATTGTGCATACGGCGATTAAGACGTTCAAAGTCACTGGCAAGTGCGAACCAGCGGGAGTCGCGATACTGATGCGGATTGAATAAGCGGATTTCGATATTAGGATGTGCATTGAGGGCAGCCATCACGTCATCGTTTCGCTTTTGCATATCGTCAAGCAACAGCCTTACTCGGACTCCACGCTTTGCCGCTTCATACAAGCGCCACGTTATTAGCTGACTCGTTTCGTCACCACGGTAAATATAGTATTGAAGATCAAGGCTTTTTTGTGCGGACTCGATTAGAGAGGTGCGAGCAAGAAGGGCATCGTGTCCTTGATTTAAAGGGGAAAAGCCAGTGATTGACTTGGGGTCTTTCCCGTAAGCTTCAAAGTACTGTGCAAGCACAGAGTCACCTTGATACCCAAGTTGGAAGCTAGTGGATTTTTCACTGGGATCGTTCAATGACACGGATGAACATGCCGATAAAATTGTGAATAAAGAAGGGAAGAGCAGCTTAGCGAGTGTATGTAACAAAGTACATTTCCTTGTCTTACAGAGTGTTACTTATCAGAAATTATAGACCTAAGTTGCCGCAGCGTGCATCCAACAAGGTTGGATAACGGGCTATTAATCAATGAATTGTCATGTTCTCGGGATTAAGTTCACCTTTTTGAACGCAGATAATCATTTATTTTAATTATGATTGTGTCTGAATTGGTCATAATCACTAATATCTGGTGATTATGACCAATAGCACACTGGTTAAAATAGTTGAGTAACAATAACTATTTGAATTTTAATAAATAAATGCCTGGCACGTCCCTTGCTGTTCAAAAGAAGAGTTAAGTCAGGGCAACTTGCGAAGTTGGTTAATTTTTTGTTAATTTTATTAACTTTGAATTGGCAATAACTCTGTAGTTAGCAACCGAAAAAGCAAGGTACGCGCTGCTTTGACGTCTATTCAAATGTAATTCCCTCACCATCATGCTTACAGGGAGTCAAAGATTTAATAAAAGCATGGTGATGAAAACAACAATAAAAAAGGATTTTCGATGTTAGCAAAACCCGTATTACGTTGGCTTTTACCTTTCGTCGTCGTTGGTGGATCTTATGCCGGATATGCCGCAATCGCCGCGACAGCTCCGGAAAAGGAGTCAACCAAAGATGCCATTACAGAGCCTACCGTTCAGGCTTCTTCTCTTTTTCCTACCGATCATAAAGTGGTGATAACCAGCCATGGTGAGTTAGTCCCTTTTGAAAAAACACACCTTTCCGCGCAAGTCAGTGGTGAAGTGATAAGTTGGCACCCTAATTTTGTAACGGGTGGGATCGTGAAACGAGGAGAAGTGCTGTTCACGATTGAAAGTGACAACTACGAAGCGTCGGTTTTGCAAGCCGAAGCCAATTTAGCTAGCGCACGTGCGAGCTTGATTGAGGAGCAAGCCAAAGCGGAAGTGGCAAAACGCCAGGCCAAGAGACTGAGCGATAAGCAAGTGACAGACCTGTATTTACGTAAGCCTCACGTTTTGAGCGCGCAAGCGCAAGTGAAGTCGGCTCAAGCGGCACTCAAACGAGCAAAAAGAGATTTAGAAAATTGCAAAGTCGTTGCACCTTACGATGCGCTGGTTGTTGAGCGTGATATTGGTGTTGGTCAATTTGTCACATCTGGCTCTCGAGTTGCCACGCTAAACAACATTGAAGTGGCGGAGGTGCACGTACCAATCGCCGGTTTTGATAGTGCATTTTTACCCGAATCCATTGGTGAGCTCACTGCGACAGTAACGCAGCAAGGTGTATTTTCTACCACTAGAGAAGGTCGAGTTGTTCGTGATTTAGGCATGATTGATAGCGCTACCCGAATGATTAACATGGTCATTCAAATCGCGGACCCATATGGTATTGATAATCAGCAGCCTCCAATTAAATTTGGCTCCTACGTTGAAGTGAGCTTCACAGGTAAGGAGCTAAAGCATATCTATCGCCTGCCACAGGAATTAGTCAAAAATCGCACAGTATGGGTAGTGAATGGTGAGAATCAACTTCAACCTCGGACGGTAACGGTCTTGAGAGCAGAAGGTGAATTTTTACTTGTGGGGGAAGGCTTAGAGCAAAGTGATAAGTTGGTACTTACCTTGCCGGAGTACCCTCAAAAAGGCATGGCGGTACAAATCGCAAAAAAGAGTGACGACTCCGAAACCGTCGTACAGTAAGTAGGAGTTTGTCATGGAAGATACTAAACAAAAGGGCTTAATTGCCTATTTTGCGAATAACCCCGTCGCTGCCAACCTTTTGATGGTGTTCATCATCATCATGGGTGTGGTTAGTTTTCTCTTTATTCAAAGGCAGATGTTTCCGAACATTGAGGTGAACTACATTGATGTTCGTGCGACTTATCCTGGCGCTTCTCCTCAAGAAATTGAAGAAAGCATTCTCGTTAAGGTTGAGGAATCGATTAAAGATGTCACCGGGATTAAAAAAACGGTCTCAACGGCCTCTAGAGGTAGCGCGTATGTCTCTATCGAGGTAGACGTTAATGCTGATATCAAGCGTGTCTTGGATGATGTAAATCAACGCATTGATACTTTATCCAACTTACCTGCCGGTATGGAACCGATCAATGTCTACCAAGTTGAGTGGCGTCAAGATGTGATAGAAATGGGGTTAGTTGGGGACCGACCGCTTGAAGAGCTCAAACCCATTGCTAAGCAAGTCGAGGGTGAATTACTTCAACTCAAAAATGTCATGTTGGTGTATTTGAGTGCACCAGAGGAAGAGATAGCGATTGAAGTTGATCCACTCGTTCTTCGTAAATACGACTTGACGTTGAGCGATATCAGCAGCGCGATCAGTCGTTATTCTGCCAATTTTTCTGCGGGCGAAGTCAAAACAAACTCAGGGATGATCGCAGTAAGGATTGAAAATCAGTACTACCGTGGTGATGAGTTTAGGAATATTCCTGTAAAGCTTGGCGCAAATGGTGCGAAGGTTTTACTGCAAGATATCGCCACGATCAAAGATGGCTTTACGGAAGAAGAGCGCTACTTTGAATACTCAGGGCAAAATGCGATCTACATGTCTGTTGAAGCGACTCGCGATCAGAACATTATCCCTGTTGCCGAGTCTGTTCGTAATTATATCGAAGCAAAAAATAAGACATTACCGCAGGACGTTAAGCTCAAAGTCTTAGTGGATACGACCTATTATTTAAATGGTCGTCTCGACATGATGTTGAAAAACTTGCTGCAAGGCGCAGTTCTAGTGGCGATCATGCTGACCATTTTCTTGCGCTTTCGCTTGGCAATGTGGGTAATGATTGGGCTGCCAGTATGTTTTCTTGGCGCGGTGATGATGATGCCTGCATTAGGGATCACGGTAAACATCGTATCTCTTTTTGCCTTCATTATGGTGCTCGGTATTGTGGTCGATGACGCCATCGTGATGGGAGAGAGCGCCTACAGCGAAATTGAAGAAAAAGGCGGTGGCGTAGAAAATGTGGTTCGCGGTGTCAAACGTGTTGCCACGCCAGCTACTTTTGGCGTTTTAACCACAATTGCCGTGTTTGCCCCTTTCTTGTTGTCTAGCGGTATTGACAGTGCTTTCTTCTATGGTATTGCGGGCGTTGTGATTCTTTGTTTGATCTTCAGTTTGATTGAATCGAAGTTAATCCTTCCTGCTCACCTCGCACATACTCACTTTAAGCCAGTTAAACCTGGTGGCTGGCGTGACCGATTTAACCAACGCTTTTTTGGCTTTGTAAACGGCACTTATCGTAACTTTGTCACGACATGTACGCATTGGCGCTGGACAGTATTTGCTGTGTTTTGCGGTTTACTGCTGATCAGTGCGGCTTTGGTCAACGCGAATTATGTTCGGGTGATCCCTAACCCTAAAGTGCCTACTGATTATCCTGCGATCACTATTGAAATGAACGATACCGTTTCAAGTGAGCAAACAATCAGTGCTCTTAAGACCATCGAACGTGTGATGCAAAAAATTGAATCAGAGACCATCGCAGAACATGGTCAAGGTATGATTCGTGATGTGCTTTCATACAACAGAAGCCGTACCGAAGGCCGTGTTTTGGTGCCATTGGTTGATGAGGAATTACGCCCGTTCAATACATTTGAACTTGCTCGACGTTGGCGTGAAGCTATGCCAGTTATTCCTGGAATGAAGAGCATCAAAATCCGCGAGCAGAGCGCGGGTGGCGGTGACAGAGATGAGTTTGGTTACTTGCTGTTTGGTTCTAATATTAATGAATTGAACGAGGCTGGGCGTTACTTGATAGAGCGTTTACAGCAGGAAGAAGGGTTATACGATATTTCATCTTCTATTGATTCAGGAAGCAAAGAAGTGCTCCTTTCTCTTGCGCCTGTAGCGTACGATCTCGGACTGGATCTCACCATGATCGCAGAGCAAGTGGGTGGCAGCTTCTACGGTGGTGAAGCACAGCGTCTTATTCGTGATGGTGAAGAAATCAAAGTTATGGTGCGTTACCCGCAACTGACACGTGAAGCATTTTCATCATTACGTTACGCTGTGATTACCACGCCAGCAGGTAAGAAGGTCATGCTGGGTGATGTGGTGAAGATCAACGAGCAGCCGGGCGTGAGTAGCATTCGACGTGAAGGCGGGTATCAAACCGTTTATGTCTATGGTTCGATAGACGAAGAATTGGTTGAACCTCAAGAAGTCGTGAAGGTCATCGACGACAATATCTTACCGGACATGAAGCAAGTCTTCCCGAGTGTGAAAACGGAATTGGGTGGTGATATTGAAGAGCAAGCAGCGCAGCGTAATGAACAGATTCTGTTCTTTATTGCAGGCATGATCATCGTCTACATCTTGTTAGCCGTACCGTTAAAAAGTTATACCCAACCTTTGATTGTAATGTCAGTCATTCCATTTAGTCTGACGGGGGCGATTTGGGGCCACTTCTGGCTAGGTTTGGATATCAGTATGATGTCGACATTTGGTTTGATCGCCGCTGCTGGCGTGGTTATCAACGACTCTCTAGTTATGACAGATTACGTAAACCAAGTGAGAGAAAAGGGTATGAACATCAAACAAGCGGTGGTTGAGGCGGGCTGTGCACGCTTTCGAGCGATCACGCTCACCTCCATAACGACGTTTGCGGGTGTATTGCCGATTATGTTTGAAACGAGCTTGCAGGCGCGTTTTGTCATACCAATGGCTGTCGCTTTGGGCTTTGCGGTGTTGTACGCAACGGTTCTGACTTTAGTGCTGGTGCCTTGTTTGTATTTAATGCTTGAAGATATTAAAAATATTTTCAGATCGATTAAGAGGTTTATTCATCGCTTTATCAATCGTTTCAGAAAGTCGCCAGTGACGTCGAGCGTTGAAGTAAATATATAGAGTTAACAAGCTTGATGTTAACGATTAGGAGCAGCCTTCGGGCTGCTTTTTTATTTCTGTATTTTGATTCAAAGCAGTTCTAGAGTGGGTTGTTACGTAATTTATTCGATGAAAGAACAGCGAGAAAATCTCCTGATAAATCATTCTTTATATGAATACCTTTTGCGTGTTTGATTTTCTTGGTTAATTTAACACTTGGTTAGCGAAATTTACCAGATGGAGATAATGATGAACACATGATTCTGATTAAGTTATTGAAAAATAACAAAATAAAAGTTGGCACCGTATGTGCAATATATAAATTGTAACTAAAACGAACTGCTAATCCTCAAGGAGCTTATTATGAAAAGCGTATTTCTATCTACTCTAAGTCTTATTGTTGTAATGTCATCACCAATCGCTGCTGCTAACACTTTAGACAAAGAGGAGTGGAGCTCAGATTTACGTCAGGACTTTTCTGAAATGAAGCATGAAGCTGTAGCAGATATTCAGCAAATGAATATGGATGCCATCCACGCACGCGATGAGCGTATCGTGAAAAACATTAAAGATGAGCAAGAACAGTTAGTAAAGGTAACGTGCCACAAAGAGAAAGCAAGCAAGTCATAACCGCCGATAAAGAGACTAACAGACGAAAATGAATCCAATACGAGTTCAGTGCTAGTTAGCAGTAAGCACTGACCTTGTTGCTCTACTTGCCAGCCTTTTAAGGCTGGCTTTTTTGTTTTTACTACCAGACCAATAAAGCTGGAAGAAAAAAGCCCACAAAGAATTTCCTCTGCGGGCGTAATAAAGGGCACCAAATTGGGTGTCTATTCATTTTGGAGGTGGTCGAACGTCCATATAAAACTGACAATAGGCTTGGTGAGAGGCTTACCACCAGCGCGACCAACGGAGCTAAAGTTAACATTGTTGCAATGATTGTTAAAATGTTAATTCTTCAATCAATGTTTTCATTATCGTTAGTATGGATTGTGAACATGTTGTTCTATTGTTCCTGGAATGCTTGACTTTCGAATTTGAACACATATAGAGATATAAATATTCCTTTCTTTATCCATTTTAGTTATATAAATTTCGTCATATCACACTGCTAAATATTCATGATTTTTAGCAACCCGACATAGGTTAGGCAGGATTGTTACTGGTGTGTAAGTATCTTTGATTTTCGTTAGTTTGAACTTTGCATTGTACTTCTTGGAACGAGAAAGTCGCTCACATGGAGATGCAAATTATAAGATTGTCTTTTTATCTTTTATGTAACTGTGGTAATAATAAGTTACATGCTTTTACCGCTTTCCTCTAAAATAATAAATTTGCTCTTTAGATTAGAATATATATTGAGTAATGTTGGCCTTATTTTAAGTTTGGAGCCTAATATGACTTGGGAAATACTTAACCAAAAGCCAACAGAGAGTAATGCTAGAGATGTTGTTGTATTGAATAGATTTAGCAACTTTTTAGGTCAGTTCGATATTGATCCTAGAATATTAGATAAGAGAGATGTTAAGATTACAAGGCAGGCGATTTTAGTTATTCAAGCAATGACAGACTTTGATCGCAAGAATGTGATAAAAGACATTTATAAAATTATAGATAATCCTAAAAGGGCGAGTCTAACTAAGCATAGCAGAAATCCTTTTTGGCGTTTGGCAAGGAATATTGACCCTTTTAGAGCTTATCATTTTTTAATTCTTTATCGTATATCTGACAGTGGTTCTGTAGTCATTGAAGAGATTATGCTAGATAGTAAGCTCCATGGTTCAAAGTTAGAGTCAAAAAAACAAAGAACTATGTTGTACGATGTAAGAAAAGAAACAAAATCCCGCTACTCAGAAGATAAAAATACTAATGAAGATATTCAGTCTGCATTGAATAGTTGGGATGGGAAAGGTGCCAATATCATTCCGAAGATTAACTGTGAACACGTTACTATAAATGGTATGAATAACGATTATGATACAGCATCAAAGTTAATGGGTGTTCATACTGACGTCGCATATAGGAAAGATAATATAGTTAGGTATAATTTGTTTCATAACCCTACAGATGGAGGGGTTTTTGATTTGGCAGAGTGTATCTTTGATCAAACTCGTATATTTAAAAGTAGAAATGCGAAGCAACTTGCTTCTTTAATTATTAAAACACACAGTGAGCGTCGTCGAGTAAAATGGACTGTTCATAGTCAAGGAGCTATTATATTTCGCTCTGCGATTGAGGAAGTAAAAAGTCTAAGGCCTGAACTAAGATTAGATGGACATGAATTGGCAGTACATAGCCCTGGTGGTAATTATGGTATTTTATCAATGAAAGCAAAGCGTTTAGGTATGAAAGTTCAGCCACTTAGAGCTAACCCTGCAGACTTTGTACCTAACGTAATCGGGTTAAATGGTGTAACAAGCATAACCAAAATGAACTTGAGCTTGAGTCCTGTTTTTATTTGGGCTTGTTTTTTGTCCAAAACCATAGGTGGCAGCCCTCATTCATTACCTTATCTTGGGTTAAATACTTATGAAAAACAGCTGAGAGAGTCTGGTGCCCGGCAAAAGGCTAGGGTGATAGGTAAATATGCGAAAATTGGTAAGCATTAATGAGTATTATGTCTCTTCTAAAATTAAAATTTCGATCAGGAGCGAAATTATCTAAACCTAGCCACAGAATCTATAGGTTTGGGAGCCTCGTTTGTGATTTGACCGTGCCTGGAGGGGGGTACGAATCACATAGAGCTGAAGAGGACTCAGAGATTACGCGTGATTTCTTAGAAAGTAATGTTAGGAATGATTACCATAATCAGTTTTTTTTGGTTGGGCGCTTAGAGTGGCCTTACCACACGATAATTCCATATCCTGGAACATACGATTATTATGGACAGTTAACAATGAAGCTTAGCTTGATTCCATATGTTAAGAGCTCAAATATTAAAAAATCACTATATGATATACGAGATGATATTTTCTTTCGATATAATGATTTTTACAATGCCGAAGAGCATGATCCTAAAACGGGTAGAGGTTACAATAAGTATAAAGCAAAATCTATATATAAGCATTACACCGAAGAGGTGGTTGTAGGTAATGAAGAGTTAAGAAATGAACTTATTAATACTAGGGTTTCAGATATATTGGTAACTCCCCCTAATATAAGCTTACATAATAATTATATTAAATATGAGTCTGAGAAAAGTTTATCTAAATTTAAGAATCATTATTGCTTTTTATTTAATAAATATTGTTACCTGAGCATAGAGTTCCATCATGATGGATGGACTGATCGCTATATGAAAGTATGCCTTGAAAATGCGCAGGAGGCTGAAAATATGATTGTATCATCGATAAATATATCAGAGTTATTAGATGAAGAGCTTCCTGATAATGAGGTACGTAACATAAAACCAAAGAGCAGCAGTTAGCTGCCCTTTATTGCTATAAAGACCGAAGGCTAATTCCAACGTAATAG
Source organism: Vibrio sp. A1-1 (assembly GCF_021728175.1). NCBI lineage: Bacteria > Pseudomonadati > Pseudomonadota > Gammaproteobacteria > Vibrionales > Vibrionaceae > Vibrio > Vibrio sp. A1-1. The sequence goes on from NZ_JAKKCL010000004.1 coordinate 38,906, forward strand.
CGTCCAATTTGATCGATTCGCGTGTTCTTTTAGGCGTGAGCATGGATTTACCAGGTAGGTGTAATCTGCGTATTCACATAAAGGCAAATCGTTGATTGAATCGGTATAGAAATGGATTTCCGAATAAGGCTCAGGCTGATTTTCTAGCCACTGTTTTAAGCGCGTGACTTTACCTTCACGATAACTAGGGACACCGTCGATTTCAGCGGTATAACAGTTGTCTTTCTCAATTAAATCAATTCCGAGTACGGTTGGAATATTAAGACGGCGACCAACGGCTTCCACCAAAAAAGTGACGCTGGCAGAGATGATAACCATATCTATACCATCACGAGACAGTTGCTCAATCAGAGTTTTGGCTTGAGGAAACTGTTTAGCCAGAATATGGCTTTCAACACATTCTTCAACCAAGGCGTTTACTTCTTCAATCGGCATGTTTTCTAGTGGCTTCATGGAGAACGCTAGGTAATCTTCCATGTCCATTTTGCCTTCAGAGTACAAGGCCATTAGACGCTGATCTTCCTTAATAAATAAAGGATCAGTCGCGATGCCTCTCTCAACCATAAACTCGTTCCAAATCATTGCGCAGTCAGCGTTTATTAGGGTTTCATCCATATCAAAAACATACAAAGGTTTGGACATGTTTAGGCTCTCACTGGTTGTATTTCGTTTAGGTTAAAGAGTAGCTCTAGTTGGCTGCCATTCGCTAGTAAGCGTTCTGAAGAGCGGTTAAGTAAGTCAACAGTGAGCTCACACTCTTCAACGTTCACTTGATAGCGAATAATATTACCTAGAAGCTGGTGGTTGGTGATCGTACCTACTTGTGGCGCTGAGATGTGGCTATCATATTGACGACCTTGCTCTTTTACATATATAGACTCTGGGCGAATCGCTACTTTCCATTCGGTATCAATATTGAAGAGTTGCTTGGCTTTATTGGCCTCTACAAGGTTGTAGTGCCCCATGAAACCGGCCACAAACTCGTTAGCAGGATGAGTATAAATTTCTTCAGGTGTTCCTGCTTGAACAATTTCCCCTTTACTCATTAGGAAGATACGATCAGACATAATCATCGCCTCTTCTTGGTCATGAGTTACGAAGATAGTGGTGAGATTCATCTCTTTCTGAATATCTCGGATTTGCTGACGAAGATGTTTGCGGATTTTGGCATCAAGCGCAGAAAGTGGCTCATCAAGCAATAATATGCGAGGTTTAACCACCAACGCTCGGGCGAGTGCGACACGCTGGCGCTGACCGCCAGAAAGTTGATGTGGATAGTGTTTTTCTTTACCTGCCAGATCCACCAGTTTGATGACTTTAGCTACTTCACGTCGAATATCATCATTCGCAAGCTTTTTCATTTTTAAGCCAAATGCAATGTTGCCTTCAACGGTCATATTGGGAAACAGCGCATACGATTGAAAGACCATCCCAATACCACGCTCTTGCGGGACTTGATGCGTGATATCTTCTCCGTTTACCCAAATCTCGCCGCCATCGACAGGGTTAAGCCCTGCAAGGCTGCGAAGTAGCGTCGATTTACCACAACCGCTAGGGCCCAAAAGCGTAATGAATTCACCTTGCTCGATGTTAAAGTGAATGTCCTCAAATACGGTGTTATCACCAAAACGTTTAGTCAGATTTTTCGCAGTGACGTAGCTCATTGTTTGACTCCTCGGCTAAAACGACTTGCCAACCAAGTCAGGAAAAAAATAAATAGGAAGTAGGTCATCACTAAGGCAGACGTAAAGTGGCCGCTCGTCTGACGCATGTTATACAAGTAGATTTGCAGGGTTTCATAACGTGTGCCGACTAAAATATTGGCGAACACAAACTCTCCCAATAGAAATGAAAATGAAAGGAAAAGCGATGCCATCAGTCCTTTTTTGAGGTTAGGTAAAATGACCATCAAAAACGCTTTGGTTGTGCTTGCCCCTAGCAAGTGTGCAGCGTCCATTAAATCGTTAAGGTTAATTGCTTCGAAGCTATTGGAAATCGCACGATACATGAACGGTAACGCGATGGTGAAGTAAGTGCCTATTAAAATCCAAGGGGTACCGATAAGAGATATTTCACTGTCAGCATAAAGTTGAAGCAAGCCGACGGACGACACGACTGGTGGTACAGCGAATGGTAGCAAAATTAGTACGTTCATGAGCTTATCGAGCTTCGGGAAGTAGTAAAACACCACGAATATCGCTGGCAGAACCAGAAGCACACTGAGGGTTAGCGAAGCAATACAAATAAACAACGAACGCCCAAACGCTTGCAAAAAACGTGGGTCGGTCAGCAATTTAACGTACCAATCAAAAGTGAAACCATCCGGAAGCACCGTGGCGCCCCAGCGTGATGAAAGCGAATAGACAAAGGTCGCTAAAATCGGGATGAGCATGATCCCAACAATGGAATAAACCACCGTTTTATGGAATCGAGTATTAACGTTGTGCATGACTACCTCCTACCTGCATAGCTTTTCGAAATGAGCCATTGGTTAATCACTGTGATAAAGGCAAGTAACGCCATTAGAATCACCGAAATTGCAGCGGCGAGATTAGGTTCAAGGAACAGGTCTCCCGATACCAGACTCGCAATTCGAATTGTGATGACGTTATAGTTACCGGAGGTCAACGCATAAACACTCGCATATGCGCCGATTGCGTTGGCTATTAAGATAATAAAGGTACCGAATAAGGCTGGTGAGAGCACTGGCAGCGCGATTTTCGCCCAATACTGCGATGTTTTGGCTCCTAGTAGCGCAGCAGCTGCTTGCCAATCATCACTCAACGCGTCGAACGCAGGGTAGATCAACAACACCGCCAGCGGGATTTGGAAGTAGATGTAAATGGCCAGCAGGCCCCATTTACCATAAAGGTCGAAATCACCGAGTAAGCCATACTGCTTGAGCAAAAGGGTAATCGCCCCATTGGTGCCCAAAATAATAATAAAAGCGAATGACAGAGGTACGCCTGCAAAGTTGCTGCTCATGTTCGTAAACGCAATCACACCGTCGCGGACTTTAGAATCGACTCTGCGTAGAGAAGAGACCAACAAAGTCGCAATGGCTAAGCCAAAAATGCTCGACCACACCGCTAACCACAAGCTATTGCCAAACGCCTGCATCATAAAGGCAGAGTCGAGCACTTCAATGTAGTTATCTAAGGCAAACTCGCCATCGTAGATAAAGCTGTTTAACAGTACCCAAATCATCGGTGCGAGTTGAAATAGGTAGAAAAACAGCGCGAAAGGCACTAACCAAATGGCTGGCTTAAAGCGCTTTAACCAAGTACTTGCCAAATTTGAGCGAGATTCGCTAGAGCTTGGGGAGAGGACAGAACTGCTCATAGTGCTAACAATTCCTGAGTGTATGGCTTCGTGTGGTCAAGGTTTAGCAATTGACAAACGGTGCCACAAATATCAGTTTGCTTAATATGACAATCCTGATGGGTAAACTTATCGCCAATGACAAACAGAGGAACTTCTCGCTCTTCAGGTAAAATCCCACCGTGAGAAAGATCGTTGTTCATGCCATGATCGCTGGTCACAATGATTTGATACCCATCAGCAAGCCATTGTTCGATGTAGTTGGAAAGAATAATGTCTGCACCTCGCGCACAATTGCGGTATTGGCGAGAGTCTAGGCCAAACTTATGTCCTGTATCGTCGATATTCATCGGGTGGATCAGTAAGAAATCAGGTTGATAGTTTCGACGTAAATACTCTGCGTCCAGGAACAAGGCTTCATCAGGATAATGATCCCAATGGTAAAAGCAGCCGTGCTGGATATTCAGGGTTTCATCATGCGTGAAACGATCGCGAACAGGTTCAAATGGCGCGCGATTATAAAGCTCACTTACCCAGTGGTAGGTAGCCGCAGCGGTAACTTTGCCTTGGGCTTTTGCCAAACTGAAAATGGAATCGTGTTTGGATAGACGAACGATATTGTTGTTTACGATGCCGCTTTCTACAGGGCGAACGCCCGTTAAAATGCACTCATAAAGTGGGCGAGACATAGAGGGCAGCTCACATTGCACAGGATAAAGCGTTGCGCGAGTTTCTTGTTGGGAACGACTTTGTTCTAGAAGACCATTGAGGTAGCCCATACAATCACGGGCTACCTGATAGTTCAGTCCATCTAGAACAACAAGGATGACCTTATTGCTCATAACGACTTACTCTTATTGCTGGTGGATTAAGACACTTTCTTGCCATTGACGTGGCAGCTTACGCGCGGACTTTTCCCAAGCTGAGAAGTCAGTCACTGGGTGAACATTGCTGTATTGGTCGTTAGCAATTAGCTTGTCTTGCACTGCTTGAGGCAGTGTGATGTTGGTGCGGATTGGACGCGCATAACCTTCTGCTAAGTTGATTTGCCCTTGATCGCTGAAGATGTACTCACGAGCAAGTTTTGCTGCATTAGGGTTCTTCGCATATTTATTGATTATGGTTGTATAACCAGAAATCACAGAGCCATCTTGAGGAATGCTCACTGTAAAGCGATCGCGGTCAATTTTGTCGCGATAGTTCAACGCATTGAAGTCCCACATGATCGCCACTTCCACTTCGCCTTTTTCTAGGTTGGCGATGTTCGGATCAGTAAATGAAAGACGACCTTGCTTCGCGAGTTCAGAAAAGAACTTGAGCGCAGGCTTGAGGTTGGATTCGTCCCCACCGTTGGCGAACGCTGCGGCGAGAACCGCGTTGTTTGCCTGTGCTGCTACGCCGACGTCACCTACGGTCACTTTGTAGTCGCCTTTTAATAGGTCATCCCACGTTTTTGGCGCGTCTTTTACGAGGTTATTGTTGGAGATAAAAGAAATAGTGCCAGTGTAAGCAAGTGCCCAATGACCATCTTCGTCTTTTGCCCAATCTGGAATGTCATTCCAAGTTGTTGGTTTGTATGGCTGAGTGACGCCTTTTTTAACCGCTACACGTGCGAAGGCAAAGCCTACGTCACCAATGTCTGCGGTCGCCTTTTTCTTCTCAGCTTCGAATTTTGCGATTTCTTGAGCCGAGCTCATATCCGTGTCTTGGTGCTTAAGGTTGTAGTTTGACTTTAAATCAGCCCAAGTGTCTTTCCAGTTCGCCCAACTATCGGGCATACCTACACTGTAAACCGCCCCTTCTTTTTGTGCTGCGGTAACCAATGACTCAATATCGGCTTCTTTCGCTACTGTTGGTGCTGCAAGCGTTACCGCGATGATTGCCGCTGGTGCGGTAATTGAACGACTTAGCAAAGTTTTCATTGTCTCCATCCTTCTGGACTAGGTCAGTAAGTTCGCTTTGTATGCTATGGATGGAATGTGACGATTTAGCGCAAGTAATTTGACAGTTTTTATGAATTTCTATGGCACTTATATTTCATACGCATGTGTTCTGTTGATTAATGTCATATTTTTGTTACGTACACGCCTTATGTTGTTCATCAAATTATCGTTGGACTAGATCAGAATGAGAGCGACAGGCACCAGCCAATTTGGTACCCAATTAGGAAAAATTAGAAGCAGCTTAAAGCAGCAGATTCTTTCCGGCATCATGTCGGAAGGACAAAAATTGCCATCAGAAAGAGAGCTCAGTGAGCTGTTCTCTACGACTCGAATCACTATCAAAGATGCGTTGGTGTCTTTGGAAACTGAAGGTCTTATTTATCGAGAAGAGCGCCGGGGTTGGTATGTATCTCCGGAGCGTATCTGTTACAACCCGTTGTCTCGTTCTCACTTCCATCAAATGATTCGAGAGCAGCATCGTATTGCGGAAACCAAATTACTCAACGTAAGAAGTGAAATGGCTGCAGGTGAATATGCAAAATCGTTAGAGGTTGAGCGAATTACCCCAATTTATGTGATTGAACGGTTACGTTTTATTGATGGGCGAGCGGTATTGTTTGTTGAAAATATACTCAAAGCAGCACTGTTTGAAGGTATATTGTCCGAGAACCTCACCATTTCACTGACAGGTATTTATCGTGAGAAGTATGGCTACGAGACAAAGCGCTCTCGTTTTGATGTGATTCCAACGTCAGCGCCTGCTCATGTCGCTAAGGCGTTGAACCTAGCTGAAGGACAACCCGTCCTGAAAATTCGTCGAGTAAACTACAAACAAGATGGGCATTTAATGGACTGCGAATTCGAGTATTGGCGTCCAGATGCAGTGATGATTCGCATTGATAGCGTAGGATAAAGCGCAGAATTAAAAAGAGCCCAATGAAGGGCTCTTTTTCGTATATTGGTTAGAGAGGCGGTTTAAACGAGGCCTTGCTCTTTCGCCATTTTACTTGCGATGCCAGGTGCTTTCCAAATGCTTGGCAGCAAAATGAAAGACACAGGCACGGCGGTAATCACAATGAAAGACTGCAATGCAGAAATACCACCAGAGCCCATTGAGATAAGCGCAATAGCGACAATACCCATCATCAAACCCCAGAATGAGCGAATCACTGCGTTTGGTTCTGTTGAGCCCGTCATTACTACACTGATTGTGTAAGTCATTGAGTCACCCGTCGTCACGATAAATGTTGTCGTTAAGATCAGGAACAGAACCGAAATGATCATTGGGTAAGGTAATTCACCCGTAATCGCTAGCAGTGCTGCAGGCAAGTTAAAGCCTTCAAACGCAGATGAAATCAAGCCAGGGTTATCAAGCTCAAACGCAAGGCCACTGCCGCCAACGATACTAAACCAGAAGCAAGTAATCAGCGGTGCTGCGATGCTAATAGACATGATCAATTGGCGAATTGTACGACCACGAGAGATACGAGCAATAAAGATCGCCATCATTGGGCCATAACCTATAAACCAACCCCAGAAGAATACTGTCCACCAGCTTAGCCAGCCCGTATCACCACGGTAAAGCGCCATTGGGAAGAAGTTATCTACCATGCGACCAACGCCTTGTACGTAGCCATCAACAATAAAGCTTGTCGGTCCAAAGAACAGGATGTAACCAATTAACAGCACAGACAAAATAATGTTGTAACGACTGACGATTTGAATACCTTTGCTCAAACCGCTTAGTGCGGAAAGGGTATACATCAGGATCGCTGCCATGATAACCATGCTTTGCGTTACGAACGTATCTGGCAGGCCAAACAATGAGTTTAGCGCGTAGCTAATTTGTAAACCTAAGAAGCCGATAGGGCCGATTGTTCCTGCTGCTACGGCAATAATGCTACATGCGTCAGCAACATCACCAATCCAGCCTTTAATGGCTTTATCGCCAAACACAGGGTAAAGCAGAGTACGCGGCTTAAGAGGCAGGCCTTTATCGTAATGCAAGTGCATTAAGACAATGGAAGATAAACCACCAAGGATCGCCCAAGCTAAGAAGCCCCAGTGCATAAAAGACTGAGATAGAGCATTGATTGCGGCAGTTTTCGGTGAAGCTTCACCGTATAAAGGTGGGGCAGTCACAAAGTGCGCGATAGGCTCAGCAGCGGCCCAGAACACACCACCACCTGCAAGTAGGGTACAGAGTACAATTGACAACCACTTAAAGTTATCAATATCAGGTTTCGCTAGACCACCTAGACGCACATAACCAGTGCGACCAAACGCAAGAGCCAAACCAATAAGGAAATTCAGAAGAAGCAGTACTTGCCAGTAAGCTCCGAAATATTTAGTAGCAAAGCCGAAGCCGGTGTTAACCATTGCGGTTAGAGAGTCGGTATTCGTTAGGGCAAGTAAAACGAATAGAGTGAGGAAGCTACCACTTAACCAAAAGACAGGATTGGTGAGTTCGAGGCGCTTGAGCAGAGATGGGGGATGAATAGCAGAATAGTCAGCATCCTGAATAGGCGCTGTGTGGGAGGCGGCATTCGTCATATTTGACATAATTACTTCGCTTTTTAGGGCTATGAAGCCGTGCATTTCCCCTCACATCGTTTCGACGAAAAGTGTGAGGATGTTCAAAAAGCCGATGATGTTAACATGTCGAAGTTGCAAATATAACCTTAGATTTCGATTAATTTTTAACAGGTTAGCCAAGTTGCTGATTTTTGGGTAGAGATCAAAGGAAAGTGTTTTTACGTGAAGTGCACCGCATTTCGTATGTAAATAACATTTCCCTTGTTTTTGCATGGATTACTCAGGATTACATTGAGCAAACATGTTTCTTCTCCAAACTGAGGTTTACTCAATGGCTCACTTCGAACTTAATGGACAGTGGTTACTTACCTCGCCACAGCGTCCCGATATTGAAATTCCAATGTCTATTCCGGGCGATAATATTTCGGCGCTTTTACAAGCAGAGCGCATTCCGGATCCTTATTTTGCCGATAATGAAAACAAAGTTCGTTGGATTGAAGAGTGTGAGTGGCATATCTCGCGTGAGTTTGAAGTCGACGCGTTTACGTTGTCTGCCAAGCAAGTTTGGATGACGCTAACTCGTGTCGATACCTTGGCAACTTTCTATGTTAATGGTGAGTTAGCACTAACTTGCAGCAACATGTTTACCCAGCAACGTGTGGATATTAAACCGCATTTAAAGCAAGGTACTAACACGATTCAGGTTGAGTTTTCTCGGGTGGATTTAGAAGGTATCGCAAGAGCAAAAAAACTACCATTTCCTATTCCATCGGCAATGGGCAACAACCAAATTCCACACATGAATTTGATCCGAAAAACCCAATGTCATTCCGGATGGGACTGGGGCATTTGCTTGATGGTATCGGGTATTTACGACCCCATTCAAATCGACATTGTGAATGAGCTTTGGCTCAAAGGCTTCTCGACAGAGCAGCAATGGCAAGCCGATGAGAGTGTGTTTCTTGATGTAGTAGTTGAAGTGGAAACGGACAGTCAACGCCATGAACTGATTGTTGAATTTAATGGTGAGCGTCAATGTATTCAAACAAAAGGAAGTGGCCACTATCACTGCCAGTTCCACATTTCGGAGCCTCAACGCTGGTGGCCATCAGGTTATGGCGAAGCTTATCTTTACCCCATTACCATTTCTTGCAGAGAGCAAAAGTTAACGCGCAACGTTGGTTTGCGTCAGTTAACCCTAAATAACCAAGCTGATGAACATGGCTCTGCGATGGAGTTTATCGTTAATGGCGTACCAATTAATGCCAAAGGTGCCAACTGGATCCCTGTTGACGCAATGCCGGGGCGAGAATGCGAAACACGTTATCGCAACCTTTTGCAAAGTGCGGTTGATGCTAACATGAATATGATACGTGTGTGGGGTGGAGGTCAGTACGAGAGCGAGAGCTTTTACAATCTGTGTGATGAGCTCGGCTTGTTAGTGTGGCAAGACATGATGTTCGCATGTTCACTGTACCCATCTGATAATGACTTCTTAAAAGAGGTCGAAGATGAGCTTCGATACCAAATTCCGAGGCTTAAGGAGCACCCATCAATAGCACTTTGGTGTGGTGATAATGAAGTGATTGGAGCTATTGGTTGGTACGAAGAATCTAAGCACAATAAAGTCAAATACACGGTTAACTACGATCGCCTCAACCGCATGATTGAGCAGGTGATTACTGAGCACGATAGCGCTCGTCGTTTCTGGCCAAGTTCCCCGTGTAATGGTGAACTGGATTTCGGTGACGCGTGGCATGATGATAGTAAAGGTGATATGCACTTTTGGGACGTTTGGCATTCAGGAAAATCATTCAATGCCTACCTTGACGTGAATCCTCGTTTTTGCTCTGAGTTTGGTTTTCAATCTTGGCCATCTTTTGCAGAAGTTAAGCAGTTTGTCCCGGAGCAAGATTGGAATATCACGTCCCTAACCTTTGAACAACATCAGAAGAATCCTCGTGGTAACAGTATCATCACAGAGATGTTCACGCGTTATTTCCGTTTTCCCTCTGGATTCGAGAACATGCTGTATTTAAGCCAAGTTCAGCAGGCAATCGCGATCAAAACTGCGTGCGATCATTGGCGTGCCATTTCTCCAGTTTGTCGCGGCATGCTGTATTGGCAACTCAACGACAACTGGCCTGTCAGTTCTTGGTCTAGCTTGGAATACAGTGGTCGTTGGAAGCAGTTGCACTACCATGCAAAACGCTTTTTTGCGCCGCAGTATTTGGTATTTTCCGAGCATACAGGCAAGTTGAGCCTGCATTTGCTCAATGATGCCAAAGAGCCCGCAAGCGTCAACGCACTGCTCAAGTGGGTAGATTGGCAAGGGGAAGAAAAGCAATGTTGGAGCTTAGAACAAACGGTCATAGCAGACAGCAATACGATTTTGTGGCAATTGGATGAATCGGTTGAGAAGGATGAGCTTACGTCAGGCTTCTTCTATGTTGAAGCGCAAATCGGTGAAGACAGAATAAGCAACACATGGTTTTGCACTCATGAGCTGAAAACTTTGCCTATGGCAAAAGCCAATATTGATGTCTCTATTGAAGGAAGCCAAATTACATTGATTGCTGACAAGCCTGCGTTTTTTGTTCATTTGGAAAGTGATGTTGATGGAAGGTTCAGTGACTCCAGTTTTACTCTGCTGACCAACGTTCCAATGACGGTTGAGTATTTAGGTGATGATGTTTTCGGCATGCAGCAGTCGTTGAGGGTATACCACCTTAATGATTAAAACGGGCATAGAGCATCTATATGCTGATATCTGAGAAGGGGGCCTTTGCTCCCTTTTTAGTTATCAAGTATCAGTTATTAAGCTCAGGTTGAGACAGAAGGTTATTTAAGTTTCTGATGAATACGGTAGCCAACAACAAAACCTATGTAGAATAGCGCTGCGAGAGTAAGCATTGCCGTCGCGTACGCCAGTAGGCTGTTTAACCCTAAACCAAAAGCCAGAGTGAAGGCGATACCATGAATGGCCTCCGCAGGGATTCGGTACCAAGCAGCGTGGACGGAAGATCCGAAGAGGATAAAGGTACTAAGTAAGACAATCGTGCCGCCTATAAAGCCGACCCATCTGCTGTTGTTCATGTTGTAATCTCAGGTGTTACCGAGGTAACGTAACAAAATATTTCAGAGCATGCATTATACAACCTAGAGAGGGTATAGGTGGTAGAAATATTTGCCTCACAAACTAAGAGGCCATCCAAGTGGCCTCTTTTTAACCGATTTAACGGCATCCGTTATGACGCAAAGGTGTGAGGCTTGTAAGAAACCTAACCTTTGGCATTCGTGTCGGGTTGTGCTTCTGGTTGTAGCGTCCAATCACCACCAAGCGATTTGTAGAGCGCAATCGTAGCGTGTGCGGTTTGTAACTTTGCCGCGACTCGCTGATCTTGCATCATGCGTTGCTGACGTTGCGCATCCAAAACCGACAAATGATCAATCAAGCCGGCGCGGTACAGTGACTTAGCTTTGTTGACGGCGTTATTGGTGGCTTTCAATGCCTCATCGATTCGGCGCTGATTTTCTTGGCTGCGGCCATAAGTAAACAGCGTGGATTCGGTTTCCGCCAAAGCCGCCTCTACCGTATGTTGATAAGACAATGTCGCCGAATCAAAACGCGCTTGGTTGATGGCTTCAATCGCCTTGCCACGCCCCCCATCGAACAAGTTCCAGCTTACGCCAGCCGCGCCCATCCAACCGAAAGAATCGCTACTGAAGAGATCGTCAAAGCTTGACGCCGACAACCCCGGAGAGCCCGTCAAAAAGAACTTCGGATATTGATCAGCAACGCTTGCTGCTAACTCTTCATTGAGCGCGGCCATTTCGCGCTCGGCTAAGCGAATATCGGTACGACGCTTCAACAGATCGGAAGGTAAACCGACCGGCACCATGTCTTGCATGACAGGTACACTATGTTGCTTAGACAGACGGATTTCGACTTGCGCTAGCGGCTCGCCAAGCAGCACCGCTAAACGATGTTTGTGCGCTTGTTGTGCAATCTCTAACTGCGGAACGAGCGATTCCATCGCCGCAAGCGTGGCCTTTGCTTGGGCTAAATCGAGATCAGAACCGTAGCCGCTGCGCACGACTTTTCCGACGAGGTCGAGTGTGCGTCGTTGATCTTCTAAGTTCGACTTTGCTAACTCAAGGCGCTCGCTTGCGCCTAGGTATTGCAAGTAGTTGTGAATCAAATCCGCCGTGATCACCGTGTTCAAGCCGCTTTGATAAATCTGAGCTTGTTCGAGACGAATTTGTGCCGCGTTTGCTTGGCGGTCAATACGCCCAAACAGCTCAGCCTCCCAAGCGATACTCGCGCCTGCAAATACGCCATCGTGCTGATTATCCATTAGGGTGACGTTACCAATTTGAGGTGGCAGACCCGACACGGAATCACTGAGAGGGTTCAATATTGGACCGAGTGAAGAGTCATTTTTACTGAACTGATAGTTCATGTAACCCGCACCGAGATTAATCGTTGGCACTTTGAATGACTCCACCATTGTTTTATAGTTGTTGGCCATTTTCACCCGCTCGGCCGCCACTTTCAGCGGAATGTTTTGGCTCTGCATGTCTTGAACCATTTGATTCAACACCGGATCGTGAAACTTAGTCCACCAAAACTCAATGTGTTGTGAATCGGTACTCAAGCCTGCATTTTCGGCGTTCAAGTAGGTTTCTGCCATGCTGGTGGTCGGTGCTTGGTAGTCGGGGCCCACTGCACAACCTGCTAAACTTAGGGCTAGAACGACAGGCGTTAGAATGAATTTTTTCACGATGACGCCTCCTCTAGCTCAGCGTTGGTTTGTGTGGACGGTGCTTTTTCTTTATAAGCAAGGCGATACAGCGCAGGCATGACAAACAGTGACAATATGGTTGCGGCCGCCAAGCCTCCGATGATGGTTGCCGCCATTTGGTCAAACAGCAGATCTGACAGCAGCGGGATCATGCCGAGCGCGGTCGTTAACGCACCCATAGAAATAGCCATAGTACGGTTGACCGTGGCTTCTTTGATGGCGTCAGACAAGCTCATGCCATTTGCGCGTTCGAGCTCAATTTGATCCATTAGTACGATGCCATTCTTGATGATCATCCCGGTCAGCGTGATGGCTCCGATCAGCGCCATAAAGCCAAATGGTTTATCGAATCCCAGCAGAGCAAACACGGCACCTGATGCCGCCAGTGGTAGCGTTGCGAGGATGATGATTGGCTGCTTAAAGCCGTTGAACATCGCGACTAGGATGATCACCATGATCAGCATTGCTTTTGGTTGCTGCTTCATGATGTCGGTGACCGCTTTGTCTTCATCGTAATATTCGCCGCCCCATTCCATGCTATAACCCGCCGGAAGTTGGATAGATTCAACCTGATCTTTAATGGCATTTCTAACGTTCGCTGGTGTGGAGTCTCGGCTCACACCCGCTTGAACCGTGATGGTTTTCACGCGGTCGCGTCGCCAAATCATGCTCTCTTCGGTGACCAGTTCGAATCCATCCACCACTTGACCAAGCGGAACGCTGTTAAAGCCAAGTAGCGAGCGCACAGGTAGCGTTTCTAGTGACGCCATGTTTTGCGATGTGCCACGTAACTGAATTGGAATCAACTCATCATTCAGGTTCATTTGTCCGAGCGGCATGCCGTCTGATGCACGTTTTAGCGCGAAAGCGACATCGGCGCGGTTAATGCCTGCTTGACGCATTTTGTCTTGGTTTAGAATCGGCTTGAGCACTTTGCTTTCTTGGCGCCAATCATCGCGAATGTATTTTGCATCAGGGTTTGAAGCAAAAATCGTTTTCGCTTCTGCCGCTAGTTGATGTAATACGGTTTCATCCGGACCAGAAAAACGCACCTCAACCGCGAACTTATCTTTGGTTGCCAGCTTCAGCGCTCGAAAGCGAGGTTCGGCATCCGGAAACGCCTCTTTCAGCCAATCATCACCACGCGTCACCAAGTGACTGATGCTCTCGTAGTCTTTAGTGTTGATCAGAATCTGGCCGTAGGCAGGGTCGAGCGGCTCAGGTTCTACCGTTACCGAGAAGCGCGGTGCACTGGTGCCGACATAGCTAGAGATGCTTTCCACTTCTGGTTGTGCGACCAACCATTCTTCAACTTTGCTCATGTCTGCCGAGGTTTGTTCAATCTTGGCACCATTGGGTAGCCAATAATCGAGAAATACAATTGAGCGATCCGACTGAGGAATAAAGTTCACGGCCACATACGGGATTGCCACGGCAGTGACTAAAATCAACGGAACCAAAGCGGCTAACGCTTTACGCGGGTTGTCCACCGTCCAGAATACCAACTGTTTATAACGGCTCGGTTTGGTCTCTTCGCTGTTAGCTTTTGGCTTGATGAACATCCACGCCATTAATACCGTAAACGTCATCGCGACGATCCATGAAAGCAACAGTGACGATGCCACAATGTAGAACACAGAGCTCGCAAACTCGGCGGAGTCGGTTTTGGAGAACAACACTGGGCTTGCGCCCATAATCGCGATGACAGTTGCGCCTAAAAGTGGCACAGCGGTTTCTTTGACGGAATCAATCGCGGCGCGAGTTCGCTCGATACCTTTGTTGAGCTTGGCGATCATCATATCGGTGATCACAATGGCGTTATCCACCAACATGCCCAGTGCGAGGATAAACGTACCTAGCGAGACACGGTGCAAATCGATGCTGGCGATGTTCATGTATACAAGCGTGAGCAAAATAGTCAGGAGCAAGCTTGCGCCAACGATGGTTGCACTCTTAAAGCCCATGAAAACCAACAACACCACAAAAACAATCGCTACACTTTCAAGCAGGTTGCCAACAAAGTCGTCGATAGACTTTTGTACTTCTTCAGGTTGATAAGCAACGGTCGAGATGTCGACACCCAGCGGCAGTGTTGCTTGGTAGTTAGCGATGATGTCTTGAATCGTATCGCCAAGTGACACCACGTTAATGCCTTGAACTGGGCTCACCGCCAAGGTGACAGCGGGCTCTCCGTTGTAGCGGTTTTCTGCCAATGCTGGTGTTTGATAATCCATGGTGATGTCGGCGATGTCACCAAGACGAATCAACCCCGAGCCAAACTTTCCGGTGCCACCATTGATGATTAAATTGCGGATGTCTTCTAGAGACTGAAACTCACTGGTTTGCGCAATACGAATACGCTCTGTACCTGCATCGAATTTTCCCGCTTCGAACGTGCTGTTTTGTGTGCTCAGTTGGTTCCAAACTTGTGCGATCGACAAACCATATTGAGCCAAGCGCTCGTCTGGCATATCGATATGTACAACGCGAGGTTGAACGCCGTGTAGCTCGATCTTTTTGATGCCGTCGACGGCTTTGATTTGGCGTTGCAGCTCTTCGGCGTAGCGACGCAACTCTTCTGGCGCAGCATCTGTGCTGTGGATAGAGAAAAGCATACCGTAGACTTCAGAGAACTCGTCTTGTACTACGCTGATCTGCGCGCTGGAAGGTAGCTGCAGTTTTACATCGTCCACTTTGCGTCTCAATAAGTCCCATTCCTGCGGAAGTGCTTTGGAGTTAAGGCTCTCTTTGAGGTCAACAAAGACCATAGACAAACCTGGGCGAGACAATGAGCGCAAGCGATCCAACTCTGCCATTTCCTGCAACTTGGTTTCCACGGTATCGGTGACTTGGTGCTCGACTTCTTCGGCAGATGCACCCGGATAAAGGGTCACGACTACCGCAGTTTTTACCGTAAAGCTCGGGTCTTCCAACTTGCCTAAGTCGAAGTAAGAATAGATGCCAGCGATCACGCTCAATACGATAAAGAACAGAACGAACTTACGTTGGCGAATCGCGAATTCAGCTAAATTGATCATGGATTCGCACCTACAACGTCTTGATGGTCAGGTTTGGGGCGGCATCGCCCTCGCTCAGATAATGGCTACCGCTGATCACCACATAATCGCCTTGCTCAAAACTTCCGGTCACACACGCTTGGTATGCGTCGATAGAGTCAAGGTTGACCGGCTCTGAATGAATAACCGCATCACGAACCACATTCACGTGTAGAGTTTGTTTCTCACCCAAAATTGCAGAGTAAGGAAAGCAATGGCTTGAGTGACTGGTGTTGAGCGCGGTATTAACCGTGACTGCTTTACCGTTGAATAGCGCACTGGAAATCGAATCGATGTCTAGCGTGACGGTATAGGTTTGTTTGAGCAGGTGCTTCTTCGGCGCGATTTCTGCCACGGTTGCTCGGTAGGATTGCTCCGAATCATACCAAGTCAACGATGCTGGCTGACCTAGTGCGAATTGCGCAATCATATTTTCCGGCACGTCGATGTCGACTTCCCAGCTGCCTTCTTGCTGAATTGACACAACACTGCCGCCCGGCAAGGTTTGCTCATGTGGATCAATAGAAACGTCGGCAACAATGCCAGGGAATGGTGCACGTAGAGTGGTGTAACGTAGGGCATCTTTTGCACGTTGGATGTTTTTCTCAACCACTTTGACGGCAGAGACGCTACGTTCGTAGCTGCTGATGGCTCGATCTAAGTTTACGCTGGCAATGGCATCATCAGAAGTTGCTTGTTTTACGCGCTTTAACTCGGCTTTCGCGAGTTTGTGTGCTGATTGCGCTTCTAACATGCGCGCTTGTAATTCTTCTAGTGAGACTTGGTAATCGTGCTTGTCCAGCGTGGCAATGACTTGGCCTTTTTCTACCACGCTGCCTTTATTTACGAACACGCTTTCCACGGTGCCAGGTACACGAAAAGAGAGTGACGCGGTTTCTTTTGCTTTTACGATCCCGCTGAATGATTTGTTGAGTTCTTCATTCCTTTCGTTGACTTCAATTACTTGAACGGGTCTGGATGCGCTTGGTTCCTCAACCTGAGGTTGAGCTTGATTACAGCCGAGTAGAGAGAGAGCGATAGTGCTCAGCGCGGCGGTTTTAATTTGATGATTCATAAGATGGCTCCATAATTTCGGCGCCATCTTATAATTCACAGATGTTCAGATAATCATGCGTGTGCATGATTCAATGTCACGAATTTTATGACAATAAATGTAAACTACAAAAGTTTTGGAATTTTATTGCACAAATGTTCAATAAGTAACCGGCTAGCTTGGTTCAGCGTTTTCGGCTTAGGGTAGAGCAACCACCCCGTTTCTTCTGTGACGGCATATTGAGACAATACTTGCACCAATGCACCGGATTCGAGCTCATTTTTTACCAACAGTTTTGGGATATAACTGATGCCGCGGTCTAGCACTGTGGAGCTTTTGATAAAGCCGATGTTGTTGGAAATGAGTTTCGGTTTGAGCGCTACGTTTTGTTCCTGAAAGTGCCAAAGGTTGTCGACATTGCCATTTGGCCAACGAAAACAAATGCACTGATGATCGCTCAACTCTTCTAATGTAGCGGGCGTGCCGTGAGTTTGAAGATAGTTCGGTGAGGCAACGACACATCGGTCTAGCGTTAAGATCTTTCTGGCGACAATGTCTGAATCAAACAGCATGCCGCCGTGCAGCGCGATGTCCAACCCCTGCTGAAACATATCAATAAAGCCATTGTTGATATTGCGAATGTCGAGCTCAACCTGCGGATATTGATCCTGAAATTCAAACAAAATGGGTTGAAGAGGTTCATAGGTTTCTGGCAGAAGGCCAAGTTTGATTTTGCCTCTGACTTCGATGCTTTCGTTACTGGCTTGCTGGTTTGCCGAATCAAGCAAGGTGAGCACTTTTTGCAGATCTTGGTAGTAGGCATCGCCTTTGTTTGTCAGCGAAAGGCTGCGAGTGGTGCGGTGAAAAAGTTGCGTTCCGAGGTAACGTTCCAGTTCTCCAATGCGTCGGCTAACATTTGCTCGTGGCAAATCCAAAGCATTTGCTGCCGCTGTAAAGCTGCCAAGTTGGACGACTTTGGTGAACAGTTTTAGATCGTCAATTTTCACTCTTGAACTCCATACTCTTTGAGCGCCGTACTAAACCCTGACACTCTAGAGTATTGATGTGTGGTATACAAAACTTATTATTAATTATCGAAATATAAATAAGGGCTTCAACATGTTGAGATTTATACAACGTCGCCGCATTAAGAAAGTGATTAAGCTAATGAGTACCAGATTGGTGGTGGGATACGGCAGTCGTGAGTACTTTTCCGTCGGTCAGGTAAAGACGAGCACCAGTGAGTTAAGCACGTGCCAACAAAAAATTGCGTTGGCGTTGTACGCGAATCCGCAAGATCTTGATTTGGAAAATCAACCAGAGTTGCAAGCCATCCGCTCTGATGTGGCGAATGACTTCTTTTCTGGTGCCGATTATACCGCTCAAGATGCGCTTAATTTATTCGGTGCTGGTGGCTGGAAAGGCGGCCGAATGGAAGATGGAATGTCTCATCATTTTGGTATGCACAGCCGATACTAGAGCGAGCTAACCTTATAAAGTCTTGTCAGTTAACTCGCTATATCACTTTGCCTTGTGAGGTGTCACTCCGATGCTTTGTTAAGCGGTACGCTTTACGAGGCAGAAGTGCTTTTTACCGCGTTGTAGTAACCAGTATTGGTCAAACAGTGGGAAGCTTAAACTCGGGTTATCAGCCGACACTTTTTCACCGTTTACACTGATGGCGTTGTTGCTGATGTGTTCGCGCGCAACACGTTTCGAGCTTGCTAAACCCGACTCAACCAGCAGCTCAACCAAATCTTGTTGTGCACTCTCAATGCTTGGTAAACCATCCAATTCCAACTGTTTTAATTCACCCAAACTCAGTTGTTGCACATTACCGCTGAACAGTGCTTGAGTGATGCGCTCGGCACTAGATAGGCCGTCTTCGCCATGAACAAATCGCGTCATTTCTTCAGCGAGAATACGTTGTGCTTGTGGCTTGCCTTGGCTTGCTTGGTCTTGCGCTTCAATGCTGGCAATTTCTTCGCAGCTCAAGAACGTGTAGTAACGCAAGAAGTGGTAAACGTCGGCGTCTTCTGCGCCAAGCCAGAACTGGTAGAAGGCGTAAGGTGAGGTTTTGCTAGGATCTAGCCACACTGCGCCGCCTTCGGTTTTGCCAAATTTGGTGCCATCGGATTTGGTGATCAGCGGCAGAGTTAAGCCAAATACTTGCTCACCATTTTGGCGACGAGTTAAATCGATCCCACTGACGATGTTTCCCCATTGGTCATTGCCACCGATTTGCAAACGACAATCGTATTGACGGTTTAGCTCGGCAAAATCGTACGATTGCAGCAGAGCGTAGCTAAATTCGGTAAAAGATATGCCTTGATCAGGGCGTTGCAAGCGTTGCTTTACCGACTCCCGGTTGATCATGGTATTGATCGAAAAGTGCTTACCTACATCACGGAAGAAGTCGATGACGTTGATCGCTTTCATCCAGTCAGCATTGTTCACCATGATCATTGGCTTGGTCAGTTGGTGGTTCATCAACTGCTGAATTTGATTAGAAAGATCGTTAACCCAACCTGAGACGATTTCTGAAGAATTCAGACTGCGCTCGGTCGCTTTAAAGCTTGGGTCGCCAATCATGCCCGTTGCACCGCCAATCAAGGCTATAGCCTGGTGTCCGGCATCTTGAAAGCGCTTAAGCATAATCAAAGGCACGAGGTGGCCGATGTGCAAGCTGCCTGCTGTAGGATCGAAGCCGCAGTAAACGGTTTGTGGCTGTGAGAGAAGTGTCTGAATTTCTTCCAAATCGCTGGCTTGTGCAATCAAGCCACGATCTTGTAAATCTTGCAGTAATGGTGTCGTCATTCTTTTTGTCTGTCTTGATGGTTGTTGTATTCAGACTAAAACGCGACACCTTTTGTCGATATATCCCTTAAGGGACAGTTTTTTATCTTGAATGGAGAATAAGGTGATTGAGGAAAAGCTGGAATAACTCACTCAATGAAGACACATTTAACTGCGAGTAAATGCGTTTTCGATGATTTTTGACCGTGCCTTGCACTAAGTGTAACCGCGCGGCAATTTCTTTGGTGTCAAACCCTTGAGCGAGAAGTGAAGCCACCTCTTGCTCGCGACGAGTGAGTGATTCTACGCCAAATGTTGCTAAAGCTTGCTCAATGGCTAATCGCATACTGCCAGAATAAGCACTCTGGGCAAAAACAGGCTCAGAAAAGGTAAACTCCGTTTGTTTCCAGTGCTGCTGACAAAGCGATTGAATTATCGGGAAGTAGGGCTTTAATTTATTGATTTGCTGTTGAGAAAAGTATTTTCCATCATTCATATACCCGAAGTACAACATGACCCAACGGCCAGGTTCGACTTCGACTAGCATGCTCAGTTCGTCTTTCCACCCTGTCTGATGGTAGAACTGTTCGCAGTAGGAAGTAAAATCAACGCCTTTGCGTGCTACGTCTTTGAGCGTAAATACGCCTTGTTGCTTTGTCTCGTTTAGTTTGAGAAAAAAAGGGTCATTTTGAAATGAGTCAGTAAGGTAGCGTTGAAAAAGTAACTCTCGCTCGTTCTCAATCGAGTCGTAGAGATAGATAGGATGTTTACCTTCTCGATAACCTAAAATAACCGCGCAATCAAAATGAAAAAGAGTGCGAATGACACGCATAAGCTTAGGAGTAAAGTTAGGCGTATTAAGAGCAGAAATTGCTTCTGCCAGCAGATTATTAAAGTTATTGTCAGGCATGGGATACCGAATCGCAGATGGTTTTGGGCAAGCATAACGAAAAGCCATCCAACGAGAAAGGGAAGTCACCATCTTCTGGTGACTTCCCATGAGAAAGTTGCACAAGTACTCAGTTTTGAGGAGTCATAGCTACGTTAACTTATTGATAAGGGTGCATAACAACCGTTCTATTTAAGCGATTAGTTGCTATGCGTTACTGCGAGTTGGTGAGCTCTTCGTTAACCCAATATTTAGAACCAGACACGTTGGCATCGATGAGCAAGCCTTTTGCATTCAACTGATAAACGGCGACGCCACTGTTAAATTGCTTTGAAAGTTGCTCAGAATCTTCGCCAGCTACAGCAGAGGCTTCACTGGTCGCTTCCCATCCTTCGTTGACGAAAGTGTCAAAGTCTTCTTTGCTCTCAAACAGAATCACTTGTTGGTAAAACTTGCCACCAGCCCCAAGTGCGACGCCCAAACCAAACATATTCATATAAGTGCGTTTTTCTGTTTCCTTATTGACAGCGACACCTGACCCTGAGTTGGTGTGAAACAATAAAGACAATTTACGAGAATCAAAGACCGCGTAGCCGTAAGCGTTGTCGTAAATGGCTTTGGCCTCTGGCTTTTCATTAAACAACTTGAGCAAAGCACTATCCGCCATTAAGTCTACGGCTTGGCGAGCTTCTTCTGGCGTGTCGCCTTCCATCAGTTCATCAATTTTCTTGTCGGCTGCATCTATCCATTCTTTGCTTTTCTCGATACTAGCTTCTGTCCACTCGCCCGCGGTATTGATTGCTTCCTCGGACCAGTTCGTGAAATCTTGCCACGCTTGTTTTGAAAACGCTTTGGTATCGTCCCAAGCATCTTGGGCAGTATCAGAAACTGCGTCGCCAAGCTCAGACATTTTATTGGAAATTTCATCCCAATCGGCATAAGCAGGGGATGACAGGAGCATCAATGTAGTAAGGAGTGCGATAGGCTTTTTCATCAAATTCTCTCTGGAGTTATCGATATACCATTCATTTTAGGTCATCAGACTTTGATAATGAAATTGACTAAATGACGAACTTGAGAGAGGAATCACGAACTGATTGTGAAATGACGTATGAATAACAAAGCCCTCACAAGGGGAGTGTGAGGGCTTAAGTTTTTAGCGCGTTACTTGCTGCTAACTTTACCGAGCTGTAACCAAGTATCGATAACGGTGTCTGGGTTTAGTGAAACAGAGCTGATGCCTTGCTCCATCAACCATTCCGCCAAATCTTCATGATCTGATGGGCCCTGACCACAAATACCCACGTACTTGCCAGCTTTGGTTGCTGCGTCAATTGCCATTTTCAGCATGATTTTCACCGCCGCGTTACGCTCATCAAATAGGTGAGCAACGTCGCCAGAGTCACGGTCCAGACCAAGCGTTAGCTGAGTCATGTCGTTTGAACCAATCGAGAAGCCATCAAAGTACTTCAAGAACTCATCGGCAAGTACCGCGTTGGACGGCAGTTCACACATCATGATGACTTTAAGACCTTGGTCGCCACGGCGCAGATCAAACTTCGCTAGCAAATCAATCACTGATGCAGCTTCGCTTGGTGTACGCACGAATGGGATCATGATTTCAACGTTTTTCAGACCCATTTCGTTACGAACGCGCTTGATAGCTTGAGTTTCTAACTCGAAGCAATCTTCAAACACTGGAGAAATGTAACGAGACGCACCACGGAAGCCAAGCATTGGGTTTTCTTCATGCGGTTCGTAGGCTTTACCACCAACCAAGTTGCTGTATTCGTTCGACTTAAAGTCAGACATACGAACGATAACGCGTTTTGGCCAGAAAGCAGAAGCGATAGTCGCGATGCCTTCAGTCAGTTTGCTTACGTAGAAATCGATAGGATCTTTGTAACCACGAATGCGCTGTTTGATTTCTGCTTTTAGCTCATCGCTTTGCGCATCAAAGTTAAGTAATGCTTTTGGGTGAATACCGATCATCTTGTTGATGATGAACTCTAGACGAGCAAGGCCAACACCTTCGTTTGGAATCTGAGCAAAGTCGAATGCGCGATCTGGGTTGCCCACATTCATCATCACTTTGGTCGGCAGCAGTGGCAGTTCATCAACAGAAGAGCGTTTTACATCAAACTCAAGTTCACCTTGGTAAACGTAACCCGTTTCGCCTTCTGCACAAGATACTGTTACTGTTGCGCCATCAGTCAGTTTGCTTGTCGCATCGCCACAGCCAACGATTGCAGGAATACCAAGTTCACGAGCAATGATTGCTGCGTGACAAGTACGTCCGCCACGGTTGGTAACAATAGCAGAAGCTTTCTTCATCACTGGTTCCCAGTCTGGGTCAGTCATGTCTGTAACCAACACATCACCTTCCTGAACCAATGACATTTGGTCCAGAGAGTCAACCAAACGCACTGCACCTTTACCGATACGTTGACCGATTGCACGACCTTCAATCAAAACATCTGCTTTGTTTTGTAGCTCGTAGCGCTCAATCACGTTTTGTTCCGTTTGTGAACATACGGTTTCAGGACGCGCTTGAACAATGTACAGCTTGCCGTCGATGCCATCTTTTGCCCACTCAATGTCCATTGGACGCTGGTAGTGCTTCTCGATGATCATTGCTTGTTTGGCGAGCTCTTTGATCTCTTCGTCGTTCAGTGAGAACGTGTTGCGCTCTTCATCAGAAGTATCAACGATATCAACTTGTTTGCCGATCTCTTGGTTGTCAGAGTAGATCATTTTGATCAACTTAGAACCAAATGTTTTCTTAACGATCGGGTGCTCACCTGCTTCAAGCATTGGCTTATGAACGTAGAATTCATCAGGGTTTACTGCGCCTTGAACGACCATTTCACCTAGGCCCCATGAAGAGGTGATGAAGACAACTTGGTCGAAACCAGACTCAGTATCAAGCGTAAACATTACACCCGAAGAAGCTTTGTCTGAACGCACCATACGTTGGATACCCGCCGATAGCGAGATACCACGGTGGTCGAAACCTTGGTGTACACGGTAAGAGATCGCACGGTCGTTAAATAGAGAAGCGTAAACGTGCTTAGTTGCTTCTAGTACTGCATCGATGCCTTTCACGTTCAAAAACGTTTCTTGCTGACCAGCAAAAGAGGCATCAGGCAGGTCTTCTGCCGTAGCAGATGAACGAACTGCGACTGAAAGCTCAGGGTTGCCTTCAATCAGTTCTTGATAGTTTTCACGGATTTCTTGTTCAAGGTCCGCAGGGAAAGGGGCCTCTAATACCCATTGACGGATGGTTGCACCTGTCTTACGCAGAGCTTCCACATCCTCAACGTCTAGTTCATCAAGTAATTGGTGAATACGCTCATCCAAACCTTCGTGGTCAAGGAATTGGTTAAACGCGTATGAGGTTGTCGCAAAACCATTTGGTACAGAAACGCCTGCGTTCGCTAGGTTAGAAACCATTTCGCCAAGTGAAGCATTCTTACCGCCGACTTTGTCGACATCATCCATGGATAGGCCATTGAACCAGAGGGTGTTCTTTTGCATGTCTTTCTCCAGAAACATTGCAGCTTAGTAGGGGGACTTAAATCGCTCTAAACAATCGCATGTTGGCTGTTATTACACGTTGACCATACATTGCTTCATTTAGATTGATATCAAAGGCAAACGATTACGTTCTGGCTGAAAAAAATTCAAAAGAATTTTTAAAGCTGTGGTGAACCTAACTGAAAGCCAAACTGATTTATTAATATTATGTTTACCATCCTACTCAAAAGATTTTGAAAAATTAAACAGAAATGCAAATAAATAACCAAAGTCGTGATGTGTTCTATGTTTCTGACGGTACGGCGATAACATGTGAGACATTAGGGCATGTTGTTCTCGGTCAATTTCCGTTCATTCCTAACGAAAAAACCTTTCCGTTCGTAGAAAGCCAGGACAAAGTTGCTGACGTTGTAAAAGAAATTGAAACTTCCTACCAACGCAATGGCGTCAAACCTCTGGTGTTTTTCTCTATCGTGGTGCCAGACGTACGTGAAATGCTGCTGGAAGCGCCTGCATACAGCTACGATGTGTTGGAAAGCATTGTACAGAAAGTGCAAGACGACATTCAGATGGCACCAAAACCCAAGTTGCAGCGTTCTCGCAGTGTGGGGAAAGATTCCGATACCTATTTCGACCGTATCGCGGCCATTGAATATACATTGGCGCATGATGATGGCATCACGCTAAAAGGGTTGGAGCAAGCCGATATCATCCTGCTGGGAGTATCGCGCAGCGGGAAAACCCCCACCAGCCTATATATGGCGATGCAGTTTGGTTTGCGTGTCGTGAACTATCCATTTATCGCGGAAGACGTGAAGATGATGCGTTTGTTGCCTGAGTTTGAGATCCATCGTCATAAATTGTTCGGGCTTACTATCGACCCTGAACGTTTGACTGAAATCCGTGAGAATCGTTTGTCTGGAAGTGATTACGCCAGTACTGAGCAGTGTAAGTTGGAGCTAGACACCGTAGAGGCGTTGTTTAGAAGAGAGGCGATCCCATATATCAATACGTCCTCTCTCTCTGTGGAAGAGATCACAACGCGTATTCTTGAAAAAGCAGGGATGAAACGCCGTTTGTTTGGTTAACCAGGGGCGCCAACATCGTCGTGTGCAAGAGGAGGCGAGTAACACCTCCTCTTGTGCATCTAAAGATGCCTTACACAGAATTAATAGTATTGGAACATCTTTTGGATGTCTTGATAGTTTTTGGTTTGAGTCAGTGACAGCATCAGTAAGATACGTGCTTTTTGTGGGTTTAGTGTGCCTGAGGCAACAAAGCCATATTTTTCGTCATCAATTTCAGCATCCAAAGTGGTTGAGCCGCTAGGCGTTCGGGAGCTCCTTACAACAACAACGCCATCTTTGCTCGCTTTTTCTAGCTCATCAAAGACCGTGTGGTACAAGTTACCATTACCAACACCAGCACTTACAATACCGTCAAACTTGGCATCAACAAAGGCTTTGACTGGTAAGCTCGACGCATTTGCATAGTTATAAACAATACCTACTTTAGGTAGTGTGTTAAGTTTTGATACATCGAATGGTGTTTCTGTGGTGTGTTTACGCTCTGGGCTTCGTTGATATTTGGCATCGCTATTATGAATGTAACCGATAGGGCCAAAGTTAGGTGACTGGAAAGTACTGACGGAAGTGGTGTTTGTTTTAGTTACGTCTCGCGCATCGAATATAGTGTCATTCATCGCGACTAACACGCCGCGCCCTTCAGAATCTTCATCGGTGGCTGTCACGACGGCTCTGTATAAATTAACTGGGCCATCAGCACTCATTGCGGTGGAAGGACGCATTGCACCGACAATCACGACTGGTTTTTTGCTCTTGACGGTCAGATCAAGGAAGTAAGCGGTTTCTTCTAACGTATCGGTACCATGCGTGATGACGATACCGTCAACATCATCTTGAGCGAGCAGTTCGTTGACGCGTTTGGCTAATTTAAGCCATACCTCATCATTCATATCTTGTGAACCGATACTGACCACTTGCTCTCCAGAAATATCGGCAATGTTGGTCATACTCGGCACCGCAGAAATCAATGATTCAACGCCGACTTTACCTGCTGTGTAGTTTGACTCGGTTGCAGATTGACCTGCTCCAGCTATGGTGCCACCAGTGGCAAGGATTTTAATGTTCGGAAGATCGGATTGCGCAAAAGAGAACGAACTGATGCATAAACCGAGAGTTATCGTACTGAGGCGGAAAAGATTTTTCGTCATAGGAATCACCTGCTATTAGGTTGGATGTTGGGGAACTCATCTATCCTAAAAACAGCGGGTTAGATTTTTTGAGCACTAGTTCAACAAATTGCAGATGAAGATCGTGATCAAGCAATCAGTTAAAGAACGTTAATTCAAACAATTAACTTAAATAACGTGCTTCTTTAACAAGTGAGATGTACTAATAACGTGCATAATGCGTTATATGCTCTAATCTATTGATTGGGAAATAAAGAGGGAAGGGAGGCGCGATTAGGTTACTAGACACGAATTGAGAAGTGCAATTTCTTCAAAGTTTACAGTGTAAAAAAAAAGCGGCTTTACCCCGGAACAGATAAAAGCCGCTTGCCAATGATGTGTTAATTCACATCTTATCGCATAATCATTTGTTCACGACCAGGACCCACAGACACCATTTTTACTGGTACGCCCATGAGTTCCTCAATGCGTAGAACGTATTTCTGTGCTGCTACTGGTAGTTCTTCAAACTGACGACAACCTGTGATGTCTTCGCTCCAGCTTTCCATCTTCTCGTAGATTGGCGCAAGAGATGCAGTTTGAGGCCAGATTGGGTTTTCGCTGTGGTCGCCTTCGTAGCCAACACAGATTTTCAGATCGTTAAGACCAGTCAAACAGTCTACTTTCGTTAGTGCAATTTCAGTTGCGGCTTGCAGTTCAACGCCATTCTTCGTAGCGACTGCGTCGAAGTAACCCATATCGCGCGGACGACCTGTAGTTGCACCGAACTCGCCTGCAAGTTCTCGGAAAGCATCTTGCTCTTCCATTGCAGTGATCAACGTACCAGTACCTACTGATGAGCTGAATGCTTTTGCAACCGCAATAACGCGTTCAGGACGAAGTGCTGGAAGACCACTGCCGATACCCGCGTACATTGATACAACGTTAGAAGATGTTGTCCAAGGGTACTCACCGTAAACAAGGTCACGACCCGCGCCAAGCTGCGCTTCGAACAATAGAGTTTTGTCTTTCGCTTGTAGTTCTTTTAGAGGAAGCGTTACGTTGCAAATTGAATCGCGCCAAGGTGCAGAGACTTCTAGCAGCCAGTTCGCCAGTTCTTCAGCGGTTTGTTCAAACTCGAACGTCGGGTAAAGCGCACGCAGTTGTGGCAGTTTCCAATCCATCATGAATTGAAGGCGTTCAACCAATACTTCTGGTTGCTTCAACCAACCAACTAGGATGCCTTTCTTCATTACGCGGTCACCGTACGCAGGTGCAATACCTTGACGAGTTGAGCCGTATGCTTTGTCGCCTAAACGTTGTTCTTCTAGCGTATCTTCTAGTGCGTGTAGAGGTAGACACAGTGTTGAGCGATCAGAGATGCACATATTCACTTTTACGCCCGCTTCTTCAACTTCCGCAATCTCCTGAGACAGCAACGCAGGGCTGATAACCATACCCGGACCTAATACTGCCAAACAGTCTGGGTTGAAAACGCCACTTGGTAGCTGGTGCAGCTTGAACGTACCTAGGTCGTTAACCACGGTATGACCCGCGTTGTTACCACCTTGGAAACGAATGCTCGCAGAAGCTTGCTCTGCCAAAAAGTCAACGATGCGGCCTTTGCCTTCATCACCCCAGTTTGCACCCACAACAACGATAGACGACATAATTTAATCTCCAAAAACAGATGAAAAAATCTTAAGGCGTTCGCCATAATAAGAGAAATTAATTATACTCATTAACTTGATAAGAATCCCATATCGGAATTGGCAATGTTAGATTTGAACTGGCTGCGAACCTTCGTAACTCTTGCAGAGGTAAAACATTTCGGCAAAACAGCGACGGAACTGCACATGACGCAGCCGAACGTAAGTTTGCATATCAAGCAGTTGGAGCAGGCCACGCGTACTAAATTGATTGAGCGAAATCCTGTACAGCTGACGCAGGCGGGGAAGCGTTTGTTAGATACGGCGCAGCGGATGCTTAATGAGCTGCAAATTTGCCAATCGGATCTCAATGCCATCAACGATCTTACGCAAGGAACGCTTTCTATTGCGGCGAGCGATATCGTTTCACGTTTACTGCTTATCAAACCATTTCAGCAATTCAAAAGTGAATACCCGGGTATCGACTTGGCATTGTTCAATACCACGTCTTCTCAAGCAGTGGACTTGGTGAAAAGTGCGCGTGCCGATATCGGCTTTGTTATCGCACAAAAAGAGAGTCAACCGCTGCATTTTACGCCTCTCACGCAAATTCACTGGTGTGCGTTTGGCGATAACATTTTTGAATGGCAGGACAATCGAAAAGAGAGCCAGACGTTGATTCTGCTAGGGCACGATACGCGAACCCGTGAGCTGATAGATGCGTCTTTACCTGAGTTAAATCTGCCTAAGCATCGCGTGATGGAAGTGGGCAGTGTGGAAGCACAAATCGACTGGGCAGAAGCAGGATTTGGGACCGCCATTGTGCCGGATTTCTCTCTTGATCCGAGGTTAATGCTTTCCCGAGAAGTCACGCCTTTGCCTAGTTTTCCAAACACCGATTTCGGCTACATTGTGCGCCAAAATCAGGTACTCTCCAAAGCCGCCAAACAGCTACTCACTTGGGTTGGAGAGAATGTGTCAGTAGTGGGAGAGTAACGGATGAAAGATGACGACATTATTGTGTCGCTGCCCTCTCTGATTCATCGCATTGGCGGTGAGAATGCTAAACGCATTAAAGTCATTGCGG
Organism: Vibrio sp. A1-1; assembly: GCF_021728175.1. NCBI lineage: Bacteria > Pseudomonadati > Pseudomonadota > Gammaproteobacteria > Vibrionales > Vibrionaceae > Vibrio > Vibrio sp. A1-1. Next base: position 67,769 of record NZ_JAKKCL010000004.1, read on the forward strand.
CGGATTGCGGGTGTGACGTTAAGCGAGTTAGGCGCTCACGTCATTGGCAAGTTTCTGGAGAAGCTTTGAACTTAAAAGCGTTACTTGATCAGCTAAAAGCAGGGCAGTATGAAGAGCTAAGGTTTGTGATGAATAAGTTGGAGAAAGGGTTATCCATTCATCAGGACAAACTGGAGCCGTTGGAAGAAAAACTGATTCGGTTGGTGGTGCAAAACCCAAATATCACTTTGGCGGAGTTGATGACAGAAACGCACTGTACGATTGCGCAAGCCAGAGCAGCTCGGTTTGAAGCGGAAATGCTCTAGCGTAGAATTTTTATTTACTCATTCTAGCAGCCAATGTTACGGTGCGGGCTATTACTAAAAATTAAGGCCATTTTTTATCATGGATATTTGGAAGCTCCTCCTTTTTATTCCCGCTTGCTTTGCTCTGAATATGACTCCAGGCCCAAACAACTTATTGGCAATGAATAATGCGCGTTGTTACGGTTTTCGTGCCGCGTTTGTCGCTAGTTTAGGGCGTATTACGGCATTTTCTGGCATGATCGCGTTGTCTGCCTCTGGTCTCGCCGTGATTTTGTACACATCAGAAATGCTGTTTTTAGCGTTAAAGCTGGTGGGTGCGTTGTACCTATTGTGGATTGCATTCAACCTTTGGCGTTCTGAATCGAGCCCGATCTCTGAGTTAACGAACTCACGCAACTATGCAGGGCTTGCGAAACAAGAGTTTACGCTTGCCGCCGGTAACCCGAAGGCGATTCTTATTTTTACTGCATTTTTGCCGCAGTTTGTAGACGTGAACGCCAACGTTCAAGAGCAGTTTTTTGCCCTTGGCTCCACGTTTTTGATTTTAGAAATGGTCGCCATTTCAATTTACGCGATTTTTGGTTTGTACCTTAGACATTGGTTTTCAAATCCAAAAATGGCGAAACGTTTTAATCGGGGATGTTCGCTGTTTTTAGCTGCATCTGGTGTGAATTTGCTACTAAGTAAGCAATAACGCATATCATTTCTGTAGCGTATTTTTCTATTAAAAAAGAGCCGCTGATGTTATATCAGCGGCTCTTTTCGTTGATGCATCTATTGTTTGTTGTTACCACATCAAGTCATCTGGCACGACGAAATCTGCGTATGGATCGTCTTCTGCTGGAATGTCCGATTCTGGTTCTTTCTGTTCGATGATGACGGATTCATCACGTTGAGCTATTTTATTCGCTACTCCGCGTGGAATGACAACGTAGCTTTCACCGACAATCGCAATGGCTAGAATGCCTTTAATCAACTGTTCACGGATGAGAGCATCAACATACAGTGACTTAACCAAGGTGCCATGGGTGAAGTTGTACTTAATATCGCCATCTTTTAAGTCGATCTTGTTCATCTCAATCAATTGATTGATTTGCGCTTTGATCTCTTTATTCAAACGCTCGGCATTTTGCTGTTCGCTCAATTGTTTATCACGCTCTAACTGTTGGCGTTTATTCTCTTCAACCGCCGCTTTTACTTCGCGTGCTTGAACGCGTGATTTTTTAGAGCCTTTCTTCGCTTTCTTTAGTTTCTTTTCATTAACTAAGCCAGCTTTCAGCATTTGTTCTTGAAGGGTAAGTTTTGCCATGTTTCATCCAGTTAGTGCGCAATTTTGTGCATTTTAGCGAGTCCTTATCAGCAAGGAAAGGGCGATGATGACACGTCGGAGAAATTATCGGACTCAAGCAAACGCAATGCGTCCCAAAGCATCACTTGGTTGGAGCTTAGTACAGGAATACCGAAGCGGCTTGAGAAATAAGGCAGTAGATGCATGACTCGCATGTTCGTGCATGAAATAAATACCGCGTCCACAGTGCAATCAATCGACTCAAGCAGCTGCGCTAAGGCATTTTCTACGTCTTGTCCTCCAATGGTTGGGATATGGGGATCGTAGTCGAGATTGAAATACCCAAAGGCCAGAACGTCAATGCCATGTTCGGTCATGGACTCATAAAGTGGGTGATTGACGTCATTGGTATACGGCGTCAGCATAACGATTCTTTGAGCTTGATGGTGTTCAAGCGCTCTCAGTGCGGCTTGCCAAGGGTTAGTTGTTATGGCTTCGGGTCTCTCTTGACGAATTAAATCAGTGATTTGATCGGAGCCAATGAGCACACTAGCTGACGTACAGCCAAACGCCATGACGTTGATTGGCCACATTGGCACGATGGTGCGTACACACTCGCGGATACTGTTTTGCATGTCTGTTAAGTGCAGAGGATCGACAGTACCTGTGGTGAGAAAGCGTGAAGTGTATAAGCGAACATCTGCGGGTAAATGCTCGCGCCATTCGTTTTCTAGCACATAATCGGTCGCGAGTTGAATGAGTCCGATTGAACGTTGATAAGCGGAGACATCCGCCGAAAACTCAAACTGAGTGGTTAAAGATTGAAACGTACAGAGCTCTGGCATGTTACGGCCCTCAAAAAGTGCGGTGGTTGCCCACCGCCAAAGTCACAGGGAATAAGTTACATCGTGGATTGAATGCTGGTGAGTTGTTGAGCGGTATAGTCAGCGATTGCGGTGTCTTGAACGCCAGTCCCTGTTAAATCACATACCGAAACATCGTCAACACGCCTTGAGTAGAGGTGCTTGCCGCAAATGATGTCGCCAAGTTCGACTAGGCTACGAGTGAGCGGTTTATCTACACTGCGTAACTCGCCAAGCGACTCTGACTGACTAATTCGATCAACCACCAGATGCTCAGCATTTAGAATGACTGACGTGGCAAGTTCACGTTTATGAGGGCTGTCTGAACCCATAGCGATCACGTGTGCTCCTGATGGGATATCTTGCCAATTCAGCAAAGGTTCTTTTGATGGTGTTGTCGTGACAATAATGTCGGCTTCTTGGCATGCTTGCTGGATAGAGGAGTGTACGGATACGGATAGATCGTATCGTTGCTCCATGCGTTGTTTGTAAGCCTGCGATTTTGTGTTGTCTCTTGCCCAGATGTTCACTTGGGAGATTGGCCTAACTAATTTTATCGCAGCGACTTGGAGTTCTGCTTGAAGCCCACTGCCAATAACCGTAATTTTGGATGCTTCTGAGTTCGACAGGTATTTCGCGGAGATAGCGCCGGCGAGAGCAGTACGAATGTCGGTTAGATACCCTTCGTCAAACAATATGCTATCAACCAGCCCTGTTTTCGCGCTAAAGAGCACCATCAAACCATTTAGGCTGGGTAGTCCCAGTTTTGGGTTATCAAAAAATCCTGGGCTGATTTTTATCGCGAAGCGCTCATTACCTTTGATATGCGCCGTTTTTACATCCACTTCGCCGTTATGCTCTTCGATTGCCATACTAAGAACCGGAGGCATGGTGACGTTGCCTTGCCCAAGCGCTTTGAAGCCATTTTCCACGGCCGCTAACGCATTAAGATCTAACTGAGTAACTTGCTCTATCTGAGATTTATTATAGATTTTCATTCGCACGACCTCGGTTATTCTTTGACTTGGCGGCCGATTTTTAATGCCGTCTCAAAAGTGTCTGAAGAGACGTTTTTTCCACTGAGCACCAAAACGACTTTCTTACCGCGTAAGTCCAGTTGATGCTGGTGAATGGCGGCAAGCCCCACTGCGGCCGCGCCTTCTACGGCAAATTTTTCTGCATCGAAAATATCTGCCATGCCTTTGGCGATGTTGTGTTCACTGACTAAAAACGCTTTATCCATGACTTCTTGCACGAGTTTGAAGGTATAGCGATTGTCTAAACCTATGCCGCCACCTAAGCTGTCAGCAAACGATTCGTGCTCTTCAACTTGTACTGGTTTTCCTGCTTTAATGCTTTCTACCATCGCTGCGCCTTTGTCCATGGAAACGCCATACACGCTCACTTTGCTGCTATTTGATTTTGCGGCTAAGCCAATACCACCAATCAATCCGCCGCCAGATAACCCGGCGAAAATGACGTCGACATCAGGAAGATCTTCAATGATTTCTAGCCCAATGGTCCCTTGTCCGGCGATGATGTCTGGGTGTTCGAATGGTGAGAGATAGGTCATCGACTCTTCTTCCGTTAGCCTCAATGCTTCTCGCTCCGCGTCGTCTTGAGCTTGACCAACAATTCGAACTTCTGCGCCTAGTGCTTTAATTGCGTCGACTTTGTTTTGTGGTACTAAATTGGACATACAAATCACGGTGCGGACTCCTAGTCGTTGCCCAGCATAAGCCACGGCACGGCCGTGATTACCAGTAGAGCAAGTGACGACGCCATGTCGTTTTTGTTCCTCACTCAGTTTGTTCATGGCATGAGTCGCTCCACGCAATTTAAAAGCACCAATAGGTTGTAGTGTTTCCAGTTTTAACCAAATCTCACATTGATATTGTTGCGATAACAGTGGTGAGTGAAGTAATGGTGTGCGACTGACTAATCCGTTAATCGCTTTCTTTGCGGCAAAGATTGCTTGTGTTTCCATGTAGTACGTCTCTTAGGACCGCCCCCTCTAATTTGGTCAGAGGGGGCGGTAATCGTTGGTAGGTTTGTGAGTTGATTAATTCGCGGCTATTTTGGCTGCCACTGTTTAGACGTGACGAGGTTATCCATCACTTTATTGACCGCTTGGTGCGCTTTGTCGACAATAGTGTCGATGTCATTACGGTTCGCGATAAGCGGTGGAGCAAAGCCGAGGATGTCACCATGTGGCATGGCACGAGCGATTAAGCCTTGCTCTAAACAGGCTGCCGCGATTTGCGGACCCACTTTCAAGTTTGGATCAAAGTGTGCTCGGCGGAGTTTGTCTGAAGAAAACTCCAACGCATGCAACAAGCCAACGCCACGAGTATCACCGATCAATGGATGATCGTTAAACGTCTCCGCCATGCGTTGCTGCAAGTAAGCGCCGACTTCGGCTGCCTTTTGCACCAAGCCTTCACGTTCAATGATATCGAGGTTGCAGTTCGCGGCTGCCGCTCCCATTGGGTGACCGGAGTAGGTATAACCGTGTCCGATAGCGCCCCATTGGTCGGTGCCGTTTTCTAGCACACTCCAAACTCGTTCACCGACGATCACGCCAGACAACGGTTGATACGCTGAGGTTAACCCTTTCGCTACCGTGATGAGATCCGGTTTCATGTCGTAGTGCAGTGAGCCAAAATCGGAGCCGAGGCGGCCAAAGCCACAGACCACTTCATCCGCAATCAAGAGTACATCGTATTTGTCGAGTACTTTACGAATCGCCTGCCAGTACCCTTCTGGTGGTGGCACAATACCGCCAGTACCGAGCACTGGCTCCGCAATCATCGCTGCTACCGTTTCTGGGCCTTCTTCCAAGATCATCGCTTCGAGTTGATCCGCACAATATTGAGAGAATTCAAGCTCAGACATGCTCTCGTCTTCACGGCGATAGTAATACGGCGCCATGGTGTGCTTGATGCGCTCAAGCGGTAAATCAAAATGTGCGTGGAACAGAGGCAACCCTGTCATTGAACCCGAAGCGATACTTGAACCATGGTAGCCGCGATCACGGGAGATAATTTTTTTCTTCTCTGGTAGACCACGAGCATTGTTGTAATACCAGACCAATTTAAGTTGAGTTTCGTTCGCATCACTGCCTGACATGCCGTAGTAGACTTTACTCATGCCTTCAGGCGCCATTTTGATGATGCGATCTGACAGTGTCACTAGTGCTTCGTTGGTATGACCGACGTAAGTATGGTAGTACGCCAGCTCTTTGGCTTGTTCATAAATGGCATCGGCCATTTCAGTCCTACCATAGCCAATGTTCACACAATACAACCCGGCAAAGCCGTCTATCAGCTCGATGCCTTCTGAATCGGTGATGCGTATTCCGCTTCCGCTCGAGATAATTCTTCCCGAAAGCTCCCCAGCCGCATACTGCTTCAGGTGGGTTGAGGCATGAAATACTCTCTGACGGTCGATCTCTAAAAGTTGTTGGGTTTTGTTGCTCATGATCCTTCTCCTCTAATAATTGGATATCCATATTTCGTGCCTTAACTGCCACTGACGGTTGGTAAAGCGCCTAAGCAGCAGTATTTGATTTCACTGTATTCTTCAAAGCCGTGGCGACTGCCTTCTCGTCCAAGCCCTGACTGTTTCACGCCGCCGAATGGGATAGGGTGGCCAGTCATCTTGACGGAGTTCACGCTCACCATGCCAAATTCCAAACCACGCATGCAGCGCCAAATTTGGTGAATATCGTGGCCATAAACATAGGCAGCTAAGCCGTACTCAGTGTCGTTGCTCATTTCAATCACGGTATCTAAGTCTTGGTAAGGCAACACGCCTGCCACAGGACAAAAATTCTCTTCGCGATACACCGCCATATCAGGGGTGACATCGGCCAGCAATGTCGGCGCGAAGAAGTTTTCGCCTGGTACGGGCTGGTGGTATCCCGCTACCAATCGCGCGCCTTTGTCGAGTGCGTCACGCACCAAATCATGCGCTTTATCCACCGCAGCGCGATTGATCATCGGCCCCATGGTGGTTTTTTCATCTAAACCATTGCCCAAAACAATGTGGTTCATTTCTTTGGCAAACGCTTCCAAAAACGCTTCGTACTTATCGTCAGGGACGAAGATACGGTTTGCAGCCAAGCAGTCTTGTCCTGCAGTTTGAAACTTGGCATCGACGGCGGCTTTGGCTGCTTGCTCGACATCCATATCTGGCAGCACGATGAAAGGGGCATTACCACCGAGCTCCATACTGCATTTCTTCACGGTTTGTGCCGCGTCGCGCAGCAGCAACTTACCCACTCGAGTTGAACCTGTGAACGAGAGCGCTTTGACTTTATCGGAGTGACACAAGGTTTGTGACACCATCACCGCATCGCCAGTGATCACGTTAAATACACCAGGTGGAAAGCCAGCTCGGTCTGCTAATTCTGCCAAGGCCAATGCGGAGAAAGGCGTTTCACTGGCAGGTTTGATGAGCACCGGACAGCCTATCGCTAATGCTGCGGCGGCTTTACGGGTGACCATTGCATTAGGAAAATTCCATGGTGTAATCAGTGCAGCGACACCAATCGGTTCGCGTACCGTCGATAGTTGCGCATTCGGAATATGACTTGGGATGGTTTCGCCATAGCTGCGGCGTGCTTCCTCTGCAAACCAACGAACAAAAGATGCGCCGTAGTCGATTTCACCCAAAGCATCACCTAATGTTTTGCCTTGCTCCATAACCATCAAACGAGCAAGATCTTGTTTTGATTCTAAAATCAGATCGTGCCAACGCATGAGAATTTCAGCGCGCTCTTCTGCTTGCATTTTTCGCCATTGACGAAAGGCTTGGTCGGCTTCATCAATCGCTTGATAGAGTTGTTGCTGAGATAGCTTGGTGATGTAGCCGATGACCGTACCATCCGCTGGATTATCCACCGGATGAAATTGGTCACCACTTACCCATTTGCCATTTATGTACGCTAAACCTCTCACCAAACGTACGTCTTTCATTATCGCCATCATGTCGTGCGAGGCTTTTAATTCCTCAGCATGTAAGCTGTGCAGTGCTGTCATGAGTCCTTCTCCCAGCGTCGTTGTCCATAGTTAAACTGTAATGGAGAAGTGACCGAAATAATTTCTGATGCAGAGGTTTAAACCATCAAAAATTTCTTTTCCACACCGTTAGATATGGTGATTTTTCTGGTCGTCTTTTAAGCGTGTTTTCCCTTTTAGAACAAGGCGTTTTGGTTCACTTCTAATGTGCCTGCATCACGTTTGATTGTTTTCGTCACGATGTAAGTAAAGTAGCGCTCAATGCCCACTTCTGACTCTAACCAGTTGTCGATAAGCCGCTGATATTGATCAATATCTTCCGACTGAATTTTGAGGATGTAATCGACACCGCCGCCTGTGGCATAACAATCAGTGACTTCTGGTGAGTGTTGAACCAGTTGCTCGAAACGTTTGAACGCTTGGGCGCTGTGCTCTTTGAGCGTAACTTCAACCATGACCGACGTTCGTTTGAACAAAACATCGGTATTTACTTTTGCCCCATAGCCTTCAATGATGCCTGCTTCTTCCAGTTTTTTGACACGCTCCCAGCAAGGGCTCACAGATAGGTTAATGGCCTCGGCAAGGTGAGATTTGGTAATACGGCCATTGTCATGAAGTATTTGTAAAATTTTTACGTCGTAGCGATCGAGGCGCATAATTGGTCTCCCTGTAAAATACCAATCAGTTCAGAATAGTTGATGACTGGTCAACCGCTATAAGGTGGCCCGAAGGCCACTCCTTTTTCTGTTATTGATTCTGTTATTGATTGAACTCTTGTTCCAGTGAGCTCAGCACTGCTTTACCGCTGTCGCCTGTAAGCTCGATGTATTTGTCCCGCATTGGCATAGAAGCTTGTTTAAATGCTGCACGTTCGTCACTGTCGAGTTTTATCATCTGCATATCTGGTTTGGCTTGCTTAATTTGATCAAGACGTTTTTGGTTAAACTCATCCTGTTTTTCAAATATAAAGTCAGTCATACCAGCGATGACTTTATTGACCTGATCTTGGCGGGCTTGTGGGAGGGTTTCGAACCAACTGTTGTTGGTAATGACAGTCGTAGTAAATTGTTGCTGTCCTGCCCAGATCATGTAGTCGTTCACTTCGTAGAACTTCATTTCTTCGATAGCAAAAACGGGGTTTACTTGACCATCGATCATTTTAAGTTGCAGAGCACCATAGACTTCTGAGTAGGGTAAAGGCGTAGGGTCGGCTCCAAACGATTTATAGGCCTCAACCAGCATTGGCGATGCCATCACGCGCATTTTGAAGTTATCAAAATCTTTTGGAGAACGAATCTCACGGTTGGTCGTCCACACCATTTCACCTTCTGGATACATAGTAAGAAGTTTGAGGTTTTTCTGTTCTAGCTTTCCGCCGAGTGTGTCATAGATAGTAGGGCTTGAACTCAGCACTTTTTTATTCACATCATTGTCTTGCGACAAAAGGTAAGGGATGGAGAAAACCTGCATTTCGGGCACGAATGAACCAAAAATACCTGGCGATGCGTTGGTAAATTGGATAATACCGTTCGCAGTAAGCTCGGTAAGATCTTCTGACTGACCCAATGTACCGTATGGATAGACTTCCACTGTGACGTCGCCATCGGTTGCATTTTCGATGCGCTTTTTAAACTCTTGCGCATAAGCATCTTGCACCGAGCCTTTGACTTCTTCTAGAGCGAATTTCCACGTCTCTGCATAAACATTGCTGGTGGCAAAGCTGGCAGCGATCAGTACGGCACTCGTTAGGTAGCTGTGTTTCATCGGATTCATCCATTTCTTCCTTAATCAGTTTGTGAGTCAATTCACCAACGGCAGGTGATACACCAGACCCGATGTTGTGTCGTGTTTAGGGCGTGTTGACCTTTCGAGCTGATTTTTGCAGCGATTTGTGGGTGGCCTGCATAAAAAGCCGATAACGCAGTAGAAATGAACCACAAAGGCTGCCCGAAGGGTTCGAGCTAGGCGCCCCCGCAAAAATCGTTTTATGCTTTGTTGAAGACCATTTGCTTAGAATGACTAGGCTGCATAGTCTTCGCCGCGCCTAAAACGATTTTACCTCGAACAAAATTTAACCGCGAAAGGTCAATACGCCCTAGTAAGAGTTAGTTTAATTCGCCACAGTCTTCGGCAATTACGGCGACCGTGTCACCAATGTTGACCATGGCAGGGAAACGACGTGCAGCAAAAATCCCACTGCGCTGCGCTTTGTATTCGATTGGGTCGCTCCCTGTACGCTCGGTTGAATAGATTCTTGCCAGTACATCGTCTTGTTTGATGGTATCGCCAAGCTCAAATAAGTATTCGGTGATACCGTTGTGCTGGCTTTGCACGTAGCAACTTGCATCGGGCATATCAAGCAACCTAGTTGGCAGGGTTGGTTTTTCGTAATCACCTGATAAGTTGCCCGAAAAACGCAAGAAGTTACGAATACCACGGTCGGCATAAGCGATGGTTTCTGGAGTGCTGGTTCCGCCACCTCTGAGCTCTGTGGTGACGAAAATTTTGCCTTGAGATTCCACTGCGGTGTCGTACAGGCTGGTGGCGTCCATTTCGAGCAAGATCATGGTGTAAGGTGCGCCAAACAGCTTTGCACCTAAGATGCATGCTTCTTCTTGATCGAGGTTGTCGAGGCGATGGGCTGCGGCGAAAGGCACGATGTCTAACGTTTTACCACCTGAATGAATGTCTAACGCAAAATCGCACATGGGTACTAAGTAACGAGTAAAGTAATCCGCGATTTTTTCGGTCACTGAGCCTACAGGGTTTCCGGGAAAGCTGCGATTTAAATTCCCTTTATCGATAGACGATGTGCGCGAGGCATTTTGTACCGCAGGTAAGTTCATCATTGGCACAATAATGACGCGACCTTGTATTTGTTCTGCTTGCAGCGAGTTTGCCAATTTTAGCAGGCTGGTGATGCCTTCGTATTCATCACCGTGATTACCGCCAGTAAGCAGCGCCGTTGGCCCGTGACCATTTTTTATCACGGTGATAGGTATCATGATGCTTCCCCAAGCGGAGTCATCATGGGAATAGGGCAGCGCTAAAAAGCCGTGCTGCACGCCTTCTCGGTCAAAGTCTACGGTGGCTGTGATCGAGCTCTTTTGCATATCGAGTCCTTTTTGTTCTTAAGCCTAGTTCAACAGAACTTACGGTTTGAAAAGTTAGTGTTTAACAAATAAGTGGCGTGGGAAATCACACAGTGTTTTTGCACCATCACGGGTGATCACAATGCTTTCGGTGGTTTCTAACCCCCAATCTTCAAACCATAGCCCCGGCATAAAGTGGAATGTCATGCCTTCTTTTAATACGGTTTTATCGGTGTCTCGCAAGCTCATGGTTCGTTCGCCCCAGTCAGGAGGGTAGCTCAGACCAATTGGGTAACCACATCGGGCGCCTTCACGTGAGAATCCTGCTTTATCGAGGACTTGGTTCAATGCGTTGGCGATGTCGGCGCAAGTATTGCCTGGTCTTGCGACTTCTAAGCCTGCTTCGAGACCTAAAGTTAATGCTTCATCTGCACGTTTGAATTTGTCGTCCGGTTCTCCAAGAAAAATAGTGCGAGAGAGTGGGCAATGGTAACGGCGATGCGCGCCAGCGATTTCGAAAAAAGTACCTTCGCCTTTTTTGAAAGGTCTATCGTCCCACGTTAGGTGAGGTGCAGAAGCATCAGAACCAGATGGCAAAAGCGGCACGATCGCGGTGTAATCGCCAAAGTGATCTTCATGCCCAAGTACTGCTTGGCGGTTAATCTCGGCGACAAGGTGATGTTTAGGCAATCCTGGCTCGATCATATCGAACGCGACGCGATGCATATTTTCAACAATGCGAGCTGCGCGGTACATATAAGCCAGTTCTTGATCAGATTTAACGGCGCGACACCAATTGACTAGCCCGGTTGCATCGAGAAGTTGAGCATTCGGTAAGTGCGTGGTGAGTGACTCGTAAGCGGTGGCACTAAAGTAATAGTTATCTTTTTCCACACCGATACGGCCGCGATCCCAAAGACGCGGGGCGAGTACCGCTTCTACCAGAAAATCCATTGGGTGCAATGGTGGGTTCATTACATAATGGTCTGGGTAGTAGGTGATATTTTCTGCCGACATATACGCAGTTCTGTATGCCCCATTGGCATCTTGGCAGCGCCCAAACCAAACAGGCTCGCCAGATGATCCTACAACGACACATTGTGGGACATAAAAAGACCAACCGTCATAACCTGTCAGCCATGCCATGTTAGAGGGATCGTGAATGATAAGGACATCCAGCTCTCGCTCTTCCATCGACTGCCGAACTTTTGTTAATCGGTCCTGGAATTCATCCAGTGTAAAATGCAAAGCAACGCCTCTCATATTTTCTCCTTGTTAAAAATCCGACGCCTTATGGGCCTTCGGAGACGTTGAGGTATTTCTACCTTCCACCAGGTCAGCCAGACCTGCGTTTAAAAACTATTGCAACTCACCACTGCGGCTGGGTTTGGATTAAACGATGCCATTTAACATGTTTGTTGAATCTATATTTCTCATGTCAATCATTACAATTGTGGCTCATTTTTGTGCATTACACCGCATTTGATGGCTAAAAACTCGCCATTTGTTAAATTGAAGTTACAATGAGCATTAAAAATGAATCAATTAAAATATTGTGTCATGACAATTTCTTTGAACCCGATCATTCGCCCAGGCACCGCTAAGTACATCTCCATTGGCAATTATCTTGTCGAATGTGTCCGCAGTGGTTACCTAAAACCCGGTACTCGACTACCCACACATCGTGAGTTTGCGGAGCAAATTGGCGTGAGCGTACAAACCGTCAGTCATGCATATGGTTATGCAGAGAAAAAAGGTGCGCTCGAGTCTTGGGTGGGAAACGGTACGTTTGTAAAATCAGGCTTTGTGGATGAAAGCACGGACACGGAGTTCATGCTGACGCAAGAGATGAAAGAAACGCCGGATGAAATTGATATGTCGATCGCTCATCCGGTAGTAACTGATCGCCACATTACGCTTTTTAATCAGGCGTTAATGGAAATTGCTGGGCAAACAAACAATCGCAGTTTGATCAGTAAAGCAAAGCCAGTAACAGGTCAGCCTCATCATATTGAGTCCGGAGCGCGATTTCTCAGTAGCCAAGGGTTAGACGTTGGTACCGATCAAATATTACTCACAAATGGTGCATGCCATGGCTTGACCTTGGCTTTAAGCACCGTTGTTGAACACGGTGATTTAGTCGCTTGTGGGCACTTAGTCGATCATGGCTTGATCTCTCGCTCGAGAATGCTTGGATTTAAGTTACAGCCGCTTGAGATGGATGAGTTTGGTATCACTCCGGATGCATTTGAATGGGCATGTAAACACAAACCAATCAAGGCGCTGTGTTGCACACCGAGCATGGCCAATCCGAATAGTGCGCATATGGACATTTCGCGCCGAGAGGCGATAGCAAATATTGCGAAGCAGTATGAGATCTACGTGATTGAAGATGACGTGTATGGGGCACTAGAGCCCAATCGTGTCCCACCTCTCGCCGCACTGTTACCCGAGCAGGCTTTTTATGTCACCAGTTTAACCAAAGTCGTAGCGCCAGGTATGCGTACGGGCTATTTAACGGTCCCACGTCATTTTTTGCAGCATGCGATTGGCCGTTTAGCTGCGACGAGTTGGTCTGCGACCCCGCTACCGTTTGAAGTCGCTCATTTGTGGATCGAGAACGGTACATTAAATCGACTTGTTCGATTTCAAGTCAATGAATTTGCCAAGCGCCAGCGAATAGCAAAAGCCACCTTAGAAGGGCATGTTTATAGCTCACACCCGAATGGTCAGCACATTTGGTTGAGGTTACCTGAGCAGTGGAGCAGTGATGATCTGGTCGCTTCGGCTAAGCGTTCTGGGGTGCAGATCACGGGGTATAAACCTTTTGTTCTCGATACTAATCAGCCAATGCCTTACGTGCGAATCAGTTTGGGAGCAGAGACTAATCGAGGCTACATCAAGCATGGGTTATCTGTGATTGCAGAAATTCTCGATACAAACCCTCCAACCTCTCACTTTTTGGTCTGAGCAGTATGCTCTGACCAATTTTTTCTGCGAAAGCGCCAAGTTCAGAAAATCTTTCTTATTCACCTGATTGACTTGATTGTCATGAAAAAGATAACGTTTCATTAACATTTTTGTTGATCAGGAGCAGCGCGGATGAAAGGGATTTTTCAGTGGCTAGATAAATATATACAGAAAGCGGAGGCGGCACTGCTCATTGGCTCGGTGCTTCTTATTGCGTTGAACTCAATTGCTAACGTGTTAGGGCGCTACCTCTTTAGCCAAAGCATCTACTTTTCAGAAGAACTCAATTATTTCCTCATTATCGCCGTCACGTTTATTGGTTGCAGTTATGCTGCCCGCCAATCTCGCCATATCCGTATGACGGCATTTACCGATATGCTTCCAAAGCGTATACAAACTTTAGCCAACGGCATTATTTATTTACTCACCTCCGCATTGGTGGCGGTGCTAACTTGGTATTCGTGGCAATACATTGGCAAGGTGAGCCAAATGGGGCGTCTTTCTCCTGCAATGCAAGTACCTTTGAGTTGGGTGTACTTAATCGCACCGATTGGCCTTTTCTTTAGCACGGTTCAGTTCGCGCGTGTGGGTGGTCGCCATATCAAACGTTTCATAACGCTGACAAAGCTTTCACGCTCATCTCGACCAGATGGCGTCGGCTCTGCCACTAAGCAGGAGAAAGCGCTATGACGACCGCTCTTGTTGCAACGATGATCACGTTGTTGGCTTTTGGCTTTCCGATGTTGGTACCGCTATTAGCGGCGACCATGTTGGGATTTATTGTTTTTCTTGGCTTGGGGCCAGATTTTATGATCCAGCAAATGCTTGCTGGCATCAAACCCGCTGCGTTGATCGCAGTACCGATGTTTATTCTCGCGGCAGAAATTATTACCCGAGGCGTCGCAGCAACGCGCTTGCTAGATGTCGCAATGGCGTTTGTTGGGCACGTTCGTGGCGGTCTGGCGATCACCTCATCGCTTAGCTGTGCGATGTTTGGTGCGGTATCGGGGTCGACACAAGCCACCGTTGTTTCTGTTGGCTCTATTATGCGACCGAAAATGTTGGAGTATGGCTACAAAGACAGTTTTGCTCTGGCTTTGATTATTAACGCCTCTGACTTAGCGCTCCTTATTCCACCGAGTATCGGTATGATCATCTATGGTGTGGTGTCTGGAACATCGGTTGCTGAGCTGTTTATTGCAGGTATTGGACCGGCGATCGTGATTTTATTGATGTTTTCTGCCTACTGTTATTTTTATGCAGGTAAAAGCTCTGTAGAAAATGCCCCGCGAGCCAGCTGGAAAGAACGTTGGACCACAATACGTAAAGCGGTTTTACCATTTGGTTTTCCGATCATTACTGTTGGCGGTATTTATGCTGGAGTATTTAGCCCTACCGAAGCGGCGTCGGTTTCGGTGTTGTACGCAGTGTTATTAGAAATGGTTATCTTCCGTAAAGTGAAATGGAAGGAGCTTGGCGAAATCGCGCTTTCTACGGGCATGGTTACCGCGGTGGTATTTATCTTAGTCGCAGCAGGGGCTGCTTTTTCTTGGGTAATCTCATTTGCCCAGATCCCGCAAGAATTGTTGGGTATGATCGGGATTAATGATCTTTCGCAGACCGAGTTACTGGTCGTTATTTCAATTGCGTTCTTTATTGGTTGTATGTTCGTTGATCCAATCGTAGTGATGCTGATTTTGATCCCTATCTTTGCACCTGTGATTAAGTCCTCTGGCATTGACCCAGTACTGGTCGGCACCATCGTGACCTTGCAAGCTGCGATAGGTTCTGCAACGCCGCCATTCGGTTGTGATATTTTCACCGCGATTGCCGTGTTTAAACGCCCTTATGTAGAAGTGATTCGCGGCACACCACCGTTTGTGTTCATCTTGCTGTTGGTCTCTGTGATGTTGATTTTCTTCCCTTCGATTTCACTTTTCTTACGTGATCTAGCGTTTCGATAGTATCGACTAAACGCTCAAAGCCGCTGAATATCAGCGGCTTTTTAATCTTTGCTCTCAAACTGGTTCAACTTATTCTTTTCTCCAGTCTCCATTGGCTGGGAGACTTCCCCGTCCAACTGCGAAAGTGACGGCTGAATACCGCGGGTTCTGCATAGCCCAGTTGCAATGCGATATCGGTAATACTCTGAATATTTTCACTTAAACGCTGCTCGGCAAAATCCTGTCGTACTTGTTGTAACAACTGTCGATAACTTGTTTCCTGTTGTTTTAACTTGCTTTGCAGCATTCTTGGGTGTAAATCCAATGCTCTGGCGACACGCTCCACGCTGCATTCTCCAGTCGATAGCAAACGACCAATCATATTGGCCGCTTGGTCACTGAGATTGTTGGGATAGCGAGTTTGCAGCTCTTTGAGGTGCTGCTGAAAATGGCGCTCTAGTGCGTCTTCATCTTGGTGGTTCTTAGCGTTAAGCAGGCTCGCTTTAAGTAGGATACCGTCAAACTTATCACCAAAACGCAGTTTGTTCTGCTGAGCAAACTTGCTTTGCTCTACTTCCAAGGTTGTGTGTTGAGTCAAATGGAGCGCGAAGTGGCTTGCTTCAATATCGAGCAAACTGGCGATAAACATGGCTAAGTGTGACACACTGAGCTGCATCAACTGCGCAATACCGCGGTCACTATTCACATCAATATTGAGCGACAATCGTACCCAATCATCTTGTGGCGTCATGTTGAGAGTAACGCCTGACGAATGCAAATAGAGATAATCATTCACCCGCGCCAATGCATCACCGACCGTTTCAGCACGAGAAACCAGCATCGGCAAATCGCCTAAACTTTGCAGGTTTTGGCGCTCGGCGAGTAACGCACCAAACAACGGTTGCTTACAACGAGCAGCCGCTTCCTCCAGCAATTCAGCCAATCTTGGATAAGCGAGATACGTATCGGGATCGCGAAACTGCGCGGCAGACAGGCCAGCAGCGGCCATTATCTCTTGCGGATTCTGACCTAATTCTGAAACCAAGCTATCAAATTTATCGGCAGCGCCACTTCGTACGATATACATGTCTCGATTTTTAAATGTTAACAGGTTGTAAATCGCAATATATCAAATTTACTTCGTAAAAGGTCAAGTGAGTGCCAGTGAGTTGATCTAAGTTACATTTCGATAACAACAACGCATGGATGAGAAGCTGTATGGAACTTATCAATAAAACTGCCATCGTGACTGGCGCTGCGGGTGGAATTGGGCAAGCTATTATTGCAAAGCTAAGAGAGCAAGGAGCCAAAGTGCTTGCTGTCGATATTTCAGAGCAATCACTGCAAATGTACGCAAGTTTTGGCTCTAAGCAGTTGGAAACCTTTGTTGCGGACGTCACCGATTACCAACAAGTCGAAGCCATGGTGAGGTACGCGGTCGAACAATTTGGCTCACTTGACATCATGGTCAACAATGCAGGTATCGGCGCACCGAAACCTCTGCTTGAACATGATCCTATCGCCGACTTTGAGCCTATCTCTAAAGTCAACCAAAACGGCGTTTACTATGGCATTCTCGCCGCTGGACGACAATTCCAAGCGCAAGGGACACCGGGCGTGATCCTCAATACCTCTTCCATTTACGCCCAAATGGCCTCCGAGATGACGTTTACCTACAACGTCAGTAAAGCCGCAGTCGATATGATGACCAAATGCGCCGCTCTAGAGTTAGCGCCTCTGGATATTCGTGTGTGTGCCGTCGCTCCGGGACGTGTCGATACTCCGATGTTAAGGCAATACGAAGAGATCGGCTTGTGGAACCACATCCGCAAAGAACAGATGCGCCAAAACTTCACGCAACCAGAAGAGATTGCCAACGTGGTAGCGTTTCTTGTCAGCGAGAAAGCCAACTGTATCAACGGCTGCACCATTAGCGCATCTGACGGTTTCGAGAATTTTAAGTACCCGCTCATGGGATAGATGGAATAGGCGAGCACGCCAAATTACAGCAATAGTGAGGATGTAAGTTATGTCATTACCAGAAGTTATTCAGCATCAAGATTTCCTATTAACTCTTAATACTAATGAAGAGTCGATCATTAAAGACGCGCTACCGGGTGTTGATGTTTACCCGCTGTTTCTTGACCCAGAAAATGGTACGTGGGTGATTCGCGCCAAGTTCAAACCGGGTATCACTCTGCCTAAGCACTTCCATACTGGTGTGGTGCATTTCTATACACTGAGTGGCGCGTGGCACTACATCGAGTATCCAGACCAAGTTCAAACCGCTGGTAGCTACTTATATGAGCCGGGCGGTTCGATTCATACCTTTCACTGTCCAGAAGAGTCGGGTGGCGCAGATGGCTTTATGGTGATCCAAGGTGCGAACATTAACTTTGACGAAGAGGGTAACTTTATCAACATCATGGATGCAGTTTGGATTGAGCAAGTGGTGGTTGCCGCTGCCAAAGCGCAAGGCTTCACTGCGCGCTATATCAAACCGGGTGCGATTGCTGCCCTGAGTGATGAGCTAGCGGAGTAACCCCATGCAACAGATGAACAGTATCGTAATGCAGGATGGTAGTGTCCGCCTGAAGCAAGTCGAAATCCCCAAACCCGCAGCGGGACAAGTCTTGGTTCGTAGTCTCGCCTGTGGGATTTGTGGCTCCGACCTACACATTACTCGACACGCGGATGAGGTGTTTGATGTATTCTACCAGCTCGGGTTGATGCCTGATGAAGTAGGTGAGCACGCTCAAGTGATGTTGGGACATGAATTCTGTGCGGAAATTGTCGAATACGGTGCCGATACGCAGCAAACGTTGCCTGTCGGTAGCCGAGTCACTTCTGTGCCGATGTTGCTCAGCCAAAATGGCGCAGGCGTTGGTGTCACTCCGGGTACTTACGGCGCTTACTCTGAGTATTTCCTACTTGATGAAGCGCTCCTACTGCCAGTGCCCGACGAAATACCGTCTGAAGCGGCAGCGTTAACCGAGCCGCTGGCGGTCGGTTTGCATGCGGTCAATCGCAGTGAAATCGAAACGGAAGATACAGCGCTGGTTGTCGGTTGCGGTCCTATAGGGCTGGCGGTGATTGCAGCGCTCAAACAACGCGGTGTGAGCAATATTCTTGCGGTCGATCTCCAGGAAGAGAAACTGCAACTTGCCAGCGAGTTTGGCGCAAATCGATTGATCAACCCGACCAAGGAAGACGAGATCGCCGTCGGGGCACAGTACGCAATGAATTCACGTTTGGTCATTTATGAGTGTGTTGGCAAACATACTTTAATTGATGATTTCATGCGCCGTGCTCCTGCCCGAGCACGAATCGTTGTATCAGGCATTCATACGACTCCAGCAACCGTTAACTACGCGTACGCGACGGTAAAAGAGCTCGATTTGAGATTCTCTTACTACTACCAACCACACGAGTTTGAGCAATGCCTACAAGCGATTGCCGAACATAAGTTGCCTTGGCAGAAAATGCTCACTGCCAAAGTGGGAATCGATGGTGTGGAAGATGCGTTTAGACAGTTAATGACGCCAAATGATCACATCAAAGTCGTTATCGAACCTTGGCGCAGCGGCGCGTTAGAAGTGGTTTAACTCTTAGCCAACTTAAGCTAGCCAAAACCAAGTTTAGTTTGGTGACAGCCCCAACCGTAGCAGCTAGGTTGGGGCTTTTTTTGTTAGGCCTGTTCTGCGCATTTCTGTTGCAGAGCAGGGTAATCGGTGTAGCCTCGTTCGTTTCCGCCAAACAACGTTGAGCCATCGAGTTCTGCCAACGGATGGTGATGTTGCAAGCGAGAGACTAAGTCTGGGTTTGCTACGAATGGCCGTCCGAATGCGACAAGATCCGCGTAGCCTTTCTCTAATACTTCGTTTGCTCGTTGAGGATCGTAGCGACCTGCAACAATAATAGCGTTGCGAAAGCGCTTTCTAAGTTCGACTCGAAACGCCTCAGGAATCGTTGGAGCATCGGCCCAATCGGCCTCGGACAAGTGTAAGTAGGCAATGTCGCGCTCCTGTAGTTGCTTTGATGCTTCTAAGATTGTTGGCACGATATCTGGGCAGTCCATATCTTTAAACGTAATGAATGGTGCCAATCTCACTCCAACTCGATGCGCACCAACAGCGGCGATAACTGCATCCACTACTTCGATAAGAAAACGGATACGATTTTCTCGTGGACCGCCGTAGTTGTCTGTTCGATGGTTCGAGTTGGTTCTTAAGAACTGATCGATCAGATACCCATTCCCGCCGTGGATTTCTACCCCATCAAAACCCGATTCAATGGCGCGTTTGGCTGCGTTCGCGAAATCACCGACAACTCGGTTGATATCCGCTTGTGTCATTGCGCGTGGCTCAACACAATCGACCATATTGCCGTTGCCTTGTTCATCTGCAATCCAAACTTGCGTCTCTACCGGAGCGAGCGCAGATGGTGCGATAGGCTGTTCACCATTTTGGAATGTTGGGTGAGACACTCTGCCCACATGCCATAGCTGACAAAACATCGCTGCGCCTTGTGATTTGACCGCTTGGGTCACACCCTGCCAGCCCGCCACTTGCGCATCGGTGTAAACGCCTGGTGTGAACGAATAGCCTTGAGAATCGTCCGAAATTTGTGTGGCTTCGGAAATGATCAGCCCGGCAGAAGCGCGCTGTTGATAATACGTTGCCATCATCTCATTCGGGATGTTGCCCGGCTGAGTGGTGCGTGCGCGAGTCATTGGTGCCATGACAATACGGTTTTGTAGTGACAACGATTTCAGTTGAGCTGGTTCAAACAGCTTATTTGGTCTTTGTTTCATGTTGCGCTCCTTAGATAAGTACTGGCACGTTGGTCGCTTTACGAGCGGTTGCCATCCAGTGAAGTACGGCTGGATCCCATTGCACTTCGGGCGCACTGAAAAAACCGCGTAGAATGGAGAACATAATGGCTTGATCAACCAGTGACGTTTGCTTTTCTGAACTTAGGTTGAGCAAGGGCTTGGTTTGTTCTATCAAAGCGGCGACTTCTTTCGCAATCGCTGGCGTATCGTTAATCAAGGCTTCAAAATTTAACGCTTCGGTTTCCTTTTTTGCACGCCATGCTTGTTTAGCGGTTTCTGTTGCAAATTCCGGTAACGTCATGTTTGACCAACGCGGATACCCGACTTTTTGTAGCGGTAAAAACGCTTGTTTTTGCCAGTCTAAAACCAGTGTTGAGGGTTGGCTGCTTTCGTTAGAAGATGCCAATTCAAGGAAGTAGTTGATGATGTCTAAGCTTTCCGCCATGGCTTCACCATCGTCTTTGATCAAAAGAGGAACTTGTTTTGCGCCGATAAGGTTTGTGGTGGTGCTCTCGTCGTCATAAGCAATGTTGATGACATCGAGCTGAATATTCAGCATGCCTGCAACAAAACGGACGCGGGCGCTAAAGGGGCAATGTTCATAAATGTACAGTTTCATTTTTTGTTTCCTATCTCTTGGCTGGGCAGGGCGTGTTGTCGTGCGTTGTACAGCGTTACGGCGTTTAACTTTGCCCTGTCACATAACGTTCTGGGTCTAAACAATGTCGATAGGGCCAGTATATGGATTCGATTTAATTTGATAATTGGGTAATATCTGAATTGATTATTCAGTTTTTCCAAATAATAAGGGCGCGAAGATGGATAAGTTTTCGGATATGACGTTGTTTGTCAGCATCGTTAAACATCAAGGTCTGGCAGCGGCGGGAAGGGAGTTAGGTTTGTCTCCGGCGACGGTAACGGCAAGGCTGCAAGCGATAGAAGAACGCTATGGCGTAAAGCTGCTCAACCGAAGCACACGCCACGTATCACTCACGGACGCAGGGGCAATGTACCATCAAGCTTGTCTGAACATCATTGATAGCGTGAAAGAGACGGAAAACTTACTGCAAACGGGTATTTCGGAAGTGCGCGGAACGTTGAAAATTTCAGCTCCACGAGATATTGGCAAACAAATTATTTCGCCGATGGTGTCGGCTTTTTCTGAGCAATATCCGGATGTGACGCCTTATCTTTATCTTAATGACAATTTATCGAACTTGGCTGAATCGGGGCTCGATTTGGTGATTCGTTACGGCGAGTTAGCGGACAGCAATCTCATCTCGCGCAAGCTGGCGTCGAGTCAACGCGTGCTG
This sequence comes from Vibrio sp. A1-1, assembly GCF_021728175.1. Lineage (NCBI taxonomy): Bacteria > Pseudomonadati > Pseudomonadota > Gammaproteobacteria > Vibrionales > Vibrionaceae > Vibrio > Vibrio sp. A1-1. The sequence continues at coordinate 89,398 of NZ_JAKKCL010000004.1, forward strand.
TGCGTGTCACCTGATTACTTGGCGAAGCAAGGTGTCCCAAACTGTCCACAAGATCTCGCGGATCATCGCTGCTTAGCCATGGTGCGCAGCAATGAAGAATTAAAAACGTGGCACTTTAAAGATGAAGAGTCTCACCAATCGATTACGGTCACGCCAAAGCGCTTTTCTGATGATGGTGAAGTGATTCGACAATGGGCGTTGGACGGTGCGGGGATTGCGTTGAAATCGATTTTAGATATTCAGCAAGACCTAAAACAACAACGTTTAGTAACGGTTTTGGATGGGTATATGAAAAACTTCAGCGCCTTTTCGCAAGGCGCTGAAGCGGATTTGCATGTCATTTATCAAAGCCGCCAATATCAACCGAAACGAGTTCGCCTGTTTTTGGACTTTCTAGTTGAGCAGTTTAGCGCGCTGAGTGATGCCAGCAATCAGATCTAGATGCGATTCCGAGGTTTCTCGGCGGTGGCGATAAATCCCGACGGTGCCAGGGTTTGGTTCGTTTTCCATGGTTAAGCATCGTAAGCCAAAAGATTCCAAATACGGTTGCAGATGGCGGGTATAAGACATCACCGCGACGCTTTCTTTCAGTACATCAATACTGGCGAGCAGAGAATCCACTTCGTAAGTCGGTCTGTCATCCAGTTGCTGCCTTTCGCGTTCATTTTGTTTCGGGATTGGGTTATCGATGACGTGAGCGAATTTCTTAGCGTCATAAGTGACCGAAAGAGCAGGGTATTCGTGCAGCATCTCTTCGGTGACGGTTTTACCTAGCAGTGGATGGTTTGGGGAAACAAAATAGGCATCAACCGTTTGAAATAACGGAATAAACGTAACATCGCATTTAGACGACAAGCCGACAATCTCGTGGCCGATGAAGAATTCAATCTGTTCGTTGATTAATGAATCCATCAAGCCTAAGTGGTTGCCAAATTCGACGTGCGTAGATGCCGATGGCTGCTTGGTCAGATGTTCATTGAGTGCTTGTTTGACGAACAGCGGCCACCACGCATCGCCAGTACCCATTTTAATTTTTCCGACTTGGTACTGTTTCCGTTCATCAATGCTTTGCATCATTTGGTTGTATTCATGCTGCATTGCGTTGCTATGGCGATAGAGGATGCGCCCGTATTCGGTCAACACCATGCCATTAGGGTGACGTTCAAACAGCGTCACGCCGAGATTCTCTTCCAGCTTCTTTAAATTGCTTGTTACCGTTGGCTGGCTTAACCCTGCCATTCTTGCCGCAGCGCTGATGCTTTGGCAGCGTGCAACCAGTAAAAATTGCTGCAGAGATTTGTCCATTTTCTTTCCCCTCTAAGAACGAGGGGTATTTTGCACAATTTCATTTATAAATCACAAATCTGTAATCTCATTTGATTGAAATTATGCGCATTTCATAGATCTACATCACTGTTGGGGTTTGACGTATAGATGTTATCTATAGCTCGCTCCTGACTTCCTATTTTCCCCTCAAAAGGGTGTTCTTTAGACTGTCTCTAAAACAACAATCTAAGGGATGAACATGAAACCGAGTTTTATTGCGCTTGCTGTCGCGTCTTGTATTGGTCTTGCTGGGTGTGGGTCAGATTCCTCTGATGCGCCTGTGCAGGTCGACAAACCAATTATTTCAGCCGACTTATATTTACGTGGTTTAAATGGGGATTGGGGCACGGCAGAGCATGCCAAGCTAAACTATTTGGGTAATAACGAGTACGAAACCGTACTGCGCGTCGCTCGAGGTAGCAATCAGTTCAAGATTGCTGATCCGGGTTGGCAGATCCAATACACCTATTTTGAGGAGCCCGCGGCGTTCGATAAAGCTCAGGAGTACCTGCCAAAACCAGACACGAATGAAGCGTGTATGAACGATGATTGTAACTCTGAGATCACGTTTGAAGACAAAGGGTATTACAAGTTTTCTGTGAGCTTTGCCGATGAAAGTCGCGCGACAATGACTGTGACAAAAGCAACGCAAGAAGAAGCGGAAAAATACTACTCTGATGCGATTCTCGACCCTGCAATGGTGCATGAAGGGCATCAGAGTAAAGAAGTGAAACTGTTCGCCAATTACGATGACTCGAGTGATACCGTGATTTTCTCGGTGAAAGACCCAAAAGCCAAGCAGCGTGAATTTGGTATTTCAACGACGACAGAATTGCGTGATGCGCTCGACCAAGGCTTAGTGATTAATGAACAAACAGGGCCGCGAGTGGTGTCGGGTGATGTCGCGTTTGACGCGTTGTTTGCGTTGACGATGAAAGAGCTAGACCAGCTTGCTGTTTCTGAAATCAAAGATGGCAATTACAACTACAACAACCCAATCAAAGCGGAAGTTTTTGAGACGGGCGCGAAATGGCATTACGTGTGGACGCGTGATTTGGCGTACGCAGCAGACCTTTCGCTTGCATTGATGAATCCAACGCGCGTGCAAAATGGTTTGAATTTCAAATTGTCCGCTTTTCGCGACACGACCGCTCAGCAATACGATGGCGAGCAGATTGTGCAAGATACGGGCACTGGCGGCAGCTGGCCAATCAGTACCGACCGCACGACTTGGGCGCTTGGTGCAGAACGCTTACTTTCGGCATTGGATGGGGAAGAGTACAACCAATTTGCCGAGCGCGCTTACAAAGCGATCAGTAATACACTTGAAGCCGATCGCCTGGCGGCTTTTGATGCGAAATCCGGTTTATACACTGGTGAACAATCATTCCTCGATTGACGTGAGCAAACTTACTCAACGTGGACGCCAAACGATGTCAATGCGATTGGTAGCAGCAAAGCGTTATCGACAAACGTGGTTCATTACCGTGCAATTCAGCTCGCGGCTAAGTTGGCAGAGAAGTACGATTCAACCAACGCGGTCAAATACACCGATTGGGCTGAGCAGTTAAAAACCGCTATCAACGAGCAGTTTTGGAATGCCGAACGCGGTATGTACGTAAGTTATTTGTTTGATAATGGCAAAGACATCGCGGTCGACAAATACGACATGCTGGGTGAAGCGTTGGCGATCATCAGTGGCGTGGCAAGTGATGCACAGGCGAAACAAATCATGGCCAATTACCCACACAGTGAGTTTGGCGTGCCGGTTTACTTCCCTCAACAACCGGATGTGCCTGTGTACCATAACCGCGCAATTTGGCCATTTGTTACCGCGTACAGCTTGCGCGCCGCGCATCAAACACAAAACGTGGCTGCGGCGAACAATGCGATTCAATCGTTGGTTCGTGGTACGGCAACCAACTTATCCAACATGGAGAACTTAGAGTGGCTTTCTGGTAAGTCATTCATCATCCATAGTGATCATGGCGAAGATCCGAGCTTGGATGGCCCAGTGATTAACTCTCAGCGTCAGCTTTGGTCTGTGGGTGGCTACTTGAACATGGTGGTAGAGACCCTATTCGGCATCCATACTGAAACAGGTAAGTTGGAAGTGAAGCCGTTTATCACAAGTTGGGTGCGCAATAACTTGTTGGCTCAGTCTGAACAAATCACGTTGGAAAACTTTGCCTTTAAAGGAAATAACTATTCGGTAACCATTGATTTGCCTGAAGTAAGCAAAGATGAAACAGGTTACTACCCAGTTGAAAATGTCACGATGGACGAAGAGGGGCATTTCCACGTGACACTGGGCGCGCTTGTGAATGTAGATAGCAGCATTACTTTAGTCTCTGGTGTGAAACCGTATGTGAGTGAAGATAGCCGCGTTTATTCTCCGCAAGAGCCAACATTGGTGGTAACAAGCGTTGATAATTCGGTTTCGATTGACGTGACGAGCAAGTACAACGTGAACTTGTATCGCAATGGCGAGCTGATTCAAAAGAACGTGATTGCTCAATCTTATTCCGATACGCCAACAGGTTTTGCTTGTTATTTGGCTGAAAGCATTAACGATAAAGGCTTCCGTTCTAACCCAAGCCAACCAGTTTGTGTCGGTGAAGAGAGCCGCATCAAACTTGCTGGCGAATATCAGCCACTCAAAGACAATGTCTCAGTGGTTACGGTGAGCAAAGACAGTGGCATCGTAAAGGGTGCAGAGTCGTTTACAGCTCCTGTAACGGGCACTTACCAGTTCGATGCTTGGTACAACAATAACCTAGGGCAACTTAATACTGGCATTACGAACACCGTGAAATTGTTAGAGGTATTGGATGATGCAGGTAAAGTGGTTGGTCAAGGTTACTTGCAGATGGGCCATATTGGTGAAAACCAAGGTATGCGTTACTCAACGCCAATTGAAGTGGCGTTGGAGCAGGGGAAAACCTATCAGATCGCGCTGAAGGACCACTTCAATATGAGTTACCTCACATCGAATGAAACCTACATTTACGCTGGTGGTATTGAGGGTGAAAAGAACGAAGCGCAAATCGCAGATATTCGAATCACACCTTTAATGTAGGCTGTTTTAACAAAGCTGTATTCTAGAAAACTGTGTTCTAAGAAAAACAAAGCCGCTGAGATTATCAGCGGCTTTGTTGTATTTGCTATCGGGGCCGTTTACAGGTTAGTTTGCAGCTTGCGGACGAGGCTTACGGCGCTGACCTGACGGTTTGTTTCCTGCAGGCTTAGCATTGTTTGGCTTGCGGTTTCCTGACGGTTTACCAGCGTTGCCACTCTTATTACCGTTTGGTTTATTTCCACTCGGTTTATTGCCATTTGGCTTGTTGCCGTTAGGTTTACGGTCATCTGGTTTACTGTTTGCACGACCTTGGCCTTCACGGTTGCCTTTAGGCTTGCCCGCACCGCCTTGGTTGGTGCTGTTTTTGTTGCCGTTGTTACCACCGTTGAAGCGACGTTTAGGTTTGTTTGCACCATTGCCTGCTTTCTTTTCGGCTGCTGGGGCGTTTTCACTTGCAGCATTTGGCGCTTTTGGTTTTTTCGGCTTCTTAGGTTTTTTCGGTTTGATTGGGCGAGTATCCAGTTTAGATTCTGGCACCACATTGGTTGGCGCAAAACCTTCCAACTCTTTACGTGGTAGTACTTCTTGAATCAAACGTTCAATCGCAAACAACTCAGATGCTTCTAGCGCACACACCAGTGAAATCGCTTTACCTACTTCGCCCGCGCGGCCAGTTCGACCAATACGGTGAACGTAGTCTTCTGCCACTTTAGGTAGTTCAAAGTTCACCACTTGCGGCAATTGAGGAATATCGATACCGCGCGCAGCAATGTCCGTCGCGACCAACACACGAATTTCACCCGATTTAAAATCCGCCAGTGCTTTGGTACGCGCGCCTTGGCTCTTGTTGCCGTGGATGGCAGCAGCCGGTAGGTTTTGTTCGATAAGGAACTTCGCCAGACGGTTTGCGCCGTGTTTCGTTTTCGTAAACACCAGCACTTGCTTCCAATCGCCGTCTTTGATCAATTTAACCAACATCGGTGCTTTCTTCTTCACGTCTGCTGGGTAGATGCTTTGCTCAACCGTTCTCGCTGTCGAGTTCGCCGGGTTCACTGAAATCTCAACCGGATTGTTCACCAAGCCTTTCGCAAGGTCGCGGATTTCATCCGAGAAAGTTGCAGAGAAAAGTAGGTTCTGACGCTGTTTTGGTAGCAGAGCTAGGATCTTACGAATGTCACGGATAAAGCCCATATCCAGCATGCGGTCTGCTTCGTCCAGTACTAGCACTTCCAGTTGGTCGAACTTCACTGCATTTTGGTTGTACAAATCCATCAGGCGGCCTGGTGTCGCGACCAACACATCCGCACCTTTGCGAAGACGCTGCATTTGCGGGTTGATCTTCACACCACCAAAAACAACTGCACTGCTTAGTGGAAGGTGACGGCTGTACATAAACACGTTTTCTTGCACCTGAGCCGCAAGCTCACGTGTTGGCGTTAGGATAAGTGCACGAACTTGATTAGCACGAACGCGAGGGCCGTTCGATAAACGCTCAAGAATCGGTAGCGTAAAGCCTGCAGTTTTACCTGTACCAGTCTGCGCTGCTGCCATTACGTCTTTCCCTTCCAAAATAGCAGGAATTGCTTTTGCCTGAATTGGCGAAGGGGTGTCGTAGCCTTTTTCTTGAATAGCTTTAAGGATTGGAGCAGATAGACCTAAAGAGGTAAAACCCATATGTATGATTCTCAATTGTAGAGTTAGATAACAACGCGCCGAAAACAAATCGGTACGAAAAGTGCGACATTCTGAGGCTTTTACGCGCTGGCTTCAACTAATTCTGTTATGGATAAATATTTGAACTGGATCTCATTTCTTTTTTGAACAAAAAAGAGCATAGAAAAGTGACGTAGATTCATTCTGTAGTTTGAATGTGTTACGTGTTCTTTCGGAAAAAACAGCGAGACAAATGGTGATTATTAATCACTCAAACGGCTTAAAAATTCTTGTTTGATAAATAATCAGAATGATTGAATGTTATTCAGTGTTTTGCCACTCAATTTTAATGGAAATTAGTTAGTAAAGTATTACCAAGTCTCAGATTTGATACGTGTCGGTATGGTTAAATGCTGAGCAGAAAGGAATCGATTGATATAAAACAATGAGCTTGATATGAATGCAAGGATCTCATTCTGCATCAAATCGCACTATTATCCCAGCTTGCTAACAAAAGGTTGTACTATGCGCTTTGCTATTCGATTTCTCTACTCACGGCCTCCTTCACACTTTATTCAGAGATCTTTCTGCTTTTACTGCCTGAGTTAAAGCTCTCTAAATATTTGTTCTATTGTTGTATTTAACGGTGGCAAGGCTTGTCTACCTAGAGTGCTTTGTTACTGCAAGTTCTATATTTCTGATGTTATGAATTAATTTTGTGGTTGTGAGAACTAATAAAATGTCGTCAATAAATAACAATTTCTACTGGGTTGGTGAACAGCCTGTCAGTGAGTTAGCTGAAGATATGGTTTTGGTTAATCATATTGATGAGGTGGCAACGGGACTCGGTGGCATGGTGTGTATTGCTTATCAAGATCCACACCAAATAGATACCGCGCTGAAAGCGTTTTATCAGGAGAAAGGGCGTTGGTCTTGGGCGGTTTATGTCACTGTGGAAACCCCTTATTCTCGATGCGTTACCGACGGTGTCTTTGAAGCTAGAGAATCAATAAAAATTTGGCGATCTATTCAAAATAAGCTCGATGCCATTGATGAACCGGAAGTGTTAGACCCTTTGATTGGTTGGCTTGGGGTCAATCGTCAGCGAAGAGTGACTGCTTTAAAAAGCTTAGAGTCTATGTCGGTTTATTCGTACCCAATCATCGACATGTTCTTTCCTGATATTTATTCGACTTATCGATACGTGCTCTCAGAGCAAGGTCGCGGAGTATTAGAAGCGGAAGTACTGATCGACAGAATTCGTGTTTGTTCTCAATGTAATAGCGGGCACTTGAATTATGTAGAGGTGTGCCCGGATTGCAGCAGCATCGATATCGACTCTCAAAGCTCTTTGCACTGCTTCACTTGTGGCCATGTTGGTGAACAACACAGCTTTCAGCGCCGTGGAAAGCTCGAGTGCCCCAAATGTTTGACCCAGCTGCGCCATATCGGCGTTGATTATGATCGCCCGCTTGAAAACCACGTTTGTAATAGTTGCTCCAGTTTATTTGTTGAAGCTACGACGATCAGTCAATGTTTAAGTTGTGACTCAAAGATCAAAGTCGAAGAGCTTGTTGTCCGGAAAATTTACCAATATCGACTTGGTGAAGTGGGTGAATACATTTTCCAACACGGTAAGTCCATTCAAGCTCCTGAACTCTCGATCAAAGGCAAAGTGGAAGTCAGCTTTTTCCAAAATTTGCTTGCATGGTTAAATAAAGTCGCGCTGAGACACAAAGAACAGCACCTTCTACTTGGACTGCATTTACCGACGATCGATGAATACGGTAAGCAATATGGCGATGCAAAATTGTTCTCATTGATGGATCAACTGACGCGTCGTCTTAGCGGCTTGTTTAGAGATACCGATATCTGTTGTCAGTACAAACAGGATGTGTTGCTTGTCCTAATGCCAAATACGACCAACGCGAGCCTGTCCATTTTACAGCAAAAATTATCGGATCTGGGTGAGCTTGTTGAAGACGAAGAGTTTGAGTTGGATGTCTTTGCTTGGGACCTGCCCGATCCGATCATCGAAGACGGTGTTTCTGTTTGGATGGAATCGCTGATGGGTGAGATTTATGCTGCAAGATAGTCTCGTTCTGCTCGACTATCTTCGAGGTATGCTACTTCACAACGAAGAGTTATGGCTATTGCTGTTTCCCGTCATGATCATTATCGAGCTACCTCTATATTTGCTGGTGCTAACAGGGATATTTCGTTGGTCATATGCGCAAGAAGATCCAGAATTAAAACAGTTCCCTTCAGTGAGTTTCGTTATTACTTGTTATGGTGAAGGTGATGCGATTGGGATCACTATCGATACGTTAGTTGAGCAAGTTTACCCAGGTCATATTGAAGTACTTGCTGTGGTTGATGGGGCGGTACAAAACCAAGATACCTATCAAGCCGCGTTAAATGGTGAGAAAAGGCATGCAGGCGTTCGTAATCGTAAAGTGCGCGTGTTGCCAAAATGGCAACGAGGAGGTCGGGTTTCAACACTGAATGCCGGCTTATCAATGGCTAGTGGTGAAATCGTCATTAACGTGGATGGAGATACGTCATTCGATAACGACATGGTCTTCACCATGATGAAACAGTTTGCGGATAAAAATGTGATTGCGAGCGGTGGTGCGTTAAGAGTTCGTAACCATAACGCCAACTTGTTGACCAAAATGCAATCCTTGGAGTACATGCTGTCGATGCAAGCCGGTAAAACGGGGATGGCGACATGGGGTGTTCTCAATAACATTTCTGGCGCATTCGGAGCGTTTCGGAAGAACCTGCTTAAGCAAGTGGGGGGCTGGGATACGCATACTGCAGAAGATCTCGACTTAACCATGCGCTTGAAGCAATACAAACGTCGTTACCCTGATAATAAATTGGCCTTTTCGACGCACTCCATCGGCCATACTGATGTACCAGATACGTTGAAAGGTTTGGTATTGCAGCGGTTGCGTTGGGATGGCGATTTATTGTTTTTGTTTTTGCGTAAACACAATGAAGGGTTGTCTCCACGGTTACTTGGTTGGGGAAACTTCTTATTCACTTTGGCTTATGGCGTGATTCAAAACGTTTTATTGCCGCTGCTTGTGGTGATATTTAGCGTGTACATGGTGATTGTCTATCCACTTAAATTTGTATTGGCGTTGATGCTAATGCTCTATTTTGTCTACCTCTTTTTATCTGCTCTGATTTTTGTTGTCTACATTGGGCTTGTATCAGAGAGAAAAAAAGAGGATTTGAAGTCAGCGAAATGGTTATTTCTTTACCCTGTCTACCAGTTTTTCATGCGTTTGATTACCGCTTTCTCAATGGTTAATGAGGTTGTGAGGAGAAGTCATGAAGAGTCGAGTGTGGCACCTTGGTGGGTATTGAAGCGAGGTAAAAAGTTTTAGTATGAAAGTTAACTTTCACTTAGATAAGAAAAACAAACCGCAGTCTGAGAACGGGATGAAAGTCGTCTACGGACAGGCAAAGCGTGGCGGTTATCGTCTCCGTTGGTACTTGATTTTAGCGATTGTAATCAGTCCGCTTTTGTTTATGGCTTATTACTTGTTTAGAACGCAAGTGTTAGTGACGGCGCCTGCCATTATCACGTCACATCCACTTACGGTGACGGCAACTCGCTCTGCCATTGTTGGGCCAGTGCCTGTGAATGTCGGTACGGAAGTGACTCAGGATCAAGCGCTGCTGTTGTTAAAAGATAATGCGTTGAACAAAGAGATTGATTTCATTAAAGATGAGCTGGTGAAACTGTCTAAAAATCAGGTGCAAAGTACTGATGAGCTATACAAAAGTGCTATTGAAAGCTCAGCCGAAGGCTTGAAGAAGGTTCGTGATATTCAGAAAAAATACGACCTTTACAGAAAGAAAGGGCAAGTGTCTGAGGTGGATTACGCGGCTATTGTGAGTGTGAATAACTCACTGAGTAATCAGTTAAGCAGTCAGAAAATTGCTTATGTGGATGCGATGCGTAACTTGGAAGAGTTAGAGTTGGCTGGTCCAGTGACACAAGAGTATCGTTCTTTAATGCGTGAGCTGGTAGTAAAGCGTGCTCAACAAGAAGATCTCACCTTCCGTTCTCCTATGGACGGCCGTGTACTCGATATTCATGTGCATGAGGGGCAAAATGTATCGGAAAATACGCCATTGCTCACGATTGCTCGCAACGTGACACCTGAAATTACGGCTTTTCTAAATCCTAAATACCTCGAATACAGTAATATGGAAACCAAAGCAAAAGTAGTATTTCCTGATGGTCGAAAGTTTAGAGCGACGGTATCGAAGCCAGTTGAGGTTGTGAACAAATTGCCTTCAGAACTTCAAAGCCCATTTGAAGGGCAGCCAGCCTATTTAAAAGTCACACTGAGCTTTGATGAGCCGTTGGAAAAAAGTCGATGGATTGAAGGGGTCGAAGTGGAAGTTCGCTTTTAACGTTGGTTGATTGAGTAGGAAAGGAGCGAAAAGCTCCTTTTATTTTGGTTGTTAACGCGCCTTTAGTGGCCTTTAGCATGCATTAAAAACGCGCTAGTCAGTTGCTGAAAGAGTGAATCTATCGAGGGGCGGTCGGATATATGATTGAAGAGCGGTGTGTGGACATCACCACGAATATCATCGTTGTGACCGCACAGTTGATTACACAATTTTACCGGTGCGACAATCTTTTCAACGTCGGCATCAATCAGAATGCATGCTTGTGATAACACCACTTGTCCACCGCCTTTTTTCAATAAAACGCGCTGCGCGGTTCCCACAACTTTTTGACCACCAATATTGAGGTTGTACTCGCCGTCACAGTACGAATAAGGCGTAGCATGGACATCTACTTTCACGCCCAGTTGCTCAAAGAAAACTGTCAAAATCGCACACAAATCGAGATACGCTTTCTTGATGTCGTAAGGCTCACCGTCTGGCCAGTGATAGATGTGGGATAGATTAATAATACCCGGTACTTGAGGGACGGGGGCACCACCAGTTTTACGGGAAAAGAGTTTCCAGCCAGACGCATTTAACGCATGTTCTAACTCGTTAGAAATAGGCCACTTTTTACCTGCGGGAAGCACGAGCGTCGGGCTTTTTACTTGCCAAAGTAATAGCACTTGCGAGAGTTGGTTGGACTGAACTTGTTTAATGAGCTCATCTTCTTTTTCAAATGCATCAGCGACTTCCGTAGCCGTATAGCGAATTAGCTTATTTTTAGAAACCAAACTCTATCCCTCATCCGTATATTATCGCTACTGTTTTATCTTAGATGCCATGTGATTACTAGCGGTATACGCTGCCTTTAGAGTTTTCTTCGCTTCCATTATTTCTATTTAAAGGGGCGATAGAAATATTTTGTTGGTCATCACATAAGCAATTCATAAAATCCGCCATCTAAATAATTTTTAGGCGATATGACTATGAAAAAGCGAGTGATGTGTCTTGCGTTAGCGGCATCATTGACGGGATGTGTGACGTTCCCGACCCAAGAATCTGAGCAAGTCCAAGTGCTTTGGGATAACGTGAATGCGATTGAAAACTGCGAGCTAATGGGAACGGTAATTGGCTCGGAAGGGCACTTTTATGATTATTGGCTGCACGCAGATAAAGACATGGTCTGGGGTACGTTAAACCAAATGCGCATCAAAGCGGCAGATTTAGGCGCAGATACATTGTATTTATATGAGCCGTTGGACTTCTCCACATCGGTTACCATGTTTGCTAATGCTTATAAGTGCAAACAGCCATAATTTTACTTTTCCGAAAGCAAAGACAGGCGAAATGTGCCTGTCTTTGAGCTTGCTGCCAAACAACAAGTTTACGTCTGTGCGCGTTGTGATGAGCGCTTTTCCGTTAATTTACGTTCGCTGTAGCCACGGCCGTCGTGTCAGAAAACGACAGCGTGAAGTCTTGTTCGGTATTTAATACTTTGGCTGGGAACTCTAAGCTTAACTGCGTATGTGGCGCGACTTCTGAAGCAATGCTAGTAACGAATTTTCGGGTTTCACCCGGAGAGATTGACAAGTTGTTTCCCCCTCGTGATGAGAGCTCTGCGATTCCCATGGTTTCAAGCGTATTACCCGCAGTATCTGCTAAGTTCAACAAAGACTCCGATTTATACACTAGCTCTCCGCTTTCGGTGCGATAGGCATTAAACGTGTTGAAGTTTGGCTGTAATGAACCTTGTGAACCGACGTTAGTGACGGAAAACGTCACATTAGAGCCATCAAAATTCTCGACTTTCACCAACACGTTACCGTCTTGGTAACGTGCTGCTGCGGCAGCACTGGCTTGCTGTTTCTGTCTCTGTTGTTCTTTCTCGATGTTGCTTAACTGTTCCTGCTCGCTAGCAATTCTATTTTCTGCCATGGCGTAAGATTGATCTACCATTGCTAACAAAGCGGGGATTGAATACAACGTGAGACCTTCCAAATGGTCAAAGTCGATTTTGGCATGCTGAGTAAGTTCGTGGTTCGAGAACTGGCAGTAACCATCAATCAAGCTAACAAATGCGACTTCAAAAGTACCTTGTAATCGACTCACTTCCTGTGCGGCTTTTTCTAAATCTGAGCGTACTTTTCTGATCTCTTCCAATGTCTTTTGTGGCAAACGTCCATTGGGTGACACATCGTTGGAAACCGAGACCAGTGCTTCGGTCACAAATGGATTGTTTTCGGCTGGAATCACTGTGGTGATGCGGTTGGATTTAGTGATGTCTTCGCCCAGTAAAACCATCATTTTTTGCGATACGGCAGTTGTGTTGCCCGCTAAAACATCACTACAGTTTGGAGACGTATTCGCATACGCGGCGAATGCGGTAAAAAGTGAAAAGATAACGGACCAGCCAGTGGTGACGAGTCCTGTCGTGGTTCGAGTGTTCATCCTGATAACCCCTCTGTCATTTGGTGCGATTCACTGACGTAATTGCCAATCAAAAGACTGGCTCGCGACATTCAGAATGGTTCTGGTCAATCCTTCGTAGTGGGTATGCCCGCAGATGCTTTCTAGTCGTTTACTCAATCGCTAAGCCACGACTGAGTAAAGTGTCTGAAATTGAGAACATTAATGCTGCGAAGTTGATGTCTTTTGTTTGAAAGATAGACGTAACTTTTCTAACCATCAAATACGTGATTAGGTTCTCATTTTTATATGAGTGAGAGGATCAAGAGAAAACAGGCACTTACTGTAGAGAGTTGATTTGAGAGAAAAATATAAAATTTTTTGGGGAACTTTTTTGATGCTGCCTTTGAGACTTTTTCGAATCTCAAAGGCAAATTCTAACGCATGCGCTTAATTACAAAGCGTTGAGTACATCCGCAAGTCGAGTGACAGCAGTCGTCAGTTCTTCTGGTGTGGCATTGGTAAAGTTAAGACGCAGAGCGGCTTTTACCTTTGAACCTTCCGGATAAAATACCGGGCTAGGCACCACAGCAACCCAGTTTGCGAGAAGAGTCTTCGCAAGTTCGAAGGTGTCACATTCTGGAATTTCTACCCAGACAAACATACCACCATCGACAGGTTTGAGTACGCAACTTTCCGGCAGCTGTTTTTGCAGCTCAGTAAACATGACATCGTAACGCGATTTGTAAAGCGCACAGATGGTTGAAATGTGCGTTTCGAAGTTGTCATGTTGCAGTAGACCATGCAGCAAAGCTTGCATTGGAATACTAGAGTGCAGATCGGCACCTTGTTTGATTTTGATGAGTGGCTCAAGGTAACTGCGTTTGCCCGTTACCACACCAATACGCAAGCCTGGTGAGGCGATTTTGGAGAATGAACGCAATACGATGGAGTGCTGCGGGCAGAACTCCGAAACCAGCGGCAGTGCTTCACCAGAAAAACGCAGCTCGCGGTATGGTGCGTCTTCAATGAATGCAACGTCGTATTGGATACAAAGCTCGGCAACTTTTTGGCGAGTCTCTAGCGCCCAGCATACGCCCGTTGGGTTGTGAAAATCGGGCACGGCGTAGAACATTTTTGGTTGCTGCGTGGCAAAGCATTGCTCGAGTTCTTCAAGGTTTGGGCCGCACTCGGTTTGCGAAACGGTCACGATGTTGGCTTGCACTAAACCGAATACTTGCATAGCACCAAGGTAGCTTGGTGCTTCCATCACCACTTTATCGCCCGGATTCACGTACGCACGCGCAATCAAATCTAGCCCTTGCTGAGAACCCGTTGTGATCATCGCCAAATGAGATTCTGGTAGCTGATAATAATCGGTCAAAAAGTTAAGTAGCGGTGCGTAGCCTGCTGTTGCGCCGTATTGAAACACCTCTGGCATGTTCGCGAGGTTTTCGAGCGTCGGTTTCATTAAGTCGATCGGGAAGGTTTTTTCGTCCGGTAAGCCACCCGCAAGAGAAATGACGTTCTTATCGCTCGCTGCTGCGAGGATCTCTCGAATGTAGGATGACTTAGTTTGTTGTAATGACTGTGCGATTTCCATGTGCTGTGCTTCTCGTAATTGTCTTTTTTATGTCAGAAATAGTATAGGTAAATTGCCAAGCTTGGTGTGTCCATTTATGCTGTTAAACGTGTCCATTTATGCTATTTAAGCAAAAGTTTACTCCGTGAGCCATCAACAAGTTTCCAGAATCAATGACGTGCTGTTTTACATTCATCAGGACATTAGCAGAGATTTATCAGCTAAAGAGCTAGCAGATGTAGCAGCCTATTCTGAGCAACACTTCCATCGTATTTTTAAAGATGTGGTAGGGGAGTCTGTCCATCAATATATCCGCCGCACAAGAATGGAATACGCCGCCAATCAACTGATGTTTGATACCAGCTCGTCGGTGTTAGACATTGCTAACAAGTGCGGTTTTAGCTCGGTATCTTCTTTTAGCCGAGCGTTTAAAGCGACGTTCGCTATGTCACCTGGTGCGTGGCGAAAGCATGATTTACAAGTCGCAGAAAAACCGTATTTGAAGGATCCGGAAGTGGCTGCGGGTTATCATCGTGTTGCTAAACGCGAGTTGCCAGAACCTAAAATTATGGAGGTTCCACAACGCTTTGCGGCGTATGTTCGACATGAGGGCTATAACCGTTCCATTCGCAATGCGTGGCTGATTTTGAAAGCGTGGGCAAGTTCTGAGAATCGGGACTTTTCGGTTCAATACGGCTTGCATCACTCCAACCCTGCTTGGGTAGAACTCGACAAGTGTCGCTATGTGGCTTGTATGGAGATTGATACGCCGCTCAAAGTGCGTGGCGTCGTGAATCAAATGACCATCCCAGGCGGTTTACATGCCGTCTTTCGCTTAACGGGAGTATATGGTGAGCTTCTTCCTCAACTGAGTATGGTATTAGAGAAGTGGTTGCCTAACTCTGGCTTTAAACAGCGTTCTACGCCCGCTTATGTCCATTATCATAAAAATCACTTTCTCAGCCATGATGAGGCGTTTGAGCTGGATTTCTATCTACCCATTAGCTTCTTCTAAGGATGAAAACGAACGTATTATCGTGTGAGTCGATTTGTGGTGAGCAAAGAGCTGACCAAGAACGCCATGAAGAAAAGGCAGAGCTTGTGCTGACTCTGCCATTTCTAGGGGATCTTAAAAGTTTGCGTCTGTATTAGTACCAACGGATACGTTAAGTCCGCTAGTTGATTGATAAATGCTGAAAGTTTCGCCAGCGACAATACCTTCTTCAGAATCGTCATTTGCCGTACAGGTATAACCGACCGAGTAAGTACCAGGTTCTACAAAACCGAATTCGTACTCGTAATTTGCATCATCAACATCTTGAACCACGTTCGCTGCTGCGATTGGCATTGCTTGGCCTTCTGCGCCGGCAAATGGCCCCATGTTTTCTTCAGCGATATTTCCTTGATATAAGTAGACCGCGTGCGCATATCCGTTTGCACTTGGGGTATCCGTTTCGCAGCTTTGATAGGTCAATGTTGCGACATCACCCTGAATCTCCCCCGTTGTAACCGTGTTAATTAAAGTGACGGAGGTGCGTTGAATGCTGTAGCCTTCATTTTGGCCTGTTCCGTCTTTTAAGCCACGGCGCAGATCAAATTCAACTACGAACTCATTACTGTCAGGGTTGACTGCAAAGGTGTTGTTAAAGAACAGTACCCCAGAATCAGGATCCTTTCCGACACCTTGTGGGCAAGCCCCATCACCTTTGACGGTTAGTGGGATTTGATTTCCTGTCGCTTCGTCAATCACATACGATGGGTAGTTTGGATGATCGCCATCATTAGCAAACACGCAGAGTTTATAATTACCAGTTGGTATCAGTTCATCATCCACCAATTCCTGCGCGTCACTGCCTTGGAAGTTGAGTAAGTTAACACTTAGTGGGAGTGGATCTTCACCTTCGGGAAGGGGGTTACCATCTTCGTCGACCAAATTGCCTTCTTCGTCTGTTTTATACACATCGAATACTTGTGGTGTGCCACCATCCAGAGGAAGAAATGCAACTTTGTTATATGTGATCACCAGTTCTGATACGTCATCAATAGGGGCATCTGATACGGACAAAGTAACAGGAGTCATTGTACTGACAGAGTCACTGTCTGAATTACAGCCAATAAGTGCAACGGCTATTGATGCACTGATTAGGCCAATTTTCATGCTGTTCATTAGATGTACCTTTTTATGAGAAGTGTATTAAATGTAGCCGATTATTGACAAAGTACAGAATAACAACGAGCGGAGTTACCGGACCGAAAACAGCGACGAACCATCATTAAGAAGTTCAGTAAAAGTGTGCTCAAATCGACGATATTGTGCTCAATGAAGTGCTATGGTTAAGAATGTGTCGCTCAAAAAATGAGCGGAGATATACATCAATAACTCTAGCCAAGAGGTCTCTATGTTAGGTGAAAATCACTCATTAACTCATGAATTCCCAGAACATTTGGATACCATTACTCAGCTTGCCGAAAACGATGCATCATTTGCTGAAACCGTTAAAAACTACAATGCTTTAGATAAGGAAATCCGCGTACTAGAACTGCAAGGAAGCCCGATTGATGATCACGAAATGAACGTGTTAAAACATAATCGAGCTGAGCTCAAAGATTGGCTCCACTCGAGAATTATGGGCTCTTAGCGACGCAATGATCATCGGCTCGTAATCTACGAGCCGATTTTAGTTTCGAGGGACGATGCCAAGTATTCCAACATTAGGATTGCTGAGCAGGAGCTTGGAGTGGCAGGTGGCCTGTTTTTACCCAAATGATCGTTTCTTGCTCTACAAAAGGAAAGTGCTCACTCATATGTGGACTGCGTATCCAAGAGTAGGGAGGATAGGTTCCTAGCTCGTCTTTAAACTCTCCCGATAACACAAAAATTTCTTCACCACCAAAGTGACGGTGTGGTTGAAACTTCTCGTCTTTCGACCATTTAACCAATGCGACATGTTCATGCTCAAAATCATGCAATGGCATGACTTTCAGCCCACCAATGCCAGGTAACCAATTCGCTTCGTTCGTGTTGATGCGAACTGTTTCAAGATCATCAGACTTGAATTGATTTAGTTTAACTAAAATCACACAGCCTTCTTTGCTATAGGGCGCATGTTGACTTCCAGGAGGGTTACGCAAGTAGGTTCCAGCAGGGTAGTCACCATGTTCGTCAGAGAACACTCCTTCGAGCACTAATATTTCTTCTCCGTGAGGATGAGGATGAGTCGAAAAGTGCGAGTTTGGCTCATACTTCACTACGCTGGTGGTGTGCCCTGATTCTTTGGCTTCTCTTTCCAAAGGTTTACGCCACACGCCTTTGGAAGGGCTGGCGATCCACTCCTGTTCACCTGTTTCTATCACGATTCTTTTCGAGAAATCCATATTCAACATACTGAAATTCCGTTACTTATCTAATGATTGACTCTCAATAGTATACGTATAAAAAACATCAATTGATTCACTTGTTGATAGTCGAAATCAGGGATTGAATACGAACTAGCAGTCGGAACCGAGTTAAATTTCTGCTTGTGTAATGATAATTGTTATATTATAACATCGAAAAATTAAATGTTATAACATAACAAAAGGAAAGAAGTAGTGAATAAGAAATTGGTTTCTCTCGCGATCGGTAGCATTTTTGCGTCCCCTGTTTTTGCCGATACATTATCGAATCCACAGATTGGTGTTGTTGTTGATGGCTACTACCAAGATGGTCAACGTCATAATTCTGAGCGCGAAGAAGGCTTTGGCCTAGGCCATACGGAATTGAACTTATCATCAAATATTGACGACAAGTTTCACGGTGCGTTGACCGCTGTTCTTGAAAGTCATGGCGATGAGACAGAATTAGAGCTTGAAGAAGCATTCATCGAAACTTTGGCATTGCCTTACGGTGTAAACGTGCGCGCAGGCCGATTCCTATCTGACTTCGGTTACCTCAACAATCAACACATGCACACTGACAGTTTCGTTGAACGCCCAATTGCTTACCGTACTTTCCTTGGTTCGCATTACTATGATGACGGTGTACGCGCAAACATCGTTCTGCCAACCGATCTTTACGTGAAGTTTGGTGTAGAAGCATTAAGCGGCAACAAGATGTCTTCTGTTGAAGATGGCTCTAAAGTTGGTGTTTACACGACAACGATGAAGCTTGGTAATGATTTCTCTGAATCTTCAAGTTGGCAGTTTGGTTTAAGTTACCTGCGTAACGAAAATGGCAAAGTTAAAGAATTCGAAGATCACGACCATGGTCACGAAGAAGAACATGACCACAGCCACGCTGCGGCTGTAATGGGTGCGAACCTATACGGCGCAGATTTTGTGTGGAAGTGGGCACCAGATGGTAACTACAAGTACAGCAACTTCACGCTATCTGCGGAATACATGTTGTTAGACGGTGTAGTAGACAGCAAATACAAGAACGATGCAGAGTCACCAGACAACCTAAGCGCATACTATGTTTCGGGCGTTTACCGCTTTAACCCAAGTTGGTCTGCAGGCCTACGCTACGGCGAAGCAGAAAGCTATGATGGCCACGCACACGGCGATCATATGCATTTCACAGCACTGAATGATAAAGAGATGGATGTGATGATCGCATGGGATTCTTCTCATTTCGGTACGATCCGTGCGCAATACACTCGCATTGATAACCAAGACAGCGAAACAGACAACGTGTTTACTCTGCAATACGTGATGACATTTGGAGCGCACGGTGCACATGCGTTCTAAACTTGCGATAAGTAAATGCAGTTTAGTGATGATGGCGGCGGGAGCTGCCATCATCTCTTCGCCTGCTTTGGCTCTCAACATTTTCGTTTGTGAGCCTGAATGGAAAGCTTTTCTTGAAAGCCATGCCCCAAACGCCACCATTTACTCAGCAACCACGGCTAAGCAAGATCCGCATTATGTTCAAGCTCGTCCGTCTTTAATTGCCAAGATGCGCCAAGCTGACATGGCGATGTGCTCTGGCGCTGAGTTGGAGGTAGGTTGGTTGCCGATGCTTCAAAATCGAAGTGGCAATAGTGCCGTTCAAAATGGTGCTCAAAGCATGATTTATGCGACCGATTTCGTGCGTATGTTGGACTCTCATGAGCATGTTGACCGCAGCATGGGGGACATTCATGCGCACGGAAACCCACATGTTCAATTTGCGGCAAATGACATGATTCCATTATCTCGTAAAGTAACTGAGCGCTTAAAAGCGATTGATCCCGACAACGCGCAAAGTTACCAAGTGAATGGTATGAAGTTTCGCGCGCAGTGGCAAAAAAAGCTCAATGAATGGGAACAAAAAGCTCAACCATTACAGGGGAAACGGGTCGTTGGATATCACTCCACCTACCGATACCTATTTGATTGGTTAGGTATGGTTCAAGTCGCGGATCTTGAACCGAAACCGGGGATATCGCCAACGACGTCGCATCTGCAATCACTTACCAAGTTAGATGCCGACAGTTTTGATGCGATTGTTTACTCCTCTCATCAGGATCAGCGTCCAGCGAAATGGTTGCAGGAGCATACTGACAAACCTGTGATTCAACTGCCATTGACCGTTTCTGAGGGTGAAAGCTTGGATGAGATGTACGATCAGGTCATTGATGATTTACTGGATGTGTTAGTGCCACCCGTTCCAGTGAAGATCTAAGTCATGGCAGATTATGCATGGCTTTTACCTGCGGTTTTGTGTGGCTTAATTGCGTTAGTTGGCAACATCGTTCTGGGGCAACAAGTTCTTAATCGTCAGATCATCTTTATAGATTTGGCGGTGGCGCAAGTCGCGGCATTGGGGGCAGCACTAAGCCACTACTGGTTGAGCCAATACGCGCTGTTCTCAGGCTCATTCTTTGGTGAAATGATTGGCCCTTGGGTTATGTCTTTGATGCTTTGCGGTTTGATTGCCTTAATGGAGAAACGATACCAGCAAGATTTAGAGCCCATGATTGGCAGCTTGTTTGTGGTGTCTGCATCGCTGGCGATCCTGCTGGTGAGCAAAGACCCACACGGCGGAGACTTTATTCAAGGCATTCTTAATGGGCAACTGTTATGGGCGACTTGGGCAGACGTTTGGCCTTTGGCACTCATTACCGCTGCGATGTTGCTATTGGTTTGGTTAAAACCTGCGTTTATGCGCGGTAGTGGTTTTTATCTTATCTTTGCTATCCTGATGCCCATTACGGTCAAGTTAACCGGCATTTATTTAGAATTTGCTTTGTTGGTGATTCCAGCTTTATGTGCGGCAGCATTGAAGGGAACTCGATTCTTTGTCGCCAGTATCAGCATCGGTATTGTTGGGATTTTATCGGGTATTGCCGCATCGGCTCGCTACGACTTACCAAGTGGTGCGAGTATTGTGATCACCCTGTTTATTATTGGAATGTTGTTTAATCTTTTGCTTCAACCTTTTCTGGTGAAAATAACAAAACCAGCTTTTGTAAGAGATTAAGAGACAAGTAATATTGGTCTGATGAAGTAGTATTTGAGTCATCAGATCAATACTTTTCTATCCAAGTCCTCCAATCGTGTAACTTTGCTCCTTCCAACACACTTTCTTAAGTTGATCTTGCCATAGTCATCAAGTTGCCTTGATTAGTTCACATCCGACTCCCAGACTGTTTCTATAGTTTTTATAAGATATAAAAGACCCTGCGTATGAGAAGCGCAGCTGTAGCGCGACTAGGCATAAAAACAAAAAACGCTAGGGATACAAGCGAATTTGTACTCTCAACATTTAAGGAAGACCAAGATGAAAGACGAAAAAGTCGCCGTCGTTACAGGGGCTGCTCGCGGTATAGGGCAGGCCATTTGCGAACAATTACTCGAAGATGGATTCCACGTCGTGGGGCTAGATATCTCGCCTGTGGAGTGGAGTCAGTCGCCAAACCTTTCAAGTTATCAAGTTAATCTCTGTGAGGCCGCAGCGGTAAGTGAAGTGGTCGACCGCATCGTCGCGAAACATCAACGCATTGATGTTCTGGTCAACAACGCCGGGATAACGAGAGATGCACTGCTGCCAGACATGTTAGAGCAAGACTGGGACAGCGTTATCGACGTGAACCTAAAGGCGGTGTTTTTACTCACCCAGCGCGTTGCACCTGTCATGCTAGAGCAAGGCGCAGGCAGTATTGTCAGTATTTCGTCTATCGTGGGAACGGATGGCAATATTGGTCAAAGTAATTATGGCGCGAGTAAAGGTGGCGTGATAGCGATGAGCAAAGGCTGGGCGAAAGAGTTCGCAAGAAAAGGCGCTCAAATCCGAGTCAACTGTGTTGCTCCAGGTTTTATCGCTACCGACATGACAAAGAGCTTGCCTGAAAAAGTCATTCAAATGATGGAAAGTAAAACGCCTCTGGGACGCATGGGCTCGGCGCAAGACATTGCCAATGGCGTTGCGTTTCTAGCGTCTGATAAAAGTGCGTTTATAACCGGACAAGTGCTCAAGATTGATGGTGGGTTGGTGTTATAGCTCGCTAATCAAAATCTCAAATAACAAACGCCCTTTACTTATGTGAAGGGCGTTTTTGTTGGGTAACGCTATTCGGGCTTTTGACACGTTCACTTTATTCGTTTCGCACTGCCGGATTTGTATGATTAAGTATAGAGTTAGAACACGTAATTCATTCTGGCATCGTTCTCTGTTATTAACCTAGCAATGTAGCTAATCAAAAATATTAACTTCGAAATAGAATAACTATTGAGGTATTAAAGTATGATTTTATTGCCCATGATATTGTTTTAAATGATAATGCCACTAAATAATTAACTTTGAATACTCACTATGTACTTAAAAACTGTACTGTTTAGCGCGTCAACTCTTCTTATTTTGGGCTGTAACTCCGAATCAACTAACCCATCTACTGAAGAAAGCGGATGGATAGTTGTAAGCTCTCACTCCGAGCCAAGAAAACATCAGGTAATTTACGAAAAACATAGCAGGAAAGGTCTAAGTCTTGCCACTAACGTTCCGGATCTTGACCTGCCTTTAACTTACCAACTGGCGAACCAAATTATTGAGGTCAAAGAAGAGCTTACATTTGGTGAAAATATTGATGGGAACCGCCTAACTTGGAAAGCTATTGGCAATTCTAAACTTAGAGAAAACCAAGTCCACTACGGAGTTAATAAAGATTACTCAGCTTCTAATGAAGGTATTGCTATCGGCTATGTTAACTTTGAGTCGAGGTTTGAGGCTGAAGGAAAGCTTGGAATCGAAAAGTTATTCATTGCGATGTA
This sequence comes from Vibrio sp. A1-1, assembly GCF_021728175.1. Lineage (NCBI taxonomy): Bacteria > Pseudomonadati > Pseudomonadota > Gammaproteobacteria > Vibrionales > Vibrionaceae > Vibrio > Vibrio sp. A1-1. The sequence continues at coordinate 112,092 of NZ_JAKKCL010000004.1, forward strand.
TGACGATGTCAAGAGTGTCAAATTTTACTCTGGATGGGATAGTTCTAAAATATCTTGTTACCAAAATACGTTTGATGAAGACTTAGCTTGTTACGGTGAAATTTTAATTAACGACGATATAGTTCATGTTTTTGATAAATATCTGCCGTATGAATATGTAAACATGGTTTACGACACCGTTATGTCCAAAGGTCGAGAAGAGATAATTGAGGCAGATTTTCAACATCAAATTAAATACTTACTAGTCGCCAAAGAGAATAACGTTGAGATGCATTAGCTTGATTACTTTTTGGTAATGAGTGGCTTTTCGCAACCGATGTGACCATGAGCAAGATTATTGGATTTTACAAAACTCATTTATGTTCAAAAAATGAGTTTTGTAGATATTAAAATGCATGGAGCCAACGTCTCTGCCACAATGCCACCTGTTAATAAGGCTGAATTTCAATGCCTGTTTCTCATTACCATTCAAATGTGCGCTGGTTAATGATTTTTCTGTAAGTAACACAATTGAACGTGATAGAAGTAACAAAATCGCTTCCTTGCGGTAACGTTCCCGAAAATTTTATATATTATCGCCTTCATTGATACAAGTGGTAGAGACGCTCTGTATCTGAGCGCTCTGAAATTCAGGCTTTAGATAGACATTTAAAGTCACCATAAGTTTGCAATTTTGCTTGGGAACGTTTGCAACTGATCTAAGTATAAATTTACGTGAGACTATGGAAATGAAACTACACACTTTGACGATGGCAGTAGCGCTTGGGCTGGTTACAGCACCTGCATTCGCAACAACAGATGTTGACGCTCTTGAAAAGCGAATTAATGAATTAGAACAGAGACTTGAACAGACAGAAAAAGTATCAACAGAAGCAAATGAGAAAGCCTCAAGCTTTGAGTTTCATGGCTACGCTCGTTCCGGGCTGCTCATTAATGATGATCTGAATGGTGCAGTGGGTACTGGTCCTTACATGACGGCAGCTGGTGCTATTGGCGCGCCAATTGGACGATTAGGGGTTGAGGATGATCATTATGTGGAAGCAAACCTTATTCACAAACGCTTTGCAGATGATGGTTCCAGCGCATTGTTCCGAATCATGTTGGCAGATAGTACGGAAACCAATAACGAATGGACAGCGAGTGAGAGTCAATTAAACGTTCGTCAGGTATATGCTGAGCTAAACAAGTTGAGCATGTTCTCTGAATCAAGTGCGTTTGCTGACGCAACGTTTTGGGCAGGTAAACGATTTGACCGTGATAACTTTGATATTCACTTCTTTGACTCGGATATCGTTTTCTTATCTGGTACTGGTGCAGGCGTGTATGACGTCCAAATGAACGATTCATGGAAAGCAAACTTCTCGATCTATGGTCGTGATTTTGGTGAGATTGATAGCTCGTCAACTGATGTTGAAAACTATATCGCGACAATGAACAACCGCTTTGGTAATTGGCAATTGATGCTGAGCGGCATGACGTCAGCTGATAACAATGATCGCGCAGAAGGCGCAGCGGAAAAAGGTTTACATGCGATGTTTGCTTACCATGGCGATAACTTCTTTGGCATGAGTGAAGGCTTCTCTAAAACTGGTATTTTGATGGGTGATGGACTGGGTGCAGAACTTAAAGGCATTGGTTCAAACGGTGATTTGCTAGAAGACGCAAAAGCCGTACGCTTGTTCAGTTATGGTGTAACACGCATCGGCGACAACTGGCGTGTAGCACCTGCGTTGCTAGCAGAACACAGCCAAGATCGCTTTGCTAAAAATGATGAATTTACGTGGGCATCGTTCAACATCCGCTTAGCGCAAGAGTTTACGCAGAACTTTGAGATGGTTTATGAAGGCTCATACCAATACATGGACCTAGACAATGCGATTGATAAAGCAAGTGGCAGTTTTTACAAAGCGACAATTGCACCAACGCTTAAGATGTCTACCGCTGCAGGTTTCTTTGACCGTCCGGAGCTACGTTTTGCAGTTAGCTACGTTGATTGGAGCGAAGACTTGAATGGTTACTCGATTAGCCAGGATGCGGGCGCTGCAACGATGGGTGATGGTGGTGAAGTTCTGTTTGCACTGCAAATGGAAACTTGGTTCTAAAGGGATCTAACCGACAAAGAGTAATAAGAAAAGCGCCAACTGATTTCAGTTGGCGCTTTTTCATTAACAGGACTGACGCTCAATTGTTTTGAAGGTTAGTACCATCTTACTCATTTCAAAACTTCTGTTGGCAATTCTATCTAGTAACAGTTTCGCACCATTTTCACCTGCTTTATCAAATGCATAGTTAAATGTTGATAAGGTTGGGGTGCACACTGATGCGAGCTCATCATCACCAACTCCTAGCACTAAAACGTCTTTTCCCGGTGTTAACCCGAGCTCTTGAATCGCTCTCATCGCACCAATAGCAATACGGTCTGTCGCACAGAACAAGCCATCTAGCTTACGGTTCTCTGTTAAGTGTTGTTTTGCCAATGAATAGCCAGAGTCGATGGTAAAGTCACCACGAGCATGGAAGGCGAGCTCAAAACCATGGTGTTGCAGCGCTTGAACAAATCCTTCAGAGCGTTGCTTATCTACCGCGATATCGTCACCTTGTACGCCAATAAAGCCCATGGTTTGGCAACCTTTTGCAACCAGTCTATTTCCCGCTTCAAACCCTACTCGTGCGTCATCATGAATGATGCTTGGAATATTAAACATGGAACCATCTTGACCGACGAGCACAACTGGGACCGCTGAGTTTTGAATTGCTTTTACCAGCTTGGAATCGAGGTGGGTCGCGTAAAGAATGATCCCTTCAACCCGTTTTTGGTTAAAGATCTGAATATATTCCAGTTCTTTTTCGTGGACTTGGTGAGTGCTAGCAAGTAAGACATGTTTCCCCGCTTTTTCAAGGACCTCGGTTAATCCATCGACGCCTTGGGATGTGGCATGAGAGGAAACCCGAGGAACAATGACACCAACCAGATTGGTCTTTTGAGATTTTAGATCTTTAGCGACTTGGTTTGGCACATAGCCACACTCAGCTACTGCTTGGCGGACTTTTTGTTTTGTCGCTTCTTTTACGCCATACTCATCGTTTATAACCCGTGACACTGTTGATTTTGATACGCCAGCCAGACGGGCGACATCATGCAGACTCGCCATTGTTCCTATCCATTCTGTTTTTCGTTTTTGGGATTGTTTGCAAAGAGAAGATGAAAGGCTCTTTGATAAGTAGCGATTCTAACCTCCTATACTGCTCTTAGGGAGAGAATTTGACGATCATTCTCACATTCTCTCTGCTTTATCTTTGATCATTTGGTTTTATTGAGCAAAAATCTGTTTTGCAAACGTTCCCGAAAATTTCGCAAGCTCAGATAATAATCCAATGGGGTATGAAATGAATTATCCGGCAGTAGCAAAAGAGTTATTAACTCTATTAGGTGGTAAAAGCAACATCACCGCACTTGCACATTGTGCGACACGCTTACGCCTTGCCGTTGCAGATGAGCAAAAAATAGATGAACAAGCGATTGATAACCTTGAAGGGGTAAAAGGGCAGTTCAAAGTTGCGGGTCAGTACCAAATCATTTTTGGATCAGGCATCGTAAACCAAGTTTATGCAGAAATGGCGAAGTTGACGGGTATGAGTGAAATGTCCACCAACGACGTTGCGTCTGCTGGCGCAGAGAAACAAAACATCGTTCAGCGCGCAGTGAAGGGGCTGTCTGATATTTTCGTCCCAATCATTCCAGCAATCGTCGCTGGCGGTTTGTTGATGGGTATTTACAACCTACTGACTGCCCAAGGCTTGTTTATTGATGGTAAATCCTTGATTGAGGCCAATCCAGGACTGACAGACTTGGCGAACATGATCAACACGTTTGCAAACGCGCCGTTTGTTTACCTGCCTATTCTGCTGGCATTTTCAGCCAGCAAGAAGTTTGGCGGCAACCCATATTTAGGGGCAGCGCTAGGTATGTTGATGGTTCACCCTGACTTGCTGAATGGTTGGGGATTCGGCGGCGCATCTGTGTCTGGCAACATTCCGGTTTGGAATATTCTTGGTTTTGAAATCCAAAAAGTGGGTTACCAAGGTTCAGTGTTACCGGTTTTGGTATCGGCATTCATTCTTGCGAAGGTTGAGCTAGGCTTACGTAAAGTCATACCTTCTGTTTTAGACAACCTTTTAACGCCATTACTGGCGATTTTCATAGCGGGTTTGCTGACGTTTACTGTCGTCGGTCCGTTCACGCGTGATATCGGTTTCCTATTGGGTGATGGTCTGAACTGGCTATACAACACAGCTGGCTTTGTTGGTGGTGCGGTATTTGGTCTTATCTATGCTCCGTTTGTTATTACCGGTATGCATCACAGCTTCATTGCGATTGAAACGCAACTTCTTGCGGATATTGCGACGACAGGCGGCACCTTTATCTTTCCTATTGCGGCGATGTCTAACGTTTCTCAAGGTGCTGCAGCGTTGGCGGTGGGCATAATGAGTAAAGATAAGAAGATGAAAGGTATTGCGATTCCATCGGGTGTCACGGGTTTGCTGGGTATTACAGAACCAGCCATGTTTGGTGTTAACTTAAAACTACGTTACCCATTTATCGCGGCAGTTTGCGCTGCGGCGTTATCAAGTGCGTTTATTACAATGTTTAATGTGAAAGCTCAGGCATTAGGGGCAGCTGGTCTTCCAGGTATCATTTCCATCACGCCAGATAAGATTGGTTACTACATCGCGGGTATGGTGATCGCGTTCTTGACCGCATTTGTTCTCACCATTGTTCTTGGTATGCGTGACCGCGCTAAAGTCGGTAAAAAAGCAGCGGCTTAATCTGAACTCCTTAAGGGTGGAGTCCCCCAAAATCCACTTCTTTTCCTAAATGTTTGGGGTGCTAGCTAAGCACTAATGGCTTGGCTAGCCTTTTTCAATTTTTACTTGGTAGTGAAGGTGTTCAACACGTTGGGCTATCAGGGCTTTAATTTTAAGGTAAGCAAGATGAATCAAGTGTGGGTAACTGGTGATGCTGTTGTCGATCTAATACCGGAATCTGAGACTTCTTTACTCAAATGTCCCGGAGGTGCACCAGCGAATGTCGCCGTAGCAATTGCTCGTCTATCTGGTAAGAGTGCGTTTTTTGGACGTGTGGGTGATGACCCATTTGGTCGCTTCATGCAATCAATACTCGATCAAGAGGGCGTTTGCACGGAGTTTCTCATTAAAGACCCTGAGCAAAGAACATCAACAGTGGTGGTGGATTTAGACGATCAAGGTGAACGCAGCTTTACGTTTATGGTAAAACCGAGCGCTGATCAGTTTATGTCTGTTGAAGACATCCCAAACTTTAAGCAAGGTGACTGGCTGCATGTTTGCTCGATTTCACTGGCAAATGAGCCAAGTCGAAGCAGCACATTTGAGGCGATCAAAAGAGCAAAAGCCGCTGGTGGTTTCATTAGCTTTGACCCTAACTTGCGTGATGAAGTGTGGCAAGATCAATCAGAAATCCAAGCTGTCGTGATGAAGGCTGTAGCGATGGCTGACGTGGTTAAGTTCTCTGAAGAAGAGCTTTTGTTCTTAACTGACTCAACATCGATGGCACAAGGTTTACAACAAATAGCCGCTTTGAATATTGCTTTGGTCTTGGTGACACAAGGTGCGAAAGGCGTTTGGCGAGTCTTTGAAAGCCAGAGTGAGCTGATCACTGGTCAAGTCGTTAGTCCGGTTGATACTACAGGGGCTGGTGATGCTTTTGTCGGAGGGCTACTGGCATGTCTGTCTCAACATGACGATTGGAAAAATCATCTTATTGTTAGCTCTGCGATTCAATGGGCAAATGGCTGTGGTGCATTAGCGACGACGCAAAAAGGCGCAATGACTGCGCTTCCGACCCAGACAGAATTGCTGCAATTTATTGGGCAATGATCTTCAGATCCAATTTCAGTTGAGAAAAATTATGAGCTTAAACAACCGTTGGACTGTAGAGCAAAGGTATCGCCGACTTGAGCAAATCCCTCAGTGTGATATCGAAGAAATGACACTTTCACGTCAGCAAGATAAAGGCTTTCCTAGTTTTCATATCGCCCCTAGATTTGGGCTGTTAAATGACCCAAATGGGTTGTGCTATTTCAATGGTGAGCACCACATCTTTTACCAGTGGACGCCAGTGGGACCAGTCCATGGAATGAAGTATTGGTATCACCTTTCTACTAAAGACTTCATCCATTTTACTGATCATGGTGTTGGTCTTCATCCCGACCAAGACTACGATTCACATGGCGTTTATTCGGGTGGCGCTTTGGTGGAAAACAACAAGGCTTTGCTTTTTTTTACTGGCAACAAGCGTGACCAAAACTGGAATCGAATCCCAACACAGTGTTTTGCCACCATGGACTCAGACGGCAACATTGAAAAGCATGGTGTGGTCATTGAGAACGAACATTACACGGAGCACTTTCGTGATCCAAAAGTTTGGAAGAAAGGCGACGACTATTTGATGGTGGTGGGTGCTCAAACTGAAACCGAGCATGGCTCAATGGCGCTCTATCAAAGCAAAGATTTGAAAACGTGGCAGCATAAAGGTCCTATCAAGACCAAGTTTTCTGACCTTGGGTACATGTGGGAGTGTCCTGATTTCTTTGAGATTAATGGTCAATCGGTGATGCTGTTTTCTCCACAGGGTGTGACCAGGAATGATCCTTATGATTTTAAAAACATCTATTCTGTCGCGTATATCGTGGGTGATCAGTTGAACCTAGAGTCGATGACTTTAGAAAACCACCAAGGTATTTTACAGCCAGATTATGGGTTTGATTTCTACGCCCCACAAACCTATTTAGATGAGAGTGGGCGTCGCATTCTTATTGCATGGATAGGGTTGCCAGAAATCGACACACCATCGGTCACACACCAGTGGGCAGGAATGTTGTCTCTTCCTAGAGAACTAACGTTGAAAGATGGTTTTCTTGTTCAAACTCCACTCCCTGAGCTGAAGAGTTTAAGAAAAGAAGAGGTGGTCTTTGCACAATCCCATACACTGGAAAGCACCAATTGTTTGATCCAATTAGACCTTGAGGGCGATGGCTTTGAACTTGAGCTAAGTAACCTCAAAGGTGACAACATCGTCTTTAGTGCGACAGAGCACGAGTTTATGTTGGACCGTCGTTACATGTCTCATTTGTACGCAGAAGAATTTGGTAGCATTCGAAAAGCACCAAGATTGGACGCTAAGCAGACGATTGATATATATATCGACAACTCTGTCATCGAGATTTTTATTAATGGTGGCAAACACACGATGACCAGTCGTTTCTTTATTGATGACCTCAACAAGGTAACGTTGAAAGGGTTGGAGCAAGCAAGGCTTTTCCCTTTGAAAGGCATCACTGGTTTGTTTGAATCAGCTAAGTAACGGTTTCGATTACAAAGATATTAAAACGCCCTTCATTGACTCAGTGAAGGGCGTTTTCTTTTAAACTATCTAGCCTAACTATTTTTCACGCACGTAAGTGGTTTGAACTAAGGTATCCAAAACAACTTCACTCTTGGTGACTTTGAAGTTCAATGGTTGTGCTAAATCCCCAAATAGTGGCGCGCCACCGCCAAGTAGGATAGGGAAACGCGTGATCATTATTTCATCAATAAGATCTTCTTTGAGGAAGTTCTGAATTGTCACCCCGCCATCGATGTAAAAGTCGTTAAAGCCTTTTGCATTCAGGTCAGTAAGCACACCTTTTAGCTCACCTTTTACTAAAAAGATTTTGTCTTCGTAGCCCTGTGGTACTTTTGTCATGGTATTGCTGAGTACGAACACAGGTTTGCTGTATGGCCAATCGCAATCAAAGCTCAGCACGACATCTAGGGTGTTGCGTCCCATTACCAAGCCATCAATACGCTCCATCAGTGAGAGGAAGCCAGTATCAATGTTGTCTGGATTTGGTACTGAATGTAGCCAGTCGAGTTTGCCCTGCTTATCTGCAATGTAACCGTCCAGACTGGTTGCAATAAATACGATATTTGCCATGAGTACCCCATCAAAATGGTGATGCTTGAGCCAAGCTAAAGTATGGTTTAAAATTAATTCTACAATGTAGAATAATTTTGAGTTTATAGGGAAGATCAAATGTCTGTCAACGAAAAGAAACGCGGGAGACCAGCCGCCAAGCTGTCGCAGTTAAGCGCAGAAAGCATTCTAGATTCGTCTAAGTGGTTGATGAAAAAGGATGGTAAGGTACCAAGCATTCGCTCGTTAGCGACGCAACTAAATGTGGATCCTATGGCGATCTATCACTACTTCAAAAACAAGAATGCATTGCTTGAAGCGTTAACCACATCGCTGGTGGAAGAAATTTATCAACCGAAAGTGAATGAAGATTGGCAAGGCGAACTCAAGAACTTGTGTGTTAGCTATATTGAACTGCTGCGTGAGTACAATGGGTTATTGCAAACCATGCTGAACATGACATCTCATGGCCCTGCCCAAGTGTTTACCGAGCGTTATCAAATCATTGTTCAACCTTTGGCGTTGTCTCCGCAAGTGGAGAGAGACAGTTTGGATCTATTGGCAGATTATCTACACGGGTTCGCGCTTTCGATCAGTTGTTGCCACGATACGAGCTTGATTAAGACGGAGATGATGGATGGACCGTTGAATCTTATCTGTTCTTCGTTATTGGCATCTCGAACCTAGTTCACATTACCGCGACGTTTTTCCTTATAGCGTGAAAGAAAATCCCATAACCAAAGGTTCTAATTAAGTGAAAGGTCAGGACTTTTATTTGAAGATTCCGGCCTAATATCTTGGGTATGCCCATTTATCGAATGCGGTGGGTTACTTCATCATGCTTGCTGGCGCACTGAGTTTGCCAGTTTGATAATGCATTCAAACACAATAAGGGATAACAATGGCTAACGAATATATTCCACCAAAAGTTTGGACAAACGATAACGAAAACGGTGGCCAGTGGGCGAGCATTAACCGCCCGGACTCAGGCGCTCGTCATGAGCAAGAATTGCCTGTTGGGGAACACCCATTCCAACTTTATTCCATGGGGACTCCAAACGGCCAGAAAGTAACGATCATGTTTGAAGAGCTTCTGGCGGCAGGCGTAAAAGAAGCAGAATATGATGCATACCTGATCAAGATTGGTGACGGCGACCAGTTTGGTTCTGGTTTTGTTGCTGTGAACCCGAACTCGAAAATTCCGGCACTGGTTGACCGTTCAGGTTCTGAGCCAGTGAACGTGTTTGAATCAGGTAACATCCTGTTCTACCTAGCAGAGAAGTTTGGTCACTTTCTACCAAAAGAAGGCGCTAAGCGTGCTGAGGTAATGAACTGGTTATTCTGGCTGCAAGGTTCTGCGCCATACCTAGGCGGTGGTTTTGGTCACTTCTACGCGTACGCACCAGAGAAGTTCGAGTACCCAATCAACCGTTTTACAATGGAAGCAAAACGTCAGTTAGATGTATTAGACAAGCGCCTCGCAAACAATGAATTCCTAGGTGGCGATGAGTACAGTATCGCTGATATCGCAACATGGCCATGGTACGGCAACCTTGTACTGGGTCGTGCTTACGATGCGGCTGAATTCTTAGATGTAGAAAGCTACAAAAACGTTGTGCGTTGGGCGAAAGCGATTGATGAGCGAGAAGCTGTCCAGCGTGGTCGTATTGTGAATCGCTCATGGGGAGAAGAGTGGGAGCAGTTACCTGAACGTCACAGCGCAGAAGATATTGATAAGGTATTGAAGCTTAAACCATAAGCAACCTTGGCTCAGTCACTTCAAGTAAGTTTGTTTTCATCCGAACTCATACTCCAAAACTGATCAAATCCATAGCGCATCTTACTAGATGCGCTACTTTTATTTGAATTGTAACCCCGTTGAAGATTATTCAATCTATAGATAGTTCTTTGCTTCTATTTGTCGTTTTCATATTCAACAAGCCCTCTGCATTTCTATTAACTATTAGCTGATGACATTCTAAAAATTTATACTTTAGATAACCTTAAATTTATAACTTAATTTTATATCTAATATAAATAAACTTAATGATAATTAATCTTTGACATAACCTTTTATTTTGTGTGGAATATGCAGGTTAATCTATTTAAATTAAAATTTAGAGATAAATAAAATTTAAATAATTTACTGAATTCTACATCTAGCTTTGAGCAATGTTTAATTACAACTGCTTATACCATGAAAGAGGATATGTATAATGTCGTCGTTTGATTCGTACTGGGTTGGGGTACGTGAAAGAATTGCTATACAAACTGAAGGTAACCGAAATTTAAAGTCTTTAGTGATAAAAAAGCAGAGAGTGAACTTAAATAACAGTGGCTTATCTTTTCGTGCTAAAGCCGGATGCCTTATCCCTCATTGTTACACTCAGTTTACTGATGACAATACAAACTCAAAGGCATCGAAAAAAGCCTCCCTTAGTTTTAAGAAAGGGAAATTATACTTTTCTCCTGTCTAGTAATAGATAATATTTAGGTTATATATAAATTAAACTTTTATTTTTATCTGAAATTCTGACAATAAATTATTATTTTGTTATGACCGAGATGAAGCATTGGTTGGTAAATTATTAGTTCGGATTATTAATTGAATTGTAGATTTTCTTAGTTGCCCCTAGTTAGATAGTGATAAAATTTTTAGCTATCTTTTCCCGTACAAGCTTAGTTTTAGATCTGGCTTGTACGGTTTTTTCTCTGAACACTAATTACATAGCATAACGGCATGATTTCTCGCCTCTTGTCTCATCTTTCTAGACGAAAGCTCTACCTGCCTCTCATTATTCTCGACAAACATTGAGTAAAAGTAACTAATCGTAACAAGGTGGCTGTAACTGAGCGCCGTTTCAATATACTCGCTCTTTACCTAGGTAACCCTGCGCTTTGAATTCATTCGGGTACCGTTTGTAAGCCTTAAATGCTACTAAGATAAGATGTCATGATGAGAAAAAGTACTATATTAAACACAGTGTTAATTACAGGGTTCGCTGCTGTATCTTCGTTGGCTTATGCAGCACCAACCGTTGTGCCAAATGCACCGGAACTCAGTTCTCGTGGCTATGTTTTGATGGACTTTCACACTGGGAAAGTGCTGGTTGAACGTGATGCACATAAACGGCTAAATCCTGCGAGCTTAACGAAGTTAATGACGGCTTATGTGGCTGGTCAAGAAATTAACGCAGGTAATATTACTTTGGATGATGAGGTCGTCATTAGCCGAAATGCTTGGGCAAAAAACTTCCCAGATTCCTCAAAGATGTTTATTGAAGTCAATACTTCCGTTTCTTTATCTGACTTATACCGTGGCCTGGTTGTTCAATCAGGTAATGATGCTAGTGTGGCCATTGCTGAACATGTCGCAGGTAGTGAGTCAGGGTTTGTAAGCTTGATGAATAGTTGGGCTGCTAAGCTTGAATTAAATAACACAGCTTTCACCAACCCTCATGGTCTAGACAGTGACGGTTTATATTCAACACCTTATGACATTGCCAAGTTGGGTCAAGCTATTATTCGTGACTTACCTGACATCTACCCACTGTATAGCGAAACCTCGTTTACCTACAACGGCATTACGCAATATAACCGCAATGGCTTGCTTCGTGATCGCAGTATGAATGTCGATGGCATGAAAACTGGTTATACAAGCGGTGCTGGTTATAGTCTAGCGACTTCAGCGACTCAAGGTGACATGCGTTTAATTGCTGTTGTGATGGGAGCAAAAAGTGAGAATATCCGTGAATCCGAAAGCAAACAACTGCTAAGTTATGGCTTCCGCTTTTACGATACGGTAATGCCAACCGAGGCAGGAACGGAAGTTGCGAACGCTCGAGTTTGGATGGGCGAACAAGATGAGCTTAAAGTAGGCGTGGCCAATGACGTTTATCTCACTTTACCAAAAGGGGATGTGAAAAAGCTACAAGCTGAAGTTGAATATAATGGCGATTTGGTAGCGCCAATTTCTCAACAACAAGTGGTTGGTAAAGTGCTTTACAAAGTCGAAGGTAAAGTTGTGAATGAAGCCGAACTTGTTGCGTTGGAATCGGTGGAAGAAGGCAGCTTATTCAAGCGAGTTTTAGACTGGTTTAAGCAATTGGTCGCGAGTTGGCTCTAAAAAACAGCTAACTTCTGCCATTATCACTCTATCTTGTTATTGTTCTATTAAATCAATTTACTAAGGCGGCCAACGTGGTCGCCTTACTTTTTTGGAATACTCGTTGTGCTAAAACATCGAACCTTCTTGTAAGGGGCTATTTTCGCCTAATTAGAAGCGTTTTTGTGTTTTTGAGTGCGAGAAAAAAGAAACTAGAACAAAAATGGAGTGACACGTGCACAAGATTTTATCTTTGACATTGATTTTATCGCTCATGGGCTGCGCTATGCCTTACCAGCAGCAGGTCGATAGTGGCCAATGTGTTGGAGTAATGACCTCTCAGGATGCGTATGGTTATTTAAACCCAAACCATTACACGATGCAGGTACTCGCGCTAAAGCAAGAAAAAGATGTGAAAGATTACATTCGTTATATCGATCCTAAGCATCCGGTTTGGGTTAACTGGAAAAACAGCCGAGGCACGCGTTGGTATACGGTAACTGTTGGCGATTTTAAAACGAAACAGGATGCCTACAATGCGCTTTCTTCACTGCCGAGCCGCGTAAAGCAATCATCCCCATTTGTGCTGACTTTTGCGGAAATGCAGCGTAAGCAACAAACGAGTGTTGTGAGAATGCGTTAGCCAACAAAAAACGGAAGCGATGGCTTCCGTTTTTGTATCTAAGGGTAAGCTTAAAGCGCCGCTAAAATCGTTTCTGCTTTGCTTGCTTCAAACTCTTTTGGTTCTTCAACGTTAAGTTTGGTCACAATGCCGTTTTCAATGATCATGGCGTAGCGTTGTGAGCGAATACCACCAAAGCCGCCGGTATCCATTTCAAGACCCAATGCTTTAGTAAAGCTTGCGTCGCCATCACCCAACATCAGGATTTCTGAAGCGTTTTGAGCTTCGCCCCAAGCTTGCATCACAAATGCATCGTTTACAGAAACACACGCAATTAAATCAACACCTTTTGCCTTCAACTCGTCGGCTAATACCACATAGCCTGGTAGGTGAGCTTCCGAGCACGTTGGGGTGAATGCGCCAGGTACAGCGAAGAGTACGACTTTCTTGTTTGCAAACAGCTCAGTAACGTCGTGGTTAACCATACCATTGGCAGTCAATTCGCTTAGAGTCGCAACTGGTAGAGCTTGGCCTTGTTGAATCATGATTTTATTCCTTTTTGTGTGCTAGTTTAGCTTTCTCAGTCTAGCGCTTATAAATGCGGTTAACCACAGAGCTTTTGTAAGGTTTTAACACCTAAGTGTTTGACCTAAGATGTAGCACTGATGGCTTTATTACAACGCTTCATGCTGACTTACGTATTGACTAACGAGATGGCGATACTTCGCTTTCAACTCATTATCGATGAAGCTAGCATCAATCGCATTCATTGTGAATTGAGCTAGTTCATTCTTACTCATTGGGTGTGCGTTGTTGACGGCTAAAAAGTTATCTGTCATGTAACCACCAAAGTATACCGGATCGTCCGAATTAATCGTCACAGCGACACCTTTGCGCAGTAGCTCGACAATATTGTGATCTTTCATATCGTCAAATACACACAATTTAAGGTTCGATAATGGACATACCGTTAGTGGCATTTTGCTTTCAATTAACGACTCGACTAATGCTTCATTCTCAACACAGCGAACACCATGATCCACGCGGCTGACGTGAAGCATTTCAATTGCATCGGTAATGTTTTGTGCCGGGCCTTCTTCACCTGCATGAGCAACAGTCAGTAAGCCTGCTTCTACCGCTTGTTTAAATACTCGTTTGAACTTAGCTGGTGGATGGCCTTGTTCTGAAGAATCTAGGCCAACACCAATGATCTTATCACGGTATTTCAGAACGGCTTGCAGAGTCTCCATGGCGCTTTCTTCTGAAAGGTGACGGAGGAAACACGCAATGATTTGTGAAGTAATGCCGAGCTTCTCGTGCCCATCTTGTAGTGCGCGGGCGATCCCGTGGATAACGGTGTCAAAGTCAATACCGCGCTCTGTATGCGTTTGCGGGTCAAAAAAGATTTCGGTATGAATAACGTTATCCGCTTTACAGTGCAGTAAGTATTCCCAAGTGAGATCGTAAAAGTCTTGCTCTTTACGCAAAACATCCGCCCCTTGGTAATAAAGGTCAAGGAATGACTGTAAGTCTTCGAACTGATACGCGCTGCGCAGTTCACTCGGAGAAGAGTAAGGGATCTCGATGCCGTTTCGTTTCGCTAATTTGAATAAGAGTTCTGGTTCAAGTGAACCTTCGATATGTAAGTGCAGCTCTACTTTTGGAAGACCTTGAATAAATGCGTTCATATTCCACCTTATGTGTATTGTGGATGCAGTTACTCTAAGAATAGGTATAGATAGGAATAAATCGAACGCTATCACAAAGAGTAAGACCCACGATGATCTCAACTCTTCGTAATCAGCACTTTGCGGGAACTGGTAGAGACCCCCAAACCATATCATTGGGGTTATACGAAGCAAACGAGGCGATTATACGCAAAATTCTCAATTTGGCTATACGCAAATAACCTAGTTGTCAGTAGTCGAAGGATTTTTCTAAGAAAAGTAACTGGCAACCGTATAAGTCACTTGGGTATAGAGGAGCAAATTGGTTTTTGAGCGTGAACGAGGCTTATCGTGTTGTTATAAGCGAGGAAAAGAGTGAGGCTTCGTTTGAGCAAAGGTAGGTGGCGGTACCTTGCACAACTATGGAGCAGAGAGAGAATTGAGAGAGTCAAGGATAGCTTATAGATCAAATAACTTGTCAAATTCTCTTTGTTCCATAATGTCTTCTATACGGCGTCGCGTTTTTTGTTTTACCGCCGCCGCGTTTTGCTCAGACTCTTTTTTGTCTTTTTCTGCTTGCTTCTTACTTTTTCTAGCCATTGGATACCTTCCAAATTAGTTGCATCATTCATTAATGCATGAAAACTGAATTAGTTAACAGTAAAACTTCCTAACTTTGAACCTGAATCACAGAGAATAGTTCCAGATTGCGTTTTCTCACAATATTCAAAATCGATCATGTAGCTATGAGAATGAAGCTTAGGTAATACGTGCCTTCGTAAAATATCACCATTTAATTGATGTATTTTAGCGTTCCAAGAGGTGTGAGGTTGTTCTAGATTAAATTCAATTTCTAACATTTATTCTCCTGTTTCTTAGTGATTTTGTCTTTGTTAAGTAATTGATACCAATGCCTTTGACGGCCTGTTCTTTTTGAGGACATGATTTTTCCTATAAATAATAAATTAAGCAGTACTATCCTATTTATTTTAGGTAGCACAAAGCAATGCCTGATATTAGGCTGAGTGATTAAAGTGAGAATATTTTTGAAGGAGAGAGATTTGGTGCAGCATGGGCATGCTACACCAAGAAAAGCAGTCTTATAGAGGAGTTACTTCAGTCGCTTGAGGACCTTTTTTACCTTGCTCTACGTTGAAGCTTACTTTCTGACCTTCAGTCAGTGTTTTGAAACCGTCAGAAACGATAGCGTTGAAGTGTACGAATACATCTTGACCACCGTTGTCTTGAGATAGGAAGCCAAAGCCTTTAGTTTCGTTAAACCATTTTACTGAGCCGTTTACTTTAGACATAAAAATACCTTTGAATTAAACATTAAAATTTGAATTTGTTTTGTGGATCTTTTCTAAGCTATTGAATGTTCAATCAAGAGGAAGTTGTACGCAGGTGTCTGAATTGGGGGATTCAAGATTTTACTGAGAGGAAACTTAAACTAAATGTTGCATTAACAGCTCTCTTCTAAGAGCCAAGGCCTACTATACACCTTGTTTAGGAAATAGCTACACTTATTTTTAAATATATGTCGACAGCTTGGATAAGTGGGCTGTTCGAAAAATTTGAATAAGTAGCTCAAATAGCAAGGCTCATGATTATTTTTCTTCAATCTAAAATAGAACCATATCGATAGCCATGGCTGAACATGCGGTTTGCAAGCGGCCACAAAGGTAAACGAGGAGAAATAGTATGAGCACATTCAGAGAAATTCGTCAGCTTATTCAATCACAACCCACTGCTGATGGTGACGGAGTGAAAATTCGTCGAGTAGCAGGGTTTAATCATGCGAGTTTTTCTCCATTTTTGATGATGGATGAACTTAAGTCTGACGACCGTGCTGATTATGTTGGTGGCTTTCCTCCTCATCCGCATCGCGGCATCGAGACGCTTACTTATATGTTGAAAGGTCATTTCCAGCATCGTGACCACATGGATAATGTTGGTGAGCTTCGTTCTGGTGGCGCTCAATGGATGGCGGCAGGAAGAGGCGTCATTCATAGTGAGATGCCTATTATGCAGGAAGGTGAATTGCATGGTTTCCAAATTTGGATAAACCAGCCTGCGAAAAATAAGATGGCACCGGCTCAATATCATGACTTTCAACCTGAAACGATAACGGAATTCGAAACTCAAAGCTCGGGCGTTGTGCGCTTGATTGCTGGTCATCTGACTATAAACAACGAACGTATTCAGGGGCCTCTAACAGAAACAGGTGTTGCTGCCACGGTGGCCGATTGGAGAGCGATGGTTGGTCACGCTTTGAATTTGACCACGGAGCAAGACCACAACATGATGCTCTACGTTTATAAAGGTCGTATTCAGTTAAAAGATCGTGAGATCAATCAAGGCGAAATGGCGATTCTATCGAAAGGTGAATGGGTTGAATTACAAGCCGAAAAGGAGAGTGGTGCTCTGATTTTTATTGGCGAACCAATCAATGAACCAGTGGTTCACTATGGCCCTTTTGTAATGAATAGCATGGAAGAAATAGAACAAGCAATCCAAGATTACAATTCAGGATTGTTTGAAACCTACTAGCATCAACATCCTAACTCCCTTTTCTGTGAGTAGCGCAGTTATCAACAGTTTTGAGCCTGACCATTGGGCTCGACCAGAAGCAAATACGATAATCCACTGCCATCGAATTTGCGTTAGCCACGTCTAATCCACGTGGCTTTTTTCTACTTCTGATTCCATCGCATGATGGCTTCTTTTCCTGCTTCAATACCTAACTCATAAGCTTGACGCAATGGTGCTGGCGAGCGACTCAATCGTTTTAATTTAAATGATTCAGGAGGACAAACTTGGATGATTTCGACTCCCGATGGTGGATTGTCGATCAGTGCTAACGTTTGATTGTAGCGAACTTCACGCGTCAACATCGGCTCAATTAATCCTGGCGTTTCTTTCAACATCCGTTTGGTTAGTGCGCTGAACTTTCCTTTCGGCTTTTGATAGCTAGAGGGTTGACTGCGTAAAACCATAATCTTTTTGGCGCCTCGCTTTATTGCTTCTGCGACAGGAAGTGCATCAGAAACCCCACCATCAACGTATCGGGTACCGTTCAGTAAGACACCATTTCGGTAAAGTACGGGAAGTGCGCTGCTGGCTTTCATTGTTTCTGCGAGCTCGTCGACATTAGGAGTATGGTACTCGGCTTGGCCATTGTCTTGACGTGTTACGCCTAAAAAGAAAGGTCTCGAATCCGCTTTTAGTGCGGATTTGTCGATGCCAAGCTCTTCGAGAGTGACGTCCCACATCCAATCTAAGTTCATCATATCGCCGCCACGTAGAATCTGAGATGGTGAGATGAATTCTTTCCTTAAACTGTAAT
The DNA here is from genome assembly GCF_021728175.1 of Vibrio sp. A1-1. NCBI lineage: Bacteria > Pseudomonadati > Pseudomonadota > Gammaproteobacteria > Vibrionales > Vibrionaceae > Vibrio > Vibrio sp. A1-1. The sequence goes on from NZ_JAKKCL010000004.1 coordinate 129,825, forward strand.
CGAGATAGATTTTTAAGTTGCGCCCGGGCATTTTAGCTAAATACGCCGCCAAGTTACTTGCGCCCGCCGATACGCCCCAAAAGCTATCAAATGGAGAGAACTCGTTAGCGAGAAAATGATCGAGTATGCCGCAAGAAAATACACCTCGCATGGCACCACCTTCGACAATCAACGCACGCTCTCCTACTTGTTCCATCACTGTGTTCCATTCTTTACCTATTGGATGAATAGAATGCAGCTTAACGCATAACGGTTTTATACCCAAGTGGTCCTAAGTGCTAGGGCATCTCCTTAAGTAAAAGAAAAGGGCATCGATGGATGCCCTTTTCATATTAAGCCTAGGGAGTTACAGGTTATTGAGCAGCTCATTTAGTGAAAGCGCACTGAATAAATATGTCACTCCCACACAGAAAGCGGCGCCTGTAATTCCGATACTGATCGTTGTTGTAATTAAAAGAAGTGTCATCTTAGACATACAAGATCAAACTCCTTTTTTTATATTTAAGTGGGGCGTTGTGCGTCTGGTTATCGCTTGGAATCATGATGCAAGCGCCCTAAGTTTATTGTTCTAATAAAAGTGATGATCACTTGTCAAAAAAGCAGATAAATAGCACCCAAACTGTCGTTAATGCGAGCAGCGGAGTGAATACTTTCTGTATAGAGGCGCCATCGGTTAGGTTGTAGATTTTGATGGATTCGTTATAGAACGCCCGCTTGAACGCCTTAAAAGAAATATCATTTTTCACATGAGATTGTTCATAGTGTAGGTGTGCTGCGTCTGATAGTTGGTATTCTAAGTCTTGGAGTTCGTACTCTTTGTTAAGAAATGCCTCCCAAGCCGAAAGACGGGCTATCGTGTTTGGGGATTGATTACCCTTTAACTTCTCTAGACGTTTGGCATAAGCAGCTTGATATTTATCCACGGTGTATTCCTGTCTGAATAGACGTTGAGTTAGAACATTTGTAAAAAGAAAAACGAGCAAAAAAGGGGCTTTACGTTCTATGTCTGTGATAAATGCTAAGGAGCTCAATGGTCTATTTCTCTGATGTCGCGAATAATATTGATTGAACTTAAATGCGACAAACAAAATAATTTACTCAAGATAACAACGAATATTTGTTGCCTTTAAAGAAAAGCGATAGTGATGCGAAGTGGTGGCTTTGATCGGGAAGAAACCCGCTTTCGTAACGGCTTGCGTTTACTGAGAAAAAGTAAACGCTGGAACTATCGCTGGATTGGTGTGAGTTATTTATCGTCAAAAATCATTAATATCAACTATGCTTATAGTTCGACTTTTCGTAAATGAACTCAATTTAGATGAGCGGAAATAATACTGATTTTTGAGCGTGGGTGAGCTTGGAGGGTTAAGCTAATCCATTGATTAATAAAAAAGTAAAGTAGTACAGAGCTAGGGTGAACTTCAACTTAAAGGTGACGGTATGGATATACAATCAACCATTATTGAATATGCGATAGCGATAATAGGCTTACTTTTGACGGGAGTTGCCCTCTGAGCACGATTGCCCAGAGGATAGAAAGTATATTGGCTGTTTGTTAGCGGTTGATATTGTACCGAGCCATTGCAGCTTCTTCTGACGACACAACCGTTTTACCAATTGGTGCGAGTGAAATAACCGCAAGCTTCAGGTGTTGGAGTGCAAACGGAATACCAATGATGGTTACAAAACACGCTGCGGCGGAAAGTACGTGACCGATTGCTAACCAAAGACCTGCAAAGACAAACCAAAGGACGTTGCCGATAACGCCTAGAGGGCTCGTACCAATGTCCATTTCATTGGTCAATTCATCGCGTGAAATGGCTTCTTTTCCGAATGGGAAAAAGGAAAAATTACCCATAACGATACACGCACGCCCCCAAGGTATTCCGATGATGCTAATAAAGGCTAAGATACCGAAAAACCACCATAGCAACCCCATAAATACGCCACCAAATACAAACCAAATGATGTTACCGAGTGTTCTCATTCTATTTCCTTTACTCTTGAATATGACGATGCAGGTTCCTGAGGGTATAGTAATGTAAAACTAGAACCACTCCGTTAATAAACGTGATCCGTTCCCTCATTCACTTGCTTGATAGAATAGCCGCATAAGTATTAACAGAGAATGAATGACTCCCTGAAGCTACGTTTGTTTTAGTATAGAGCGTAATACTCGATTAAGCATATAGCCAAGAATTAAGCTACCTAGAGTTAACTTTCTCGATATATTGACAAATTTGCTCTGCTAACTGATGGCTAGCAATGTTGCGTTTCACTACTTCACTAGCGATTTTTCCAGATTCAACGACGTTAAACCAGTCGAGCAACATCGCATGGAAACCTTTGCTCGTCAGCATTGGCGTCCAATCTTTCAAATTGATTTTTTGCTCTTGGTTCGCTTGCCATCGTTTCCCTTCAACGAAAGAGTCGAATTCCACTGCTTTGTTAGCATAACAAGCTTGAACGCGCTCCATAGTCACACCGAAGTGACGATTCATCGAAGCGTGGAGTATAGTATCTCCGTGTTGCCACTGAATATCTAAACGCGCCAATTGGTCACCTTCAAGCTGATGCGTTATGTAAGCCTCTTTTAAATCGGTCTTGGCTGTCACGTTAATACTGTCTAATGGATGAATAAAATCATCAAATATAAAGGTACGAATATCGCCTGGTAGTTGGTGACGGTTCTTTTCCCAGCGTAGCGATTTTAGGTCAGAAATGTTGCCTTGCTGTACCTCTGGCATGTGTTGGTTGTAAAGCGGAATATGACGTCGGTTGAAGCCCACATAAAGTGGTTGTTTTTCTTTTTCGGCAATATCGTACAGTTTTTCCACGTCATCAGCATTGTCCGCTAATGGTTTGTCGACAAAGGTTGGGATTCCATGCCGCAAAAAGAATGCTGCGATTTGAGGATGTACGCTTGTTGCCGCATGAATCATGACTGCATCTACGCCAAAGTGCAGAAGCTGCTGGTAGTCTTGACAGGTCTCTGAGATTCGATATTGCTTAGCCAGATTCTCAAGTGCATTTGCGTTGCGGGTACAAAATACAAGTTCGATATTTGGAAGCTGAGTGATAACGGGAAGGTATGCTTTCTGAGCAATATCTCCTAAACCAATAATACCAATTTTCATCCTAGTCCTTATTTCGATGTATGGATGGCAGGTTGTAGTATAACGCTTGGCAAGTTGGTGAGTTTAAATGCCTTGTTAGAAAAGAGCCTGACTCACATTTTGAGTCAGGCTTTGTTGGTCCACTTAGGAAGTCGTGCGGCAGTCTTTGAATATATCTAACTTGCCGTCGTAGGCTTGGGTTTGTACATCCATAATGCCTAATAAAGAGTGGAACACGTTATCATGTGAGTACTGGCCTGCCTTTTGCGCTTCATTCGACAAACAGTCGGTGTTGATTTGTTTCACTTGCTTAAAGCCGGAAGATAGCCACATGAGCAAAGGAACACGTTTTTGGAAGTCTGGTGCAAGGCCGTAAGGCATGCCATGTAAGAACAATCCGTTTTCGCCTAATGATTCACCATGATCCGATACGTAGATGAGAGCGGTATTATATTGAGACTCTAATGCTTTGAGTTTGTTGATGGTTTCTGCCAACACAAGATCAGTGTAGCGTATCGTATTGTCGTACGTATTCACGATTTGTTCGACGCTACAGTTTTCTATATCTGCACGTGGGCAGTCTGGTTTGAAAAACGCTTTGTCTCTAGGATAACGCTGGAAGTAGGTAGGACCATGGCTTCCTATAAGGTGCATGGCGACAACGCGATTGCCGTGCATATCCGCAACTTCTTGATCAAAGTGATCTAACAGCGCCATATCGTAACAGGTTTGACCGTTACACAGAGGACTTGCTTGCTTTCGGTTCACTTCAATTTTCTTGATCTTGTGGGCGACTTCTTTGTCTCCGCCATCATTTTCTTTCCAGATGAGGTCAACTCCAGCGCGCTGCATGATGTCGAGAGCATTATCTTGGTTATCTGCCTTGGTCCGTTCAAACTCGCTTCGCGTGAGCTGAGAAAACATGCAAGGCACAGATACTGCAGTTGCAGTGCCACAAGACGCAACCTCTTGAAATGAAATCACATCCAGCTTACTGGTGTAAGGGGTTGTCTCTCGCTTATAGCCATTGAGTTGGTAGTTCTGTGTTCGAGCGGTTTCTCCGACAACAAACACCAGTAGTGTCGGCTTGTTCTGTGCTTGCTTTACTGCGCTATCTGACTGCTTTGCATCGATTCCAATCTCGCGATACGGCTCTGGCGTGGTGAAGTATTTCTCCTTTACATACCCAGTCGCGCTGTAAACGAATTGAGTGGGAATAATGATTTTTTTCAGATAGCTGTTATTGCGACCGACAGATGCATAGTCTTGGTAGTAAACACTGGCAATAACAGCAATTACTGCAAGAGATGACAACATCGACACCAACTTCGTGAGAGAAAAATACAGCAATTGGTGGCGCTGAGATTGCAACTTGACCTTATAGACAATCATCGCAGGGACGCCCCCCATAAGTAGCGTCCAGATTACAGAATAAGTACTCAGGTAAGAGGTTGCCTCGCTCGAATCGGTTTCAGCAATATTAGCAATCATTCCAGAATCGAAAAGTGTGCCATAGTTGTAACTTGCGTAGCTAACCATACTCGAAATTATGAGCAAAGTAATAAAGAATGGTTTTCCAACCCAAGGCCAACTAAATAAGTTAAAAAGGAAATTGAGCGCGGCAAGAAAGAAAATGGGTATCGTAATAATAAAACCAATTTTGACATTATCTAGGCTTGAAAAAATACCATTCAGCTCTTTGTAAATAGGAATGTTTACAACCAGCGCGAAATAGAATGCCAACAAGAAAGTAAAGGTAACGTACGAGATACCTTTCTGTTGCAAATTATGTGTCTTCATAAGTAAATGTCTTGAATCAAAATTAGAGCAAGAACGAAGCCCAAACAAAAAGGGCAAGAGTGAGCGCAACAAATACTGCAGCCGAGCCGATATCTTTGGCTCTACCACTGAGCTCGTGCCAGTCATCGCTAACACGGTCGACAACCGCTTCTACGGCGGAATTAATAAGTTCGACGATCAGGACCAATAACAGGCTACTGATCATCAGTACTCTTTCAAATGTGGTGACTGGAAGGAAAAAAGCACAGACGGAAAGCACTAAGGCTAGAATCAATTCTTGTCTGAAGGCGGCTTCGTATTTCCATGCGGCTTTCAATCCCTGAAATGAATAGCCGGTCGCATCCATGACACGGCGTAGACCTGTTTTTCCTGGCTTCAAAATATGACCTTACTACAGCTTAATAATTTAGATTGTGCATCTATCCAAACGATGAAATGAGACTAATCGTTCTTGCGTGAAACATTTGTGAATGGCATTCATCACACAACGATATAGGGTTTGAATAAGAAAAAAGAGTTGAATTAATCAAGGTCGTAGACGGTATAGCCTTTATTCTGAAGGCATTTTCGCAGTACAAGAGATTGTGTTTTGGTGGAGTCATTGCTTCCACTCAACGCTCCGGCCCCTGCTCCTACAGCACCGCCTGCAGCGGCACCCACAGCAGCCCCACCTATCCCGCTTTCTAGCGCTCCAGCTGCTGCCCCAATTAGTGCACCTGTAACTGCGCCATTAGCGGCTTCAGATTTTGCAGCTTCCGTTTTGTCTACGTTGTCCGCATACCCTTGGCAATAAAGAAAATCTTGTTCATATTTAGCAGGATCAACATTGGTCATGTCGACAACAGGCTTTTGATTATAAGTACAAGCGCTAAGAGTAGAGGCAAGCGTCATAACCAGAATAAAAGGTTTGTACATGAGTATTATCCATTTGTTCTGTGAATTTATGGATTAAATGTACACTGTTTTATTGTTGGGCTCTGTCGCTGGAGTGTATTGAAGTGTCGTCTTCTGTAAAGGAGGAAAGACGTTAACTTAACTGTCTGATTTTGGAAGACGAAGTGTGAAGCAAGCACCACCAAGTGGGCTATGAGAAATCGAAACCTCGCCATGTTGAAGTTCCATTATCTGCCTGACGATCGCCAAACCAAGCCCAAATCCACTCGTGTTTTTGTTTCGGGACTCATCGGCGCTATAAAATGCTTCAAAAAGGTGAGGCCAATGCTGCTCTTCTATACCGATACCATCATCATGTACATGGATTAAGCAGCTTTGCTGATCACTTTTTATCTCAACCATAATTTGAGTATTTGCATATCGCATTGCATTGCGTAGCAGATTATCCAAGGCACGTTTTAGCAGTTTTGGATCGGCGAATGCGCGCGCGTTTTCAGAGTTTGTTTCATTGAGTGAGATTGATAATTTGGTCTCTTTTTGCCATCTCTGTTTTAACTCATTAACTAACTTGGCGAGCGCTACGTTTTCTGTTTGCAACGCCGTATCTGGGCGTTCCATTTTGGCGTAATAAAGCAACTCTTCAACCATGTCTTCCATCTCGTCAATGTCCTCGACGATACTACGTACATGCTTTTTCTGTTGTTCGGTTAATGTAGAGTCCGATAACAAGTCAGCTTGCCACTGTAAACGAAAAATAGGAGTGCGTAATTCATGCGCAACTGCATTGGTCAGCATTTTATTGCTAGTGATCAGGCGAGAAACTTTGTCAGCCATCGTATTAAAGCTTTTGTTCAGTGTCCCAACGGATTTGGCGCTTGAGGTGCTTGCTCGTGCTTTGAAGTTGCCTGAAGCAAACTCTACTGTGACTCTTTCTAACTCACGAATTCGACGACTCAAAAACCAGATCAGCAGTATGCAATACAGAGCAAATCCGGCTAAAAAGAATAACCATACAATGTTGTCATCAAAGTTAATCGCCTGAATAACTGAGCTATCCGGATCATCGATCATTTTGAAAATAGGGGTGTCCGCATCTAGGCGGAACCATATATCCCTTTCTTCGTCGTAAGTAACGTTAACAGAGGTGTCACTTTCAAATGCTTTTCTGATGTCTTCTGGAAGTTCTTCGAGCGTGTGAGGAATCAACAAGCGATGGCTGGACGTGGCAAATTGCTCAAGCTGTTGTTGAGTGTATTCTAGTCCGTGCTCTTCGTAGATAGGATAGATAAGATCGTGGAAAGCTTGACCTTCTTGCTCTTGTAGCAGGTAATCGTAATCTGTGTTGATCTCATAGACTAAGAATTCGTAACCCCACAAACTCACCATAAATAGAATGATAAGACCGACAAAGCTTTCCAGATAAATCCGTCTCATTATTCATTCCATGCATCAGGCATAAATAGGTAGCCTTTGCCGCGAACCGTGATGATTTTTTGTGGAGAGCAAGAGGCATCGCCTAATTTTTTTCTCAATGTCACAATACGGTTGTCAATGGTGCGATCTGTACCGTCGTACTCAATACCACGTAGTGTTTTCGTTAACCACTCACGTGAGAGTGTTTTTTCTGCGTGTGTTGCGAGAACCCATAATAAATCGAACTCACCGTCAGTCAGCGCAATTTCTTCCTGGTTCATGACGCATGATTTACGTAATCGGTTTAAACACAGCACTCCAATTTGTAGACCGTTTTCGGACTCGGTAGAGGCTGCCTCTTTTCTTCTCAATAGCATGCGAATGCGCGCCAGTAGCACGCGAGGTTTGATTGGCTTGGTAACAAAGTCATCGGCGCCAATTTCTAATGCGGCGACGTGATCGAAGTCGTCATCACTCGCTGTCAGCATCAACACTTTGCCTTTGTAGCATTCACGGATTTGACGACATACGCTCAGGCCGTCTTGTCCAGGTAGCATCAAATCTAACAAAACCACGTCTGGCTGTGTGTCAATAATCGCTTCGGGTGCGTCTGTCCCGTTGTCGATACATTTGACCTGGAAACCTTGTTCAACAAAATACTCTCCCAGCATAGCTTGTAATTTGGGATCGTCTTCCACAATGATTAAAGATGGTTTGACTTGTTGTGCGTTCATTTGAGTGATGTATACAATATTTAATATCACTGGAACTTAAACAAATTTACGAATTATTTCAAATAAAGCTTTCTCAGAATAAGGTTATCGGATGAGTTGATTCGATAAATACCCCAAGTAATGATTCAAACTTAATCATTAATCACATTATGAAGAGTCTAAAAAAGGCGCAACTGCTGCGCCTTAATATGGAATATTAGAGTGAACTTACGTTTTATTCGGTGGTACACACGACGCTGTTGTCGCTGCCAAAAGCATTGGGAACATAAGCGTCGGCTTGAGGGTCGTTTTCCCACTTTGCATCATTGAGCAAGTAGCGGAACTGAACATTCTGCTCTTTAGGTAAGCGCGTTTTAAATTTAAATTGACGGCTTTTCTTCACTAATTTCATCGGTTCTGGCTGCCAGTTGTTAAAATCCCCAGCAATATGGATGGAGTCCCACTGGTCTTTATCTAGCTCGAACGTGACTTCAACTTCATCTTTTGTCTTAAAGAATCTCTTTTTAAGCATTGATCTTTCCTTGTTCGTACAAAAACTGTTCTAACTATTACTCGTGTTTCATAACGATTTCAAGTTTTATCGAATTGTCGCTGGTATCAGGTGAAGAACTATCTAAATGATGAATAGCTTAATCGCTATGAGTTCTTGTGAGAGGGGAGCGGTATTGAGAAGCCTCAAGGATATGGAACCGTTAACGTACCAAGTTTTTAGGCGAGGCGGAACTCAGAGTCCGTATCTTGAAGTCAAATCGTTATCATGTATTATCTTAAATCACCATTTTTGTTGATGTAGCTATGTTGAAGTTTAACCGTACATTGTTGACCGCGATAGTTTGTTTAGCCGCTATGCTTTTGAGCAGTGTCGCTCCTATGGCAAAGGCTTCAGCCCCGGTGAAAACAATTGAAGTACGCGATATTATTGTTCAACAGGCTGCTCTGCACAAACAACTTGGCGTCAATGACGACTGCGTAGAATTACATCACGATGAGTCAGCCATCAATAAGGCACAACAATCTCACACGAGTTGTAGCTCTTCCTGCATGGTCAAAATTCCCGCCAACTTATCTCAAAACGACTTACTGCTTCTTCCTTATAGCCTTGCATTGATTGATAGGCCTCTAGTCGAAAAAGTAGTGACAGTGATCACCAAGCTTTATCGCCCTCCGATTGTTTAATTTCCCATCTCAAATTACTTGGGGTTCCCCCTTTTTACCAAATGAAATGATTTGGCATTTGAATGCCACGAGGAAATAAACAATGAAAAAACTACTTGCCTTATGTAGTGCACTTTTACTGACTTTTACCGCTCACGCAGCGCAATTTGAAGAAGGGAAGCACTACAAAGTTCTGGATGTTAAGAAAGCATCGAAACCTGTTGTGACGGAATTCTTTTCTTTTTATTGCCCACATTGTTACAAGTTTGAGTCGCTTATTGAGCGTTTAAAACCTGCTCTGCCAAAAGAGGCAAAGTTTGAAAAGGTACATGTGGGGTTCATGGGCGGAGATATGGCGATTCCGATGGCCAAGTCCTACGCGACGATGGTGTCGCTCGGGGTTGAAGATACAATGATTCCTGCCATGTTTGCCCAAATTCATCAAAAGCGACAAGCGCCAAAAGACGAAGCTGAGCTGAAACAGCTCTTAGTTGATAATGGCGTAGAAGGTAAGAAGTTTGATGCGGCGTACAACAGTTTCGCCGTAAACTCAATGCAGAAAGGTTTTGATAAGCAATTCTCTGCCAGCACGTTAAGAGGGGTTCCGGGTGTGGTTGTGAACAATAAATACATTGTTTTGGCCAGCGAAATTCGTACTTACGACGAGTACAATCAATTAGTTAATTACTTATTGACGCTGTAACTATAAATAGCATTGATGCTTAAAAATGGCGACGGTAGAGTCGCCATTTTTTATGCTTATCACACTCGTATTATCTAAGAACGCTTGTACATGCTTGAGTCGGAACACTAGTCATAAATATGGCATGCGGATAAAACAAGCTAGCAGCAGTGATTGCAACATTACATGGCTGAGCAATCGTGGTTTTAATCACATTGGTAAGCACGGCGCCTGTATTATTTACTGTTTGAGCGGCGGCTTGTTGTGCCTGGTAAGACACGCAACCTGTCGTTGCATTGATCATCGCAGTGCTAAACAAAAGTTTGCGAAAAAACATATTCATATCCTTTGTGAATGCTTTGAAATACTTATATGTGGATTGATTCATAAATAAAACAAAACAGTGTTCAAAATATGTGTGCATTCACGAAATGAACATTGTTTTATAAAAAGACGTTTTTTTGTGATCTTAGCACTGGACAGACCAGGTTATGAAACTAAAGCCAATCCGTGCATTACGATTACGCCGAAGGTCAGTTTGCTCCTCATTCCTTGATATCCCTTGGGCTCGGCGTCTTGTTCGACTTTCCTCACGAGTTTTTCTGCATACCAAACAGCAAGATACCCAATTGCTAAGAGTAGGGTAGCGACCGCGTAGTGTTTGTGACCCTGCAATAATGCGCCCCAAGCGAGTAAGACAAAAAGGTTGCTGAGAATTAATATATTTCTGCTAAGGCGGTGGTAGTAATGCTCAATGCCATTCCCCCAGAGTATGCCGGATAAAAAACTTAATATTACGGCACTGTAAGCGATGAAAAATTGCTGGCCACTTAAATTGAAGAGTGAAATGTCAGTGAAAATCAGCCCTAAACTAAACACAAATGGAACCAGGCCTAAGTAACCGAGTTGTAGCATGGTTGAGCGTGTTGTCATGGTCGTCACCTTACAATTGTTGCTCTATCATATTGGTAAGCGTAGTACTTGTCGGTGATGTGGAGCTTGGAAAAGTGGCAATAACTTTGCCTTCAGAGCTAATTAGAAACTTATAGAAGTTCCATTTTGGTTTGATGCCAGCTTGGTTAGTAATCTCGCTGAATACGGGGTTTGCATCTACGCCTAATACTGAGGAGCGAGCCATCATTGGAAAGGTGACCCCGTAATCGAGATAACAGACTTTCGCAGTGTTTGTTTCGCTTCCTCTGTCCTGTCGGAAGTCATTGCTCGGGAAACCAATGACGGTGAAGTTTTGCTCTTTGTAAGTTTGATAGAGGGTTTCTAACTGTTCGAACTGAGGAGTGAAGCCGCACTGGCTTGCTGTATTGACGACTAGTAGTGTCTTTCCCTTAAAGCTTTCGCATAGATCGACTTCTTCTGTTGAGTTTAACAACCTTTGCTTACCTTGAAGAATATCAGGGCACTCAGATGCAAGAGCAAGCGAATTCATGGAGAGAAAGCTAACGAGAGCGGCGAGTTTCAGTAATCCTTTCATGGTGTTGTTCCCCTTGTTTTCAATAAGTATAACTACTCAAGTGCAAAGAGGATCGATCAAAAAAGCCGCACAAATGCGCGGCTTCTTTCAGAGCTGGGATTTAATTATGCCAGTTTTAACTCGAACTGATTGCGGTACATCACCATGTCTTCAATAGTCAGCACTGGCATGTTGTGCAGGCGACCAAACGCAACGATCTCTGGTGCTTTTGCCATCGTGCCATCTGGGTTGGTCACTTCACATAGTACGCCAGCGGGTTGAAGCCCTGCCATTTGCATCAGGTCAATCGTACCTTCTGTGTGACCACGGCGAGTCATTACACCACCTGGACGTGCGCGCAGAGGGAATACGTGGCCCGGGCGAGCAAGATCCTCAGGTTTCGCATGCGGGTTTGCCGCCGTTTTAATGGTCGTCACTCGGTCTGCTGCTGAAACCCCCGTTGTTACACCAACTTTCGCTTCAATAGAAACCGTAAATGCGGTTTGGTTTGCGCTGTTGTTGTTTACTACCATTGGAGGCAGTTCCAGTTTGTCCGCTTGAGCATCTGTTAAGCACAAACAAACGATGCCGCTACATTCGCGGATCATCAACGCCATTTGCTCGTTGGTGAGGTGCTCGACTGAATAAATGATATCGCCTTCGTTTTCGCGATCTTCATCATCAAGAAGAAGTACGCCACGGCCTTCTTTTAGAGCGATAAGTGCGTTTTCAACGCGAGTAATTGGGTCGCCGAATTCGGCAAGTAGTGATGACTGATTCATGGTTAACTCCTAAATTTCACCAGAATCAGGGCGGTATGAGAGATCGTCGTAAAATACGATCAAAAAGAAGTGCACCAGCACTCTTAGCAATCTGACTCGCTATGCTGGTGTATTCTTATTCTCTTTCATCCGGACTATAACCGTCGGCTCTGGCATCTCACCAGATCTGCTGACCTCGACGAATCGAGCGCTCGCGGGCTCACTTGAAAAAGTATACCGCCGGTGGGGAATTTCGCCCCGCCCTGAGAACAATTAAAAATGTGCCACTTCATCCAAATTGTGAGGAAGTGGAGCTAGGATAGTACTGCGAACTGAATAGCTTGGAAAGTCGATTCCATCTGTATGATGGAAAAGTGTGCTATCGACGGAAATAATCTGTGCGAATAAAGTGATCAATCTGCTGGGGCACGAAGGTGTTGTAAATCAGACTCGTATGTGTTTGTTTCACTTCGATATGATCTTGCATACCGTCCAGTCTTGTCTCTTCTACGGTAACCGTACCGTCCGACATGGTGTTGTCATTACGGATCAACAATGGGCGAGCACCAATCGGCATCGTTCCTGCGATACTGCCGAGTTTTTGCGGAAAAGCCCACGCGTCATTATGTCTGTTTAATCCGTGGTGTGGCGAATTGCCTAAAATTGCACCCAATCCGAGATCTTGAATCCTACCTACTATGGACGCGCCTTTAAGAGGCGAACCGATAGCGACAACATGAGAGATCAAGCTGGTGGTTGGCTTTCTGTTGGCGAGATAGCGCTTAATCATCAAGCCTCCCAAGCTGTGCCCCACGAGCACGTTTGTGGTCAGTGGATTAAGCGAATGATCAATAGAATCAAACAGTGAAGACTCATCGATAGCAACAGTGTTATAGCTGAGTACTTGCGTTTCGTATCCGAGTTTTCTCAGCTTTTGGCTAAGAGGCTGCATGACCAGCCCATGCATATAAAGACCATGTAAGATGATGATTTTCATAATACCTCCTAGATTTATGACGTTGTAGATATCCTACTCTAATTAACAAAGAACTACTTGCCCTTTGTGGTGCATATTTACGTTTTGCTGCAAAGTTTGATCGGTATAGCAAGCGTATCAGCCCAGTAAATCCTGTACTTGTTGTTGCAATTGATGACGATTTAAAGAAGCTGGGCTTAACACTTCACCGATAACAACATCCACTTTTGACCAAAAACGAGTCGGTCGTTTTGTGAGAGCATGTCCGCCTTTGTGGCTGAAAAAAGAACCCCAAAGCCCTTTTAACGCCATAGGGATGACAGGAACAGGATTACGCTCAAGGATTTTTTCCACACCAGGGCGAAACTCACCCAGTTCACCGTTAGACGTTAAGCGACCCTCAGGGAAGATACAGACAACTTCACCGTCGTTAAGCGCTTGTTCAATCTGTTCAAATGCTCGTCGATAAGTGTCGGCACACTTACGTGGAGAACAGATCGGGATAACACCGGCATGATGGAAAACATATTTAAGAACAGGCAGCTCGCTGATGGATTTGTCCATCACAAAACGAACCGGGCGAGTAGAGGTTCCCATCAAAATCAACGCATCGACATAGCTAACATGGTTAGCCACGATTAACGCAGCACCTTGTTCAGGAATATGTTGGCGCCCCTTTACTGACACACGATACATACAATGGCTGAGTAAATAACTGATAAAGCGTTGTGTAAATTCCGGTACTTGACGATAGACATAGATTGCCACGAAGAAGTTACCTATTGCCATCATGGCAAACAGTTCCACAATAGAAAGTTCTAGTACGCTGAGTGCAACGATCGAAACCAAAGCAGACACCACCATAAACAACGCATTCATGATGTTGTTAGCAGCAATGGCACGTGCACATTCACCTTTGTTTGAACGCGATTGGATGAACGCATAAAGAGGAACAATAAAGACACCGCCGCTTACACCAACAAGGAACAGGTCAATCATGACGCGCAGATGTTTGGATTCAGCAACGAAGTTTTGCACATCATAAAAGTGCACCGGAAGTGATGGATAACTTGGGACTGCCCATAGCAAGTCGACGCCAAAGACGGTCAGACCAAGGATACCGAATGGCAAAATACCAAGCTCAACGTGGTTGAAAGAGAGCTTTTCACACAACCAAGAGCCTGTAGCGATACCAATGGAAAACAATGCCAACAGTAAAGAAACGACAGTGCTGTCTGCAAACAAATGTTCACGCGCAAAGTTAGGGAATTGAGTCAGGTAAGTCGCACCCATGAACCAAAACCAACTGATGGCTAGAATAGACATCCAAATGCCTCTCTGTTTTTTTGCCACTTTTAACGTGTTTTTTAAACCAGAAATCGGTTCAAACTTCGCTTTGTCAGTCGATTGGCTAGGCATCGTTGGAATGTTCACACTGCTCATAAACCCTAGCAAAGACAAGGCAATAACGACACAAGAAGCAATCAAGGTACCATTAGGAATGGCTAACAGCAGGCCTGCGCTAAGCGTACCTATAAGAATCGAAAGGAACGTGCCCATTTCAACCCAAGCATTTCCTTTAACAAGCTCATTTGGTTTGAGTGCTTGTGGTAGCAAGGCGTATTTTACGGGACCAAAGTAGGCCGATTGAGTGCCTGTCATAAACAGCAGAACCAGCATCAGCATAGCACTTTGGGTCGCAATAGCGGTTGCTGCGCAAGACATGATAGCCAGCTCGATGAGCTTTAGACGTCGTATTAATTTGGCTTTGTCCATGCTGTCAGCGACGGCACCAGCATGCGCAGAGAATAGAAAGAAAGGTAGGATGAATAAGCCTGCCGCCAAATTAACAAATAGATTAACGGATATTGGTAAGTTATCAATTTGGCTGTATGTCACCATCAATAACAGAACGTTTTTGTAGATGTTGTCATTGAGTGCGCCAAGACACTGCGTCACAAAGTAAGGAAAAAAGCGTTTTGAGAAAAACATGCTGGCCCCGATTAAACAAAGTCGAATGAGATGGGAGCACTTTATGCTCAATGAACGATTAAACCAGCTTTCTCTGTCAAGTGACGTTGGGTGTCACCAAAAGTAACGAAATTCGTTACTTTCATCTCCATTTGTTTATTGAGTTACTAATTTCGAGACTTTTGAGTAGGTTTTCTTTCCCATGGTTCAAACAGAGGGAACGTCCAGCGACGCATCGCAATAATCAGAGAGGTGCCGTGCTTTTCGTCCATATCGAGAGAGCTATCACTTTGGCAAGCCTGATAAAACTCATCGATGACCTTTTGCAGTTTCTGTTGCAGCTTCTTGTTGGTTGGTACGCTCATCAATCCTGTTGCCATGGATAACTGTTCATCTTCACCAGAAAAGTAGCTTTGGAAAAAGGCGTCTTGAACTTGCTGTTGGAAGAACCGTTGAATAGGGCCGCCCATCTGCCACTTAAATGTCGGAGATATACGCAAACGAATTTTGTTATTTGGCTGCAAGTCGATGATGTTCAGACGATCCAAATGAGCAAGCTTTTGTACCAGTTCCAACTCATTGAAGGTGTATTGTTGAACGACTTGTTCAAACTGATAGCCATTTACAACACAGATCGCCACGAGTAGCAGGGCTTTATCGTCAACCAGCTGCTTTTCTTGCTCTAACGTTAGCGACTCCAGGCCTTTATTATGCGCAGCCGCGAGCTTAAACAGTTCCGCCATTTCTAAACCAATCAATTGGCAAATGCGTTCTAAGCGTTCAAGGCTAATGTGTTGACCTTCAGCGAGTAAACGTTTGACGCTTCCTTCACTTAAATCAAGGTGTTGTGCAACATCGACATAATGCAGCCCAGCTAACTTTAGTTGGCGTTTAAGCTCTTTAATTAACGTATAGCTTTCTGACATTTATGCTGTCACCTCGTCGTGTAATTGCTCTATATACGCTTGCATAAAGGCTTTGCGTTTTTGCGCTTCGCGTCTCGCTGACTCCGTGTTCATAGTTTCAGCGATTTTGAATAACTTGGTCTGGAAGTGATCCAGAGTGAATTGTTTATCGTCGAGTTCTCGCTGTTGAGCAAAGATGTCTTTGTTATCGTAAAGTTGCGCATCAAACTCAGTGCTCACTTGTATACAGCGAGTAATGCCAATTGCGCCTAAAGCGTCCAGACGGTCGGCATCTTGAACGACTTTTGCCTCCAATGTGTTGGGTCTGATATTCGCGCTAAAGCTGTGTGCTTCTATCGCGTGGGCAATGGCATCATGGTATTGCCGCGGATAATCGATACTTTCTAAAAACGCGACCGCTTTTTTGGCTGCAATGATTGAGCTCTGCTTGCGGTTTGGATGATCTTTCGGATAGGTAAAACAATCATGTAAATAGGCGGCGGGAAGCACAATAGATAAGTCGGCGCCTTCTTCCATAGCCAGTTTTTTTGCGGTGTTTACGACCCGTTGAACATGGCTTATGTCATGCGCCGCATCGACTTGCATCTCTTGCTGCATAAACTCCAAAAATTGCGATTCTATCTGGCTTAATAAGGTCATGAGTTATATCTACAACTAAAGTGAAGGCAGAAGTATGCCGAACGCAGAGAGGAATTTCCAAGTTCGATAGTGTAATTGAGATTTAGCCATCAGAACCTTATGCAACTTAGTGGGCATCGGGTCATCTTAAATAGCATTTTTGTGCGTTCGGTTGGCTACTCAGGTCGTAAGACACAGAACAGCAGTGACGTTTGCCAATAGCAAAAGGGCCTGATGATTTCGTCAGACCCTTTTTCGTTTTAGTCGGTATTTTTACGAACCTTAGCGCTTGAACGTCACTTGCTCTGCTTGTTCAAGATGAATATGAGTCGTCGCAGGCTGTGTTTCTGCAATCACTTTACCGTGACGAACAGAGTAGCGAACCGGCACTTGGCGACGTACGGCGTCAAAACCATTTTCTGCAGGAAGAATCAGTAGGCTACCTGGTTTGCCTTCTTCAATTCCATACTTATCTTGAATGTTCAGTGTACGTGCTGAATTGGTGCTGATCAGATCCAGTGAGTTGTTGATTTGGTCGTAACCCATCACCTGACACACGTGCAGACCCATATGCAGCACTTGCAGCATGTTTGCAGTGCCTAGTGGGTACCAAGGGTCAAATACATCATCGTGTCCAAAGCAGACGTTGATGTTGGCATTCAGCATCTCTTTCACTCGTGTTACGCCGCGACGTTTTGGGTAATCATCAAAACGGCCTTGTAAGTGAATGTTCACCAACGGATTTGCCACGAAGTTGATACCGGACATGCGTAATAAACGGAACAGGCGAGATGCGTATGCACCGTTGTAGGAACCCATCGCTGTGGTGTGACTGGCCGTGACTTTATTCCCCATATCAAACTTGTGCGCTAATGCTGCCAGTGTTTCAACGAAGCGAGATTGTTCGTCATCGATTTCATCACAATGCACGTCGATCAGGCGGTCGTATTTTTGCGCTAACTCGAATACGTAGTGCAGCGATTCAATGCCATATTCGCGTGTGAATTCAAAGTGTGGAATCGCGCCAATCACGTCCGCACCTAATTTGACGGCTTCTTCTAGCAGCTCTTTGCCATTTGGGTAAGAGAGAATACCTTCCTGCGGGAAGGCGACGATTTGGATGTCTACCCATTCTTTCATCTCTTCACGTACTTCTAGCATCGCTTTGAGAGCGATAAGTGTTGGATCAGAAACATCGACGTGAGTACGAACGTGTTGTACGCCGTTTGCTATCTGCCATTTTAAGGTTTGTTTTGCGCGCGCTTTCACGTCTTCAATCGACAGCATTTCTTTGCGCTCAGCCCAACGTTCAATACCCTCAAACAATGTGCCAGAGATGTTCCAGCTTGGCTCGCCAGCGGTTTGCGTTGTATCTAGGTGAATGTGTGGCTCGCAGAAAGGCGCAACCGCCATACCGCCTTCAGCATCTATGGTGTCACCGTTGTGATTAAGCTCCACATCGTTGCTTTCAATGCGCTTGAATTGACCATCTTCAATCAAAATTTGCTGCAGACCTTCTTGTCCTTTTAGCGTTACGTTTTTGATCAGTAGTGTTGTCATGATGGTTCCTTACGCTGGCTGTGTAGCCAGTGCTTTTTTGTTGAGAATAGGATTAAGAATTAGGAAGCTAATAGCGCCGCCAAGTACAGCGTTAATCGGTACTACGCCAGGAAGGAAGTGTCCCGCACCAACGCCAATCGCTACAGCGATAATGCCAGCCCAGTTTACGCTTTGGAACTGGGCGGCTTCAAAGTTTGCGTAGCGCTTACGGTTCGTGAAGAAGTCAGCGATGATCACGCCGCCAATCGGTGGAATTGCCAACGATAAGAAGGTTAGCCAGCCAACAAAGTTATTGTAGAGCCAGAGAGCGCAAAGTGTGCCAACAAGCCCGTTCGCCATCGAGATGTATTTACTTGGTAAGCCAGTGATGTTGGAAAACCCAAGACCCGATGCGTAGAGCGCGTTGTCGTTAGTCGTCCAAATGTTTAATCCAAGTACGATGATGGCGGGAATTAATAAGCCTTGCGCAATCATCACTTCAGAGATGTCTGATTGACCAGTCACGGATGCACCTGCCGCGCCAAAGATAAACATTAACGAGTTACCGATGAAAAATGCCACCATGGTGATCATCACGGCGCTGCGCGGCTTTTTGCCAAAGCGCACGAAATCTGCCGTTAATGTACCAGCACTGACAAAAGAGCCAACAACCATCGCGAGAGCTATTGAAAAATCGAGTGGCTCGGTTGGTTGAACTTGTTGTAGTTCGCTAATACCGCCAACGCTATTTACTGCCTCAATGACAGAGTAACCGCCAAGTAGCGCAATGGCAGGAACGGCGATTGCTGACAGCACCATCAGTGCGGAGATGCCAAAGTAAACGGTCGCGGTCATGAGCAAACCGGAGACGAGGATCAACGTGTTGGTATCGATGCCCGTTGCTTTATGCACCGGAATCGCAAACATCGCGACACCAACTCCAAACCACCCAACTTGAGTTCCGCCAAGAAGAGCGGAAGGAAGCCAAGATCCTTTAGAACCAAAAGAGAAACGAGCAAGAAGGTGAGTAGAGAGACCAGTAGAAGCGCCGATGTAACCGAGGAAAGAAGTGTAAATACCGAGGATTAGGTTACCGATGAGAACAGCGAGGAAAAAATCATTAAAGGAGAGCCCAGTACCGAGAGAACCCCCTGTCCACATACTTGCGGAGAAAAAAGTGAGTCCTAACATCACCATGGTTAGTGATGCCACGCCTTTTCTGGCCGTGTTGGGAACTGGTCCAAGACTGTAGTTATTGTCTCCAGCCATTATTACCTCCGCACATTGAAATATTAAATTATAGCACCTGGTTTTCAGGCAAACGGCGCGTATTATCGTGATGTAAATTTAATAGTCAATGATAAAATTGCAATTTAAACGTTTGCTTGATTTTTGGTTTCTGTTTTTTCTTTAAATAACAATGGTTTGGTTTTTAAGTTCTAAAAGTGAAAAGTTTATTTTTACGTATTTTCTATGATTTATAGACAGGTTTTATATGTGAAATGAATGTTTTGAATTGCTATTTGTGCTTATGGATTAAATTTATCTATAACTCTAGATTGTTCAGTCAATTTCTATGAAAAGAAAACGATTTCATGATGAGCGTTTTGGTTTGGACATTATTTTTTCTTTTTTGGGTGTGTTTTCTTGGTTTTATTTGGGTTAGGTGGTTTGTTTTTGTTGAAGTCGGTATTTCTAATGGGTTAGTGAGGGGATATTTGAATTTTATAAACAGTAAACAATCTGTTGTGGGCAAGAAAAGTACAACCGAGCTCGGTCAGAGGATAAGAGGGCAATAGCCACATAAAAAAATAGCCAACCGCAAAGAGTGCGATTGGCTTATATACATGTGAACAAAATCAAGTTCACTAACAACGTCAGTTGGCTAGGTGACCCTCGGCTTAAGAAGGGTCGATTTATATAATGCAGTTACTGTGCCAACTTTAATATGCCCTAAAATACGTAGTTTCTGTGACATGCGTTGCTTAAAGTTTGAGTTTGTTTGCAATTTGCAACTGCGTTATGCAATTTGACTCTATTATGCTAATGATTGATTAATAAACAGTGGACTTTTTAGAGCATGACTAAACTCGCCGTTCCCAAAAAGGCGAAAAAACCAACCACATCTGTCACCGTCGTTAGAATAACCGAACCTGCTAAGGCTGGATCCAATTTAAACTTATCCAAAATAATGGGTATCAACACGCCAAATAAAGCAGCGGTAATAATGTTGACGATAATGGCCAGCGCGATGGTTCCACCTAAAACTGGCGATTGGAACCACAATCCGGCTAACCCGCCGATGATTAGCGCCCAAGCAATGCCGTTCAGTGAGCCTATGCCCAACTCATTTTTTAAGAATTTGAATCGGTTACCTGGGGTAATCTGATTAAGCGCCATCGCACGAACCATTAGAGTCAGCGTTTGGCTGCCTGCAATGCCACCCATCGATGCAACAATTGGCATTAGTACGGCTAAAGCCACCACTTGAGCAATCACGTCTTCAAATAGCCCGATAGTGACAGACGCTAAAATTGCAGTCAGCAAATTGATGCCCAGCCACACGCCGCGTTTTTGTGAGCTTTTTAATACTGGCGCAAACAAGTCATCGCCTTCATCCATACCAGTACCGGCCATTAAGCGCGCTTCGTAGATTTCACGTTGCGTACTCAATGCAAATTGCCAATCGACTTCACCAATCAGAGTTTGGTCTGCATCAGTCACAGGCAGAGCGGGCAGTGTGCTGTGCTCTAATGCTTCTACCGCTTCGGGAAGCATCATCTTACTGTCTAGCACCGTCACCGCTTCAATAACGAGTGTTTTCAAGCGAGTATCAGGATCACTACGTAAAATTTCGTAGTAATTGACTGTCCCTCGATACTGTTTATTACGGTTGATCAGGTAGACTTGTTGAGGCGTGTCGTAGCTATAGCGCTCCATTAACTGCTTAGCCGTTCCAATCGTAATATTAAAGGGCAGGGTGATGATTTTACGCTCAGCCCAGTGGCCGAGTTCTTCATCTTCATATTCGTTTGCTTGATCGTAAAGCTCTAACTCATCTTTTTCGATTAACGCGAGCGCTTCGTTGATGATCGACTCAGGCAACGAATCCGCCCATTCGATCAGCGATAAGTTATCAAGTTTAGCGAGGGTGAGTTTTAGCTCGACTTCAGATAATGCATTGATGATAGAAAAACGTACGTCGGCACGCATTTCCGTTAACACGTCGATATGTAGCTCTAGTGGTAAAGCTCGCCATAAGCGAACACGATCATCGATTGGAAAGGCTTCCAGAATTAGGGCGACTGCGCCAGGTTCGAGACCCGCTTCAATAGATTCATTGAGCGTTGCGACTTGATCCGCTTCTTCGGCTTGGCCAATTTGCTGGATTAGAGTGGAGAGATCTTGAAACTTGCTCACCGAGTACCCCGATAGTTAATTCGTTTTATGGAAGTATGGCATGTTATTGAGATGCACAACTATGCATCTTAACCTTGCTCAAGGTACTTGAAAGTAACAGAAAAACAATAGGCTATTCGCTGTTGATAGTGAGATATGGCTGTACCAATTGGCGAATGTTCACTTTTGCGCCAATTCTCGCTGCGAGCAAATACATTCCACCAATTTTACGATGTAAAAATAGGGCATCGGCAGGTGGGGTATGCCAGTACTCTTGTTCCATGCTCAAAATAGTGCCAGCTTCGCGAAGTTTTTGCGCTAAGCCACTGGCTTTAAAATCATATGGCTCATCAACCAACATGGGTTCACATGCCATTTTTACTAAATCGAGAATCGCTTGGCGCTGGTCAGGTAGGATGGTTTGGCTGAAGAAGCCAATTTGTTCAAGCGCGTCATTCAAGCCTTGTTCGTCATTATTGATGACGGACGCAAAGGCTTTGCGATAGCCGGCACTGAATCGTTCGCTGTATTCGCGAGTTGCACCGAAATCTAACAAGCCGATTTGGCGAGTACTTTCAATGTACAAGTAATTGGCGAAGTTAGGGTCGGTTTGCACCATCTTGAATTCGAACAGCTCTCTGAACAGCAATTCGAGCAAACTGTGCATGACAAAATCTCGCGTACTTTGATCATAATGTTCGATGTGTTCAATGGGTACGCCGTCAATAAACTCCATGGCGAGAACGGAGTCTGAGCAACTTTCAGTGTGAATCTTTGGTACGACAAAATGAGGATGCTCCTTCAAAGCATCATGGTAACGAATCGCAAATTGCGCTTCTCGGGTGTAATCGGCTTCATCATGCAATTGCTTTTTCGCTTCTTCGAGCAATCCTTTGTAGTCGACAGACTCGGGAATCAACCCAACGACCTTGAGCAGTGTACCGACATTATCGACGTCGCTATCAATACTTTTCCGTATGCCCGGATATTGCACTTTGACGGCTAGGTTATCGCCCGCATCGCTGTAGGCTTGGTGCACTTGTCCTATTGATGCACTGGCGATTGGTTTGAAGTTAAATGATAGAAACTCAGCTTTCCAATTCGTTCCAAGCGAACTTTCCATTACTGCGTTGAGTTGTTTTGCAGGCATTGGGTCTGCGTCGGAACGAAGACGGGAAAGAATATCGGCAAGTTCAGGTTCTAAAACATCACCAGCATCCATTGAGAGCATTTGACCAAGCTTCATTGCAGCGCCACGTAGGTGAGCAAGTTGGTCGGTTAAACGCGCGATGTTTTGCGGCGTCAGCAATAGGTCTTTCGCTTTTGGTTTGTTGCCTTTGGCTATCTGCTTCGTGCCTTCTGCAATCACATTGCCTGCGACACGGGTAGCAAGTGAGGCGAATTTGCTGAATCTTGAGATGCGATGGGTAGGTAGGCTTCTTTCCTTTGCCGACATGAATCTTCTCCGCTATTTACTAACTAATTGTTATACGGGAAAAGGATATGTTTGGATACAAATGAAAAGAAAACCGCCAGCGTAACTGGCGGTTTGCGAGTTTAGATAGAGTAGAAGAAGTACAGTTGAGACTTCATTCGGATGATGATCCCGCGAATCACATCTAAGAAGGCCATGAAGCCTATCGGTTTTTCACCGCTGACCCATGCGAGGCCAACAGAGCCAACAGGGATGTCGTAGCCTTCTGGCTCATCAATCTTAAGACGAACAAAGTGGTGTTTGTTCTGTAAGTTCTTTCCAGTGGTGACACGTACGGAATCATCGAAACCCAGTAGATTACCTTGTGACTCACCTGTTGCTTCAACAATGCCTTCAACGGTCGCTGAGAAGATCTTACCTGGGTAAACGGACGAAGAGAATTCCGCTGGCTGACCCGGTTTGATGTTACGAATCGCCTGGTGGTTGACTCGCATCAGCACGTACTTCTCGTTAGTGTACATGTTGATACGCGGCATCATCGATACACGCTGACCTTCACGTAGGATAAAGTTGGTGACAAAGCCATCTGTTGGGGCATGAACTTTTGTGCTATTCAAATCCCATTGCGCTTTTGCAATTTGCTCTTCAGCTTGGCGCAGTTCGGCTTGTTTGGTTTCAACTGCAAGTTCCGCTTTATGAATCGCCAGTTTTGCACGGGAAATATCGACTTGTTTCTTCTTAATTTGAGACTCAAGGGTCAACACGTTGTGACGTGCCATATCAACCGCACTCGATTGTTTGTCGATATCGCTTTCCGTGATGGTGTTTTGCACCACTCGGTTTTGCTCAAGATAACGATCTAGCATTTTTTTCTGCAATTTGTAGTCAACTTTCGCCGCTTCCAACTGGCTCTTGGATGTTTCTAGATCTTGCACTAGCGCTTCGTGATTCGCTTCTTCAATCTCGATGTCGCCTTTTGCCGTAGCTAATGCGACTCGTGCAGAATCGGCGGATACGTTCGCCTGATTTAATGCGATTTCGTATTGAGTTGGGTCAAGTTCATAAATAAGCTGACCTTCTTTAACTTGTTGATTTGGCTTAATGTAAATATGGTCAACTTTACCCTTCACATTGGTTGAATCTGGACGCAATTGGATGTGTGGTGACTGCACGACAGAACCACCGGATAAATCCATCGGGGTGAAGTTAATCAAACCTACCCATACGAACATCAGCCAACTCAAACCGCCAAGATAAGCGAACGATTTGGTTGCTTTGTTCCAAGGCATGCCAACCAAACGCAGCAAATAGATGAAGAGTGCCCATACCGCTAAACCTTCTAACATTACGCTTCCTCTTTTGGCTGTGTTTCTGTTTGCGGTTTACTTCTCCATGTATCACGCAGATTGATGATGGCTTTTTCCATATCAACAAATGCAAAGATCACAGCTAGCACCCAAACCCAGTGCCAGACAAACCCAATCCAGGTGAGCGCACTGATGAGCCCTATCTGATGATGGTCTTTGCTGTGCGCCTTATTAATTGGCAACTCATGGATTTTCCAAAAGCCGTAACACGCGCCCGCGACACTCGCGATTAAAACGACAGCAGCGACAACATGTAACGCTGTATCTGCACCAGTTCCGACAAATGGGACACTCAGTAAACTCATTAAACACTCCTCTATCAAACGGTTGGCGTATTGTGATCTGGATTTGATTTAGGTCTTTCTTTGTGACAGATTCAATCAATAGAGGATTAAATTTGATGTGATTGGTAATGAAGAGGGTTCGATTTATTCGCGCGATGGGCATTCTAAACATGCATAACCTCGCGTTATCTAAATATAATTTGGGCTCGGATGAACTGGGGATTCCGTCGTCGGTATTTCACAACCCAATGACACTGATCCCGCTAAAAGCCGTCGCAGAATGGTATCGTTGTGTTGAACAAGCCAGTGGTGACCCGGATGTGGTTTTGAGTCTCAGCCGAGGTATTGAACTGCAAAAGCTTGGGCCTGTGGGACGCTGGCTATTTTCTGGGAATGATTTAGCCAGCGCGATTCGACGCGTTAATTATGGTGCGAGTAACTTACAATCTGGGGCGTTTTTTGCTGGCGAACAGTCGGGCAAAATCATCAAATGGACTTACCACAATCCGTTTATAGAAACGTCAGTAAAGGTGCACGATAGTATCCGCTGTGCGGTATTTATGATTAAAGTGCTACGCGAATTTCTTGGTAAAGACTATCAGCCTTTGCGCGTCAAGATTTCAGGGTCGAGAAAAAATACTGAGCGATACCGGGAATATTTCGGCTGCGAGGTGGAATGGAGTCAGCCAAAAACAGAAATATGGATCCCGGGAGATGACCGATTAGCTTCCCGCCAAGTGAGCCATCGCGAAGACCGCCGTCTAGCGATGAGTTTTTCCGATTTGGATGATTTGCTTAATATGCCCGACCCAGAAGATGAGTTGAAAGTGATTTATGAAGTGGTGAACTACAGCAGTCATTATGGATTGCCAACGTTAGAGCGCGTTTCTTCTCTGCTTGATTTATCTGAGCAGCAGTTTCAACGTCGTTTGCACAAATTAGGCCTCAACTTCTCGATGGTATCCGGCTATGTATTGAGTAATGTTGCGGCTGGGTTATTGAGTAAGCGCGTGAGTATTGATGACATAGCCATGCGCCTGGGTTACACCAATGTGGCGAGCTTCAATCGTATGTTTAAGAAACATCGTGGATTAACGCCCAAGCAGTATACGGGAAGATTAGATAAGTAGTGCTTCACTTATCTCTATGAGTACAAGCAATAAAAGCCCTCAAAGTAGAGGGCTTTGTTATTTTTTGTGTCGTTTTATATGATGGCTATTTCTTAGGACGCCAACTTAGTGCACTTGCAACAGCGCCGATGGCAATTACATCCTTTTTTTGTTCGCTAAGTTCAGGGAGCATTTGTACCGCAATGGTACCGTTCGTCTGCACAGCGGCAATTTCTTGTGTGCCTTCCTTAAAGCTATAACCCAATGGAATGTCTACCGCCATCATGGCGTCAGGACTAGTATGTACGGTTTCTACATTAAAGTGTGTGTTGCCAATACGCACTACGCCAGTCTCTTTTTTCTCAAAGCTGATGTCGATGAGAGCGGATTTTGGCTCCATGGCAAATTCTCCCACTTTGACGCCATCTTGGGTGATATCACAGGTGTAAGGATCATTCCCACCAAAATCGACGCCCATGTAGTTAACCGACATACCGCCTCCAGAGCAGCTCAGAAGCCAAGTTTCCCCGTTGTCGATACGAGTAACTTCTGCGCCCATCGCACCTTCTTTGAAAGAGATATGGTTAAACCAACTTGAGTTAGAAGCACTGCGTGAATAGTTGCCTTTGTACTTACCAGCAAAATCAAAATGACCATCTGCACCGAATCCCCAAAAATCTCCGTCGGTTTTGATCAGCATTTCTGGTTGTGCTTTTACGGCATCAGTACGATCCATGACAGCTAGGCCACCACAACCTACAAGGAGTAGGGGAGCGAATAGAGTAAGTTTCTTCATGTTTTTCATCGTTTATAGCTCGGTTACATCTAAGATTTGGTCGGTGAATTGGATCTTTTGAATGTCGTACAACTCATCCGAGCCTGTACTCGGGCACTTAACAGAAACGCTCTTTGCTTTGATAACAGTACATTCTGCCAGTTTGTGTGGCACGATATAGGTGTTGATACCACCTTCACCATAAATGCTGTTGTCTTTGCTGTTGCCTTCAAAGGTATTGTTTTGGTCATTACCGATGACATTCATTGCGTCGTCGCCAATGATCTTCACTCTTGTCAGCCACTGAGATTTGTAGGTGTATGCTTCTATCAAGCCGTCTTTGTTGGGAGCCATACGGAAGGTAGGCACTGTGCCTGGATTTGTCTTTTCTGTGTAAAGTTTGACGCCCGCAGAGTCGATGTTCGCGGTGTATTGCAAGTATCCGTGGAATAAGCCGCTGATCCAATCAACGGCTTGTGGATCTTGAGTTTGCATTTCTTCACGTGTTAACGCTTGGTAGCCATCTAAACCTTGTCCGTTTGCTTTTGCTACACCCATGTAAGCTTCAAAAGCGGCAGCAAAGTATTCGTGAGAATATGAAGGGCCCGTTTGTTTAACACTTTCAGGATCGAAGTCGTCCGATTTCCAATCGTCCCAGTCATACTGAGTTGGGCGCCACACCGTCGGTTTGCCCGCTTGAATATCGTTATAGATTTTTAACGCATGAGCTTGAATGTCATTTTGCAGTGCCGCAGTCCCCGTGTTAGGTGCAATACCTTGCGCTTGGACCAAGTGTAAAATTTCTTCAAAAGCGGCGTCTCGTTCGGCTTTTTTACCAAGATTGGCACAGTAATCGGCAAAATTACTCATGTAATGGCAATCGCCTTCAACTGTCAGTTCTCGATACATCAAAGATTGGCTGTTCCTTAGCCAGTTTGGTGTTTCTTTACTATTTACTAATGTTGCCACGATAGATGTGACAAGTGTATCCATATCTTCTTCGTTAAGTACCATCATGCTTACAACAAACTTTTCTAGAGAACTCGTATCAAAAGAGTGTGCTAAGCCCGAGTTTGTCACTGCATCGTTCAGTTTGTCTTGGCGAATCAGTTCGTTGATAAAGATTTTGGTTAACATCTCATCATTCTGTTCGTCGTTTTCGGTCAGCATTAGTGTGGCATCACGCTCGGCTAATGTCTTAGCGATACGAGACTTGTCAGCGCCGTACTTAGAGTCTGGTTGGTTTGTGAGAAGGTGTTGGATGATTTTGGCTGCACGAAAGATTTTTTCATTATTCGCACCGTCATCAACAGCCACAATGTGAAATGCATCATTGTTATTTGCTTCAGAAAGGGAGATTTTCACATAGTGGGTGAAGCCCGCATCAGCAGCCACTTTTAACTTGGCTGGAAGCTCTGTAGAAACGACAGTTGGGATTGTGACAGTGCTCAATGTTGGCGCTGGTGGTGTTGGAGGTGTCGTTGTCGATGGTTTCGAATTAGATTCACTGCCGCCGCAAGCAGTTAGACTTATCGCGCAAAATATGGCTAAAGGTGTTAATTGGGAATATCTCATTTCATGTTACTCGTAGACTTTATTAGAGCAAGAAACTTAGAAGCAACATAAAGTCCTGTCTATATAAGCAAACCAAGTCATATATATCGATATTGTTTTTTGGTAAGGACTATCATTCGATATATTTAAAAATGTATTAGATTTTTATTCCGAAATTTATTTTTTATGTGAAGCTATATTCTGCTAATAAATAAAACATCAGGTTATTGCATGGTTTTAGGGGCGTGGAATGATTAGGATTATCGTATATGTATGGTTTGTAAGCGTATGTAAGCCCGCTTTTTATTAAAATTATCATTTAAGTGGGTTGCGCAGTATAGGACGAGCGATATACTCCCTCCATCATATTGGTGGAGTAAATGATTCATGGTGGGCAATACAATCTTACTGGTAGAAGACGACTCTGAGATTGCTCGATTAACCAAAATGTACCTCGAAGCCGAAGGCTATACAGTAACCGTTATCGACAACGGTCAAAATGCATTAGAAACGATTCACGGACTCAATCCGGACCTAGTGCTGTTAGATTTGATGTTACCGGGAAAAAATGGCACAGAAATATGCCAAGAGGCACGTAAATTTTATCATGGGATTATCATTGTTTTGACTGCAACCGATGATGAAATGAGCGAGGTGAGCTTATTTAAGTTCGGTGCTGATGATTACCTTACCAAACCGATAAAAGGCAATATCCTTCTCGCCCGTATTGAAGCGGCGTTGCGTCGCTATCGTCGTCAAGTTGATACCGTTGAAGAAGAAAAGCTGAGCCGATATGGCATTAGCCTTTGTCTTCGTCGCTCCCAAGCATTTTATTTGCAAAAAGATATTGGTTTAACGAGCTCTGAGTTTGAAATTCTAGAGCTCCTGATGCTGAATGTCGATAAGCCAGTATCTCGTGAATCATGTTGCCGTCTTGCCAGAGGCATTGAATACTGCATTACTGATCGTTCGATTGATATGCGTATATCCTCACTAAGGAAGAAATTCTCTAAGGCTCATATCCATACCGCTACCATTAAGACCATACGTCACCACGGCTACATGCTGACAGGTAAATGACGCATGTTTTCCCTGTTTACTCGTCTATATGTGGGGTTAGTTACTGGCCTTGCGCTGACTGTTGCTTTGTTTCTCTTTATGGGGGAAGAGTACATGCGCAAAACAGAAGTCGGTGTTTTTTTGAGTGATGGTGCTTATTTTGTCGATCAATACATTGAGCAACGAGGCACTCCGGATTCTCTCTACAAGAAGTTAACCGAAAACGGCAAGCAAGATTTCTTTATCTTTGATTTAACATTGGTTGAAAACTGGGACGGATCACCGCCTTGTCGAGATTGTAAGCTGCTGTACCGAATACAGGGGATACCTGTTTATCTTATTGATGGCAGTACCTATGCTGCGGTATTCCCTTTACCTAACACCTCGAAGAGTTTAGTTTTCAAAGAAAAAACGGATTTCTTTAGCCCAGATGTTGATTGGAATGAAGATTCTGAGATTGTATTTATACTGACTCTACTTTTGGTTGTTGTGTGCAGTTTAGGCATTATGGTTTACATACCTGTACGACGTCTTGACCGCCAAATTAGGCAACTAACGGCTGCACAACAACAATTTGGTTCTGGTGAGTTGAATACGCGAGTCGATCTAAAGCAATTTTCGCAACCCGTGAAAGAGCTCGCCCAAGGCTTCAACTGCATGTCTGAAGAGATTGAGAGACGAGTACGCCAAACACACATCTTTACTCAAGCTATTCCTCATGAAGTGCGCACTCCGCTGAGTCGTATTCAGCTAGCGACGGATTTAGCTAGGCGCACGAGTGGTGAAATGCAGGCAGAGTTACATGACGATATTGAACGATACGTTGATGTAGTGACGGATTTAACTTCCGACATCGTCATGCTGTCTCGCTTGAGTGTGAAAAACCACTCTTGGGTCGATTCTGTTGAAACCATGGAACTGCCACTTTGGTGCAAAAGCCGTATGAATTACCTAGGCTTAGAGTCCGCCATGTTGAGAGCGGAAAATGAACTCGCGAACCAATTGATTCACTTTCAGCCTACTTTGGGTAACCTCGTCCTCGATAATTTACTGCAAAACGCCAAGCGTTACGGTGAATCCTGCGTTGAGGTGACGATTCGAATGGTAGCGGATTGCTGGAGCATCGATATTGAGGACGATGGTCCGGGCGTACCTGAAGCGATGCGAGAAGAAGTATTTATGCCATTTTCGCGTTTAGACAAAAGCCGCAACGCCGACGTGAAAGGCTTTGGTTTAGGGCTTGCCATCGCTACCAGTGCAGCGAGGCAATTAGGTTGGGAACTTTCTGTCGGCGAGAGTCACTTAGGCGGCGCACGTTTTACGGTGCTTATTCCTGCCAACGATTAGAGTAGGCACTGCGGTAGTCTGGTTCAGCGATACCTTCATACAAATCTTCACAAGCTTGCAGTGGACCTACGACAGTTCGGTAGGGTAGGACACCTGCCCAAACAGGAATGTCCATGTCTTCCGCATCGTCGTTGACGCCAAAATTGCTGATTTTCACAGATGCCTCTGTGAGTGGGATACGCAGTAGCATGGTGGCTTTGAGTTCTTTTTCATTACTCAAACGGACTTGTTCTGTTCTCCCCGGAGCGATCTGTTCAATAAAGTGATTCAGCAACCTGTCTTTCTCTTGGTTATCTTCCACCACCTCAAACTGGCCAAAGACCACAGCACTGCGATAATGCGCACTGTGGTGAAACGCACTTCGAGCCAATACCCAACCATCAAACAAAGTAAAGGTTAAGCACGTTTGCACTCCTTGTTTGAGTGAGCGTAACAGTCGACTGTTGTTGGCACCATGGATATACACGTAATCATCGACACGCCATGCCAGCATAGGGATGACCACAGGGCCTGACTCGTTGGTTATCGCAATATGAGCGATTAGGCTTTCATCTATGATGGCGTGCAGTTTGCTAACATCAGAGACGGCTTTATGTGCGCCTTTCTTAATTTCCGTTCTATTGGTGTTGGATAGCATTTTCTCTCCTTGTTTGCTCACGATTACGAGCGATTGATCCTCATTCTTTGATTGCAATGTAGCGTTTAACTGGTAGCTTAAAGAGAGCCACTTTTAACTAATGGATGGATCCAGTTTGTCTTTGATTGATATCGGTGACCTGCATTTAAAAGACAGTGATGGAACGCGTCAGCAAGCGTTGTTTTTTGCTATTCGCAAGAAAATTGTTCAAGGACTGTGGATGAAGAATGGGAAGCTGCCTTCTACGCGGAAGCTTTCACAAGCGCTTAATCTAAGTAGGAATACCGTGATTTCTGCTTACGAGCAGTTAGTGGCGGAAGGTTACTTGAACAGCCAAAAAGGTTCTGGTTTTTATGTTGCCGTAGAACTGCCAGAGCAGTACTTGCCTGAACCTAGTTTAGTTCAGAGAGACTCATCACCGAAAACCAACTTTGACATCAACCGCGCATTTGCACCGGGTGTGCCGGATTTGGACGCATTTCCGATGGCGCAATGGCAAAAGTTACTTGCTCGCCACATGTCCCGCCCCTGCTTGTTGGGGAATCAAGATATTCAGGGTAGTTGGGCATTGCGCAGTGCTTTAGCTGACTACCTCGCATCAAGTCGCTCAGTGAATTGTTCTCCAGAGCGCATTATTATTACCTCTGGGGCACAGCAAGCGTTGTCAATCGCGACGATGGTAGCTCTAAAACAAGGTGATAAGGTTTTGATGGAGCAACCGGGTTACGCGCAAATGCGGAAGTTGATTCAGTTCCAAAACTATCAATTTGAGCCTTTGTTCGTAAGAGAGAAATTAGGCTTTGATGTGGAAGCTGTGACCTCAAGCGATGCCGATGCGCTGTATATCACACCAAGTAATCAATATCCGATGGGGACCACACTCAATACCGAGCAAAGAGGAAAGATCATCAACTGGGCGGTCGAGCAATCAAGTTGGATCATCGAGGACGATTATGACAGCGAATTTCAGTTTGCTCATCGTCCCTACACCAGCTTACAGGGGCTAGCCGCTCAAATGGGTCGAGATGAGCATGTGTTGTATGTGGGTTCCTTCAGTAAAGTGATGTTTAACGGATTGCGGCTTGGCTACCTGGTGGTTCCTGAACGTTTAGTAGAGCAATGCTTAGTGGTTAAAGATGCGTTAAGTGGTGATTCACCGACGCACACTCAAGAAGCGTTGGCAGATTTTATTACCGAGGGTGGGTTGTTGCGCCATATCCGAAAAATGCGCCGACTATATAAAACCAAGCATGAACAGATGCATTTATCCATTCAACAGCATTTTGGCGACAGTGTTTGCGTCGTTAGCCAAGCGGCTGGGCTTCATATTACGTTGAAATGGCAAAACGGTATAGATGAGCTGCGTTTTACAAAACTGGCAGAGCATGAAGGGATCATATTGCGACCTTTGAGCTATTATGAACATCCAGGTTTCCAAGCACGTCACTGGCATGGTGCCGTGCTTGGTTACGGTAATATCGCGTTAGAGAACATAGACGCTGGTATCCAACGTTTAGCCCAAATTTTTCGACATGGGAAGCGGTGACTATTCAACTGCGCGTGTTTGTCGTTTATGTCGCCACTGTTTCCAAGGCAGTAAAAGTAGAGTGAAAATGCCAAGTGCATAAAACATTGACCAGCCTAAACATATAAAAACACCGGTACAAAGCAGTAGAGAAAGTCCCGCAAGCGCTTTACCAAACCCACGGAGCAATTTATAAGCGGCTAACATCGCCAACATGTAAACCAAAACGAATACACTATTTGCTAGTTTTAGGAAAAACTCCAGATCGAGCTGCGATAGCGTTCCTATCACGCAAGATATTAGCAGTACGCCGCCAACTAATAAGGTGGCTGAGAAAGGGACACCACGACGCGAAATCTTGGCTAGTGGGCTGTAAGGACGATGTTCCCGAGCTTGAGCCCAGACCATTCGCGCTAGGCTCTGTGTGTATAAGTTAACGCTCGCGAAACAAGCGGAGAATCCGATCAAACTGATTATCCATTTGGCCCCATCGCCAAGTAGTTGAGCACTCAACCATGGAATCGATGCATTATCGAATTGAGCATTACCATATGCACCAAACTTTAAAATAACAACAGAGCAAGCCCAGTACGTAGCTCCCGCTACAAAACAACCGACAATAATGGCGATAGGGAAGTCTCTTTGAGGGTTTTTGAATTCTTCCCCCATATGAGCAAAAGCCTCTATGCCAACAAAACACCAGAACATCACGCCAAGCGCTGCGGTAATAGGCCAAATTGACTCTTGTGTGATAGCTGGCATCACGAGATCGGCGCTGTTAACGTCACCTTTCCATAAAAATGTGCCAACGAGCGCAAAGACACTCAAAGCAATAAGAGTTTGTAAATGACCTGATGACTTAGTGCCCATCAAGTTGACGAACACAAGAAGTAATACCGTTAGAATTTGTGCAAACAGATTATTGCTAATAGGCTCTGGCAATATTTGCTGTAGAAAGCCTGCGGCGAGTGCAATCGCGGCCGGAACCCCTACCGGAATGACACTAACAAATAGCCAAGCTACACTACTTTCCAGCTTGGCGTTAAATGCTTTACGCACAAAAAATGCGGTTCCGCCCGCGTTGGGATATCGCTTGCCTAGCTGGGCAAAAGTCAGCGCAATAGGACAAATGGCGATGAATAATAAAATCCAGGCCCATAGTGAAAAATGACCCGCTATGCCTGCTGCAATGGCTGGTATCATAAAAAGCCCCGTTCCCATTAATGTTGTGGATAGTTGGGCGATACCGGATGTGAGTGAAATGTCTTTTTTGAGCTGTTCCATGCTAATTGATTCATCCAATGTTGTAGGGCTTATGACGAAAACGCTTGTGGCTTCTAATTATCTCATTTATTGGAGTTTAATGAGCGCGCTAGTGCGCTGAGTGCATAAGAAGCGTATTTGATTTCAATGCGTTATCGCTCTTTTATTTGAATGGATAACGGTGCTCATCTCATGCTTACCAAATAGCATATCCAAAATCTTAATAACAAAATGATTTACTGAACCGTCAATATGACGGTTGTTTTAAATATTTCCAACAAAATGTTGGTTTCTTATGCAGTTAGAATCGGTATAGAATGAGAAAAATAAGGAAAGCTTGGTAAGTATATGGACAAGTTTGATCACAAGATTGTGGATCTTCTCCGACACAACGCTCGGCTGTCGGTGACTGAAATTGCGGATAAAGTGAACCTTTCTCGTTCTGCGGTGACGGCTCGTATTCGTAAGCTAGAACATGACAAAGTGATTCTCGGGTATCACGCTGAAATTGCCTCTTCAGGCGGGGACTCGATTTGTGCTTATTTTGCTCTAAAGTTCGATAAATCTACATCCACGTATTATTGCGAATCATATGCCGACGAACTATACAAAATCGATGGCGTAAAATGGTGCCATGCAATCAGTGGTGAAACGGATATGATGGTTTTTGTCGAAGTACCTACGATGACTCGTTTGAACGAAATCAGAGATCAAATTCAACGTTACCCAGAGCTAAGGCACCTCATGACTCATACCGTTTTAGCTGAGTTCTTTAATACGACTGGCAACCAGTTTGTGAAATAAGCATCATGGGTGCCATTATTTATTAAACCTTCTTGAGCCGGTATGTTAAACAACATCAATTTGAATCTACTTAGGTCCTTGCATGTACTTTTAGAAGAGTGTCATGTCAGCCGAACTGCAGAACGTTTGCACATTACTCAGTCTGCGGTTAGCCGACAGCTTGCACAATTGCGCGATCTGTGTGGTGACCCACTGCTTATTCGTCAAGGTAATCAGCTGATACCAACCCCGCGAGCAATAGCATTAAAATCAAAGCTTGATGCGTTACTGGCTGAGTTTGACCATTTACTCGATGACAAACCTTTTGAGCCGCAACTGTGGCAAGGCGAGCTGGTTATTGCCTCAAGTGATTACGTGGCACAATACGTTTTGCCCGATATTGCATCTCACTTAGGTGAACAAGCACCACAATTGGATTTGGCGTATCGACTGTGGCAACTAGATTTTATCGATAAGCTTCACGAGTTAGGAATCCATCTTGCTTCTTCTATGTATCCCACTCAGCCTGAAGGTGTATCTAGCATCAATATTGGTTCTGATAAGTCAGTTTGTTTGATGAAGGCGTCTCACCCTTTAGCTGGTAAGGCTTCGATTTCTATAGAGGACCTCATCAGTCATTCGCATATTCAAGTGACGGGTGGGGGAGACAAAGACTCAAGTACTGATATGGCACTAAAAGACAGGGGGCTGATGCGTCATGTTACCTTTAAAGTGCCTTTTTTCTCTGCGGCGGTAAATCGTTTGGTCTCAAGTGACCACTTGATGGTAGTTCCGGAGCACATTGCAAATAATTTGGCCAAGCACTGGCCTTTGGTTCATAAAGCGCTTCCTTTTGAGACACCTACCCATGAATACTGGCTGATGTGGCATCCTAAATACGACAATGATCCAGCTCATCAGTGGGTGCGAGAGCAAATCCACGCGGTGATGAAAATATCGGAATACTCCATCCATTAAGTTATGATTTTAAATCATGACTTTTATGCGAAACTTTGATTTCAAATTATAGCTCTTCAATTGATAGATTGAGTTCAAATGGAGAGAGGTTATTTATGACACTAACAGTTTGGTTATCACTTTTTACCGTGTGTTTACTCGGCGCTATGTCACCTGGGCCTAGCCTAGCAATTGTGGCAAAACATGCTTTGGCTGGTGGACGCATCAATGGTTTGGCAACGGCTTGGGCACACGCTTTTGGAATTGGCGTTTATGCCTTTATCACGCTGATTGGCCTCGCTGTTGTTTTGCAGCAAAGCCCGATGTTGTTCAAGACGATCAGCCTTGCAGGCGCAGCATATCTTGCATATTTAGGGTTCAATGCGCTGCGTTCGAAAGGCGGTGTGGCGGCGAAGTTGGAGTCAGGCGAGGAAACAACGGTAAGCCAGTCCGCTCGAGAAGGTTTTTTTATCTCGATTTTAAGTCCTAAAATTGCTTTGTTTTTTATCGCATTATTCAGTCAGTTTGTAGCGCTAGGTAATGATTTGAGCAATCAAATGATCATTGTTGCTACACCATTTGTTGTGGACGGGCTTTGGTATACCTTTATCACCCTAGTGTTATCAAGCTCTAAAGTGGTGGACAGAATTCGTTCTAAAGCAGTGTTAATTGATCGTTTGTCAGGGATTGTTCTCATGCTATTGGCACTTCGAGTGGTCGTAACCGTATAAGTTTGCAAAGACAACAAAATATTAAAGGCAGCCCGGACGGCTGCCTTTTTCTGCTCTCAGTAAACCCTCATATAATTTACGTAATCTTGACGCTAAATGCAGCTAAAGTTAATACTATCAATAGTGTTACTTTGGTTCACATTATCATTTGTAGTAAGCGCAGCTTTCCAACGCACTGTTATAATTAGAACGAGAGCCACTTAACGTTAATACTAACAGTGTCGCATATTAAGTCGAGAATGCTTTATTGGGTAAAACGGACTTTCCTCTTACTTATCCTATGAAAGGGGTAGAGACTTCATGACCGTTTAGAAGGTGAGAGAGCAATATGCAAAGAATAGTAAATCTAGCTCTAGTAGTAATTTTGACCAGTGTTTGCAGCGTTGCTTGGATATTTCTTTCAACAAAGAGCATATGGGTGTTTTTTGAACTGTTTGTATTCACGATGCTTGGTTTTGGGCTTTTGTACGCGCTACTACAAAAGGTTGATCCTCAGCACTTTGACTTCGTTTTAAATCACATAGAAGAAATAAAGAGAGAAGGCAGAGAAGCTTGCCAAAATGGGACCCCGAAAGAATCTAACCCATACTCTGGTGTTGATGGTGATTTGTGGGAGGCTGGCTACACAGCCTCTCACAACACAAAGATAAAACAATAAGCCGCTAGTTGCTTATTTGACGTTGTGCTTTTCAAAAAAAGCACCCTGCCATTGTAAAGACAGGGTGAAAGCAAGAAGTTTCTCAGGAGCAGTCGGGGGAGAGAAACTTATATAAATTCTATTTACTTATCGGCGAACCTCTTCGAACTCACCTTCGATAGCATCGGCTTTACCAGTATTGAATTCATACTCTTCATGCATTTCTTTCTGCATTTTCTTCACGCGCTTCTCAATACGCTTGCCTGTAATCAATGCTGCGATGGTCAACGGAATCGCAATGATCAAGCTAAATACTAATGTAAAAAAGCCCGTAATCAGTGCCAGTGCGGTAACAATAATCCGATTCATAATCATGACCTCTCTGTAATTCATGTGCTCAGATTAATGCTGTGAACATGAACAAAACATGAATGATAGCCTTCACTTTGTCCGGAGAGTGTCAAATGAGCGAAATGAAAAAACGCCTGAGGGTGATCAGGCGTATAAACGGGGAAAAATATTAGTAATGCGCTTTGCGCTTATTATTTAGAACAAATATGAGATATTGTCCGTTACGCTATGTGGTTAACGTTGTGGAGCAAAGTTCACCTATCGAGGGAATGTTTGGTAACGAACACCCATCATTTGTTCCATACAGTGCACAACTTGGCAGCTGTAACCGAATTCGTTGTCGTACCAGATGTAAAGTACACAACGCTTGTCTTGTGCGATAGTCGCTTGACCATCTACGACGCCTGCATGGCGAGAGCCAACTAAGTCAGTTGATACAATTTCTGTTGAATCGGTGTAGTCAATCTGTGCCGAAAGCTCAGAGTTCAACGCCATTTCACGCAAGTAATCGTTCAGTGAATCACGGTCTACGTCTTCACCTAAGTTTAGGTTAGCGACTGCCATCGAAACGTTTGGTGTCGGTACGCGAATTGCGTTACCTGTTAGCTTACCAGCTAGCTCTGGCAGTGCTTTTGCTACTGCTTTAGCTGCGCCAGTTGAAGTTAGAACCATGTTCAGAGAAGCACTACGTCCACGGCGGTCACCAGAGTGGAAATTGTCGATCAAGTTTTGGTCGTTTGTGTATGAGTGCACGGTTTCGATGTGACCAGAAAGGACACCATATTTATCATTCAGCGCTTTAAGAACCGGCGTGATTGCGTTTGTGGTACAGCTCGCGGCAGAGATGATGGTGTCATCTTCTTGAATAACTGATTCATTTACACCGAATACAACGTTTTTGATATCGCCTTTACCTGGTGCCGTTAGCAGCACTTTCTCTGCACCTTGACACGCTAAGTGTTGGCTTAGGCCTTCAGAATCACGCCAAACACCTGTGTTATCAACAACAAGCGCGTTGTTAATACCGTAAGCAGAGTAGTCCACTTCGCTTGGATTGTTTGCGTAGATGATTTGGATGTAGTTACCGTTAACGATCAGAGCTTTACGTTCCTCATCGATCACAATGCTACCGTTGAACTGACCGTGGACTGAGTCACGACGCAGTAAGCTAGCACGCTTCTCTAAATCGCCTTTTTTACCGCCACGAACCACAATCGCTCGCAGTCGTAGTGGGTAACCTGGGCCACTTTTCTCGATTAGAAGGCGAGTTAGTAGTCGACCAATGCGACCAAAACCGTAAAGAACTACATCACGCGCTTTCAATGAAGAGTCTGCATCGCGTGCGCCATCAAGTGCAGTGATAAGGAAATCATTTAGAGAGGCAGTATCGTCATGTTCATTCCAGTACTTAGTTGCCAATTGGCCAACATCGACACGACACGAAGAAATGCTCATTTCACATAGCGCTTGAATGATAGGCATCGTGTGCTCAAGTGAGAGTGGGCTGCCTGTATAACGTCTTGCAACGCGATGAGTTTTGAGAATGTCTATAGTAGTAGCATTGATAAGCGTTTTACCAAACAGAACCACTTCGATTCCTTTTTGACGATATAGCTTACCAATTAGAGGGGAAATAGATTCAGCAATCGTTTGGCTAGTTTGCCAGTCTTGGAGATATTTCTCTGGACTCATTGTTGTATTAGACCTTTCACGTTTTGGGGGCTAACCATACTCTCTGCTGTTGCCTCTTCGGCAGCGTGCAAGAGTGTGGTGGGTTATGTAATCGGGTTGTAATAGTTATGTGTGCGGATTCTAAGGTCGGAGCCCTTATTCTGCTAGGAAAATTAAATCCAGTGTAAAACACTAGTTAAGGTCGTGTTAGTGGTGAATTAATGTGACTAAAGCGGTGGTTTTCACGTATTGACATTTAAAAAGTCATCCACTTTTTTCGCGATGATAATGTGTGTTTTCAAATTAGTTTTGTTGTCACTGTGAATTCGTTTGCATTTTTGTGTGATTTTCCTCGATAAGGCAACGAAATAGGTGAACATATGGTTTGGAATTTTATGAAAAGCGATGTGCATCTTAGGTATGAGTGAAACTTCACTGTTTGAACTCAGCTTGAAGATCAAAAAGTATGATTCGAGTCACAATTACCATTTCATTGACCGATGGCGAAATAAGCGGAATGACCATGGTTTTGGTAGGTGAATATTGTTTTAAAGTAACCATGTCGTATATGCCTTTCAATGCTAGAAACTAGTCTAGTATTAAATAATCGGATGAGATCAACCATTGGGCTGATGGATGTTGAGATTATCAATAAAAACACGCTTGGCACTCCTCGCACTATTACCCACGGTGGTGATAGTGGTTTTTGCAGTTCAGCAGTTTTCTGACAATGCGTTGCGCGTAAGCCGTCTCAATCAAACGGTAATCAATATCCAAGGTTTCCAGTTGATATCCCAAGCCTCTCATTTTATTTACTCCATAGAGAAAGCACGCCGCCAGCCTACGCTTCAAGCATCAGCCGCACTTAATATAGAAGAACAAAACGGTGTTATTTCTTCCATGCATCAAAAATTCGTCAGTAACCCCAATACCGCTGAATATGCTGATGAGCTGAAAGAGGCCATGCTAGGGGTATTATCCGGTAGGTTGGACGAGATGGATGACCTTGGCGATTGGGCATTTCAACTGCTTCAAAATATGTCGCGCTCTTTGCTACAAAATCATCAGTGGTATGGCAGTGAGGACGGTATTCGAATGCAGAATTTTATTGCTTACCTTGCTCAGCTGTCTTTTTGGACACAGAAAGAAGCCTGGTTGACGCATCGCCTAGTTCAAGATCCTAAGAGTCGGTTGAGTCAGAGTCTGTTTTTTCAGGCTATTGATCGACAGCAGCAAAATTTGGATGCGTTTTTAAATTTAGGAGGGTCATACGATCAAGTTGATAAACTGCTAGGCTTGTTTACGTCGCCCAGATATCAGAGAAATTTGGCATCTCGTGGGCGATTAATGTCAGGGGACATGTCACGTAGTGACTATGAAGCGTATTTGAGAGAACTCGATTTCCGTGTGCAACGCTTGCAAGTACTCATTGATGGGTTCACGAAACAAACAGAGCAATCGCTCCTAACACAAGTTCATGAACAAAAGACCAATATTGCGATGATTACCTCTGGCGTTATTTTGGTTATCGTCATGCTTTGCTGGCTTGGCTTTGGCACTTGGTTTCGGGTTAATAGCAAACTAGATGCGATTATTCATACCTTAACGGCGCTGATCAACGATGAAGAGAAACAGACGAAAGTCAAAGTCGATGGCAGTGATGAACTGACGATTTTCGCTCAGCAAGTGAATCGAGTGGTTGAAGAAAAGCAGAGACAAACAGACGAAATACTCCATGCTAAAGAGTCAGCAGTGTCTGCTAATCGCGCTAAATCAGTATTTCTTGCCAACATGTCGCATGAAATACGTACCCCCCTAAACGGTATTATGGGCATGACGGAGATACTCTCTCAAAGCGAGTTATCTTCCCATCAACAAGAAGTCGTTGATGACATTGACTCTTCATCTCAAACATTACTTACCTTGCTTAACGATATTTTGGATCTTTCTAAAATCGAATCTGGTCGACTGGAGTTGTCGCTAGTCGAGGCCGATATCCGAGAGGTGGTGTACCAGTCGATGGTTTTATTTCAATCCAAAGCCACATCTAAACAGCTAGAGCTGGGGATTAACTTAGCTGAAAACATTCCAACTCGAGTGATGGTTGATGATCATCGCATCAAGCAGGTCATCACGAATCTGGTATCGAATGCGGTCAAGTTTACCGAAAGCGGTCATATACGTGTTGATGTCAGTTATGACGAGTTACCTGAGAACGAGCGCGGAACGCTGATGTTTAAAGTCGAAGATACCGGGATAGGCATTGAACAAGATAAGTTAACGACGATTTTTGAACCCTTTACTCAGGAAGATGAAGGGGTGTCGAGGCAGTTCGGTGGAACGGGGCTGGGATTGGCAATTTGTCGTCAACTGGTATCCATGATGGGAGGGCAGCTTATAGCGACATCCACAAAAGGAGTGGGCACATGCTTTGAATTCTCTATTGAGGTTGACGTTATTCCGATGTTTGGCTGGCGCTCGGACGTGATAAATAAAGGGCTCTTGATCTGCACAAATTACGATTACGCTGATCAACTTTTGAAAGAGTGTCGATTAGCGAAAATCAATCTCTTTGGTGCGAATAATGTTAATGAAGTAAAAGCAATAAACGATGACTTTGATGTCATATTTCTGTGCCATAGTGACGACTCCAATACGGATGAAGCCTTAGATGAGTTGTCACTCAAGTATGATCTTCGTCGTGTGATTATTTGTCAGCATCATCTATCCACTCCCTACGACAATGCAGAAAGAGTACATGCTGTGCTCACATTGCCTTTTCTTGGCAATCGATTTAAGCATGTCATTGACGATTTAGCGAAGGTAGAAAAAACCATTTCAAGTGACGCTGTCACTAATAGTATTCCAAAGTCTGAATATCGAACGTCGCGCTCTCACAGGAGGATCTTAATCGCGGAGGATAACTTGATGAATCAGAAAATAGCGAGTTTCTTTCTGGATAAAGCAGGATATGACTATTTGATAACAAGCAATGGACAAGAAGCGTTGGAAGCCATCACAAAGGGAGAAGAATTCGATGCAATTTTAATGGATTGTATGATGCCAGTGATGGATGGACTGACCGCGACGAAAGAAATTCGTCGTTGGGAAAAGAAAGCCGGGCGTGAGAAAACGACCATTATTGCGCTCACCGCGAGTGTTTTGGAAGAAGACATTCACAACTGTTTTGCTGCAGGTATGGATGCTTATTTACCTAAGCCTTATAAATCGAATCAGCTATTTGAGCTCTTCAATGAATTAAAACTCGCCTAAATCGATAACATTTCAAGACGATAAAGCCCCAATCAAAGGGGCTTTATTTTAACCATGTATTGTTATGCGTTTGCTTGAGCGCCAGCGAGTTTACGTATGGTTTGTCGATAGGTTAGGTAAGCGGAAATGCCCGCCAGAATGTTGCCGATACAAGCTCCTAACAGTAGACCTCGGATTCCCCCCATTTGAGCGCCAACCCATAAGCAAGGAAGGAAAAAGACAAACAAGCGTAGCGCTGAAATGGTGAGCGCGGTGTAAGACTTACCTAATGCATTGCAAAGAGAAACCATCAACATACATACACCTAGTGAACCTAAGCTGATGGGAACAATCAGCAAATGCATTTCTAATACTTGCTCTACTTGAACATCGCTGGTCATCAGTAGTGCAAGTGGGTTTGCGACGGCAAACGTAATGGCTGCGATCAAAAGTTGAAAGCCCAGAATGAATTTTACGGCAATACTGACTAGCGATTGGATATCTTGGTAGTTCTTTGCGCCAAGTAAGCGCCCGACCATTGGGGGCATAGACATTGTCAGCGCTAACACCGAAACGATAGCAAAGAATTCGTAGCGTGAACCGAGCGCCCAAGCGGCGACTGCGGCGGTCCCGAAGCTTGCCAATAACTTTGTTGCTAACATGGACGACAACGGAGGCAGCAGTTGGCTGATCATCGCAGGTCCCATGATGTTGCCGATAGACGCAACACTTTTAGCTACGTTGAGGTCTTGCCACTGCGTTGTTGCCCAGTGATTCTTCTTTACGCGAGGCGCGACGACTAAAATACCAAACCCAAAAGCAACGATGGTTGCTATTGCGGCTCCGTTAATACCCAAGTCAAACGTAAAAATAAATAGTGGATCGAGCACAAGGTTCACACCGCTGGTCACCATCATCATTGTGCCAGGCAACATGGTGTTGCCGTTAGCTCGGCAAATACTGTAGTAAAAATATAAAACCGCGCCAGTCCATGAACTTAGCAGCCACCAAGGCCAGTAGCTGTCGATAATCGGCATCACAGACTCTGGAGCACTTAATAGAGATAAAATGGGGTAGCGCAAAAGCCAAATTAGCCCTCCAAAAACGGCTACACCGATTGAGCCAATCATCAAAACTAAGCCACCGAGCTGTTTGGCATAACGACTTTCATTCGCACCAAGCGCTTTAGAAATGACAGCGGTCGTGGCGATACCTAAACCGACTTGAATGCCGATAATGACCATTTGCAACGGAAGAGTAAAACCTTGAGCGGCCAAAGGTAAAACGCCGAGCTGACCGATAAACGCACTATCTACAAGCTGAAAGCTCATTAAAGATAGAACGCCAAATAGCATTGGCCAAGTCATCGTAAATAATTGTTTTGCAAGTGTTGGTTGTGTACTTGTCGTAGTTGAGGACATAGAAAGCTGAATGCGTTAGGAATAAGAGTTGGATTGATTGTACACGGCGCTTAGTTTAGAGACAAAAATAAACCCCGAGGAAGGTAGCCTTACTCGGGGTTGAAAAATCTAGCTTACGTGTTTATTTTTTGCCGCTAGTTTGCTTGTCTTCTTCAGTCAGTTCACGAATACGACGGCTGATGTCACGACGTGCTTTAGAGATTTCTGCACTTTTGATGATGTGGTCATCAACACGATCTTCGTAGTCTGCTTTCATATTTTTGATGATTGCGACGATTTCATCGTGAGTCATTTCTGGTTTGATGTAATCTAGAAGGTTTTCTAGAAGGTCAACACGTTTGCGGTTATCACGAACTTTCTTTTCGTTATCAAGCAGCTCACGTTTTAGTTTGTTTTTACGACGAGCTTGGTTAACGATTTCAAATACGCTACTCATAGTTCTCTTTCCTAATTTTATGAATATCTCCCTCGATTAAAGCACAACATCCAGTGGCATAACAGTCTTTAGATCAATCACAATGCAGAGTTGAACATTTCTCAACCAATTGCGATGTGTCTACATAATCACGCTTCTTTAATCGAGTTTTGGGCAACATCGTAGAATCCATCGATGCATTGTCATAACGTGGCCTTCACTATATTATCAACACCATTGAATGCAAAATGATGAACTTGATATGGACTCTGGGAACACTGCGGAGCAAGTAAGTAGTCAAGATAATGAGCAAGCCACTCGCTCTGTGGCTGAAAAGTTAAAAACAGCGTATATCAACGCTCGCGAGCAACTCGAAATCATCGAAGTTGAGCTGAATCGTTCAAAAATCATGATGGTTGATCAAGATGGCAATTTGACGAAAGTGCCAATTCTCTCGGAGCATTGATACCTGACCCGATTCGCAAA
The DNA here is from genome assembly GCF_021728175.1 of Vibrio sp. A1-1. Classification (NCBI taxonomy): domain Bacteria; kingdom Pseudomonadati; phylum Pseudomonadota; class Gammaproteobacteria; order Vibrionales; family Vibrionaceae; genus Vibrio; species Vibrio sp. A1-1. The sequence goes on from NZ_JAKKCL010000004.1 coordinate 174,336, forward strand.
GGGTGCCAGGTCTTGCGCTATGCTTTAGCCTGACACCGACACCTGAATCGTTAACGCTTCTTGCATCTCTTTGCCAATGTATGATGCATGATTTCGAAGCGATTTAGGTACCAAGTCAAATGCAAAAATAATAAGGAAATGCATTATGAAAGTTGAGCTAACGGCAATTGAAGCACGAGTCATTGGTTGCTTGATCGAAAAAGAAGTCACCACCCCAGATCTTTACCCCCTCAGCCTAAACGCTTTAACCAACGCGTGTAATCAAAAAAGCAACCGTGATCCCGTAATGTCGCTCTCTGAGTCAGACGTTCTCGATGCCGTTGATGCTCTAATTGAGCGTAGGCTCGTCAGTGACGAAAGTGCGTTTAACAGCCGTGTTAGCAAGTATCAGCACCGTTTCTGTAATACGGAGTTTGGTGATTTAAAACTGACAGAACAAGAGAAGGGAATCGTGTGCTGTATGCTTTTGCGTGGTGCTCAAACGCCTGGGGAAATTCGCACTCGTACCAATCGTCTCGCGACATTTCATGATGTAAAAGAAGTTGAAACGGTTCTGGAGCACTTAGCAAGCGAAGACAAAGGGCCATTAGTGGTCAAGTTACCGCGTGAAGCCGGAAAGCGAGAGTCACGCTATATGCATTTGTTCTGTGGCGGCGTTGACGTCTCTGAGCTTGCAGCGCCAGCGCCAGTGTCAGCGGCTGGCTCTAATTCTGATCGAGTCAGCCAGCTAGAGCTCGAAGTTGCTCAGCTTAAAGAAGAGCTCGATGAACTCAAAGCTAAGGTCGAGTCACTACTTTCATGATTGAAAATACAGCGCAGCGTTGGAGTGTCTATTTGATACGAAATAACCGCAATGCGCTGTATTGCGGTGTCACAAACAATGTTGAGCGAAGATTCAATCAGCACCAAACGGGCAAAGGAGCGAAAGCTTTAAAAGGAAAAGGTCCCTTGGTATTGGAGTGGTCTTCGGATTTTGATTCAAAGACGCTTGCCATGCGGGCTGAGTATTATATTAAGCAACTAACAAAAGCTAAGAAAGAGCTGCTCGTTATGTCAAAAGCAAGTATTGTCGTTGATGAAAATCAGCAGATGATGTTAGAAATGGCTTTATCGAAATAAGCGTTCGCGACATGCCGAATAACAAAGAAACCGTCCACAGAGGCGGTTTCTTTTTAGTTTTGGAGTACCATGTAAGAACAAACTGACGCATAATGGGTTGGTGTTCTGTTTAAACACTCAGAGTATGAAAAGGAGAAATGATATTTTGTGACCTTGCAATTAGGTACACAATAAACGTTTATTCGTTCCAACTCAGACTAAGAACCAATTTATTATTGAAACAGGCACTCAGAGGAAGGTAGATTACAAGAGTAAAGGATGACTCGGCTAGGTAACGAATAGAGCTGAAAAAGGCTCATAAAAAGCTAAAAGAGCAGTAGATGAAAAAAGCGTTAGTATTCTCCCTGATGTCAATGGCCACTGTCGCGCCGATAGCGCAAGCCACTCAAGTCCTCAATGGGTATTGGGCATATCAAGAATTTTTAGACCAGTTTCCAGAACAGAAGCAGTTAACGAATGCGTTGGCTGACGCCGTGCGAGAGACTCCTGTTCCGGTTGAAAGAGACAAAAAGCGTCCGTTAAAAATTTCTGTGGTTTATCCAGGCCAACAGATTTCGGATTATTGGATTCGAAATATAGACGCATTTGAACAGCGTTTAGATAAACTCGATATCGACTATCAACTTAATCAAGTATTTACCCGTCCCAACGCAGATATTAAGCAACAAAGTTTGTCTTTAATGGAAGCGCTGAAGAGCAACTCCGATTATCTGATTTTCACTCTCGATACCACTAGGCATCGTAAGTTTGTTGAACACGTCTTAGACTCAAAGAAAACCAAGTTGATCTTACAAAATATCACTACACCGGTAAGAGATTGGGAGGATCACCAACCGTTCCTTTATGTTGGTTTTGATCATGCTGAAGGCAGCCGTGAGCTTGCCGTGGAGTTTGGTAAGCGTTTTCCAAAACAGAGCCATTATAGTGTGCTCTACTTTTCAGAAGGGTATATCAGCGATATCAGAGGCAATACCTTTATCAATCAAGTCAACCGTGATAACAACTTTGAACTACAATCTGCTTACTATACCAAAGCGACAAAGCAGTCTGGGTATGAAGCAGCAAAAGCGAGTTTGGAAAAATACCCTGACGTCGATTTTATTTATGCGTGTTCTACAGATGTGGCGCTAGGGGCTGTTGATGCGCTGAAAGAATTAGGGCGTGAAGATGTCATGATCAACGGCTGGGGTGGCGGCTCTGCAGAATTAGAAGCGCTTTCGAAAGGGGAGTTAGACGTTACTGTTATGCGTATGAACGATGATACTGGCATTGCAATGGCAGAAGCGATTAAGTGGGATCTTGAAGGGAAACCCGTTCCAACCGTTTATTCTGGTGATTTTGAAGTCGTCACGAAATCTGATTCTCCAGAAAGAATTGAAGCATTAAGAAAACGCGCATTTAGATACTCAGACAATTGATGACAACTACATCAAAAACAAGAAAGCGTCGCTCATTGTCGACGCTTATTACGAAAATAATCATTCTCGTACTTGCTCCGATCATTTTAGGCATCTTCGTTCAGAGTTATTACTTCTCGAAGCAAATTATTTGGCAAGAAGTGGATAGAACTAAGCAACAGACGTCAGCGCTGATTCTTAATATTTTTGATAGCCATTTTGCTGCGATTCAGATTCATCACAACAGTAACTCGAAGAGTGATGTTGTTTTAGATTTTTATACAGAACGGGATGAAGAAGCTCTCAATTACTTTTTCATGAGTATTGACCAGAGTGATCCTTCTCATACGCCAGAGTTTCGCTTTCTCACCGATCATCAAGGCATTATTTGGGACGATGGGAATGCGCATTTCTATGGCATCAATAACTTGATTCTCAATGATCTCGCGAGCCAAGTGACTTTTAGCAACAATTGGTATTACCTTCCTTCACATACCCCAATGGGAACTCGCCATCTGTTACTGCGTCGTGTACCGGTTTTACAACCTAAAACCGGTGAAGTGATGGGGTATTCTTACAATGTTGTTGTTCTAGATAACAACTTCGGGTTGATGGAAAGACTAAAAAACGAAGGGAACGTTGATAATGTTGTTTTGGTGGCCAACGATACGCCACTAGCTAGCTCACTAGTCGGAGATGAAGCGTACAAGATATTTGATGTTCTGAAGCGGCGAGAGTCTCAGCAAAAGCTTGACCAGTTGTTGATCATTAAAACCCCTATCGAAGTCAATGCTGCCACGACGGATTTGTGTTTACTAACCGTGCAGGACAATCAGAGTGTTGTGACGCTGCAAATCCAGCACCTTTTAGCGATGCTGGCTTCGGTTATCGGGATGGTGATGATTGCGTTGATGACCAAAGAGTGGATTGAGAATCGAGTTGTCGAAGAGCTTGGCTCGTTGATGGCATACACTCGTTCGGCTCGTGAAGAAAAAGGGTTCGAACGGTTTGGCGGGTCGGATATCGAGGAGTTCGATCATATTGGTTCGACACTAGAAAACACCTTTGAAGAGCTGGAAGCGCAAAAGCGTTCATTCCGCGATCTGTTTAACTTTGCGTTATCGCCGATTATGGTGTGGTCAGAGTCTGGTGTACTCATCCAAATCAACCCGGCAGCCCGCAAAGAATTGGTCATGGAAAACGACATTGAAACCATGCACCCAGTGTTTAAAGGCTTCAAAGAAAAGTTGATGCCGCACCTGCGAATGGCAGCTCAAGGAGCCACGTTAACTGGCGTCAATGTACCAATTGGAGACAAGGTATATCGCTGGAACTTATCGCCGATTCGAGTTGACGGTGATATCAGCGGTATCATTGTTCAAGGTCAGGATATTACGACGCTTATTGAAGCGGAAAAACAAAGTAACTTGGCACGTAAAGAGGCAGAAAAATCCGCCCAAGCACGTGCCGATTTTCTGGCTAAAATGAGCCATGAAATCCGAACGCCAATCAATGGCATTCTAGGAGTTGCTCAATTATTAAAAGACTCTGTCGAAACGGAAGAACAGAATAACCAAATTGACGTACTTCGACATAGTGGTGAGCACTTACTTGCTGTTTTGAATGATATTTTGGATTTTTCGAAGATTGAGCAGGGTAAGTTTAATATTCAAAAGCACCCGTTTTCTTTCACTGACACGATTCGAACGTTAGAAAACATTTATCGTCCAATTTGCGAAAATAAAGGCGTTAACCTCGTCATTGAAAACAAGATTGATCCCAATGTTGAAATCTTTACTGACCAAGTTCGTCTGAACCAAGTTTTATTCAACTTAGTCAGTAACTCAGTTAAGTTTACCCCCTCGGGCAGCGTACGCTTGCATGCGGAACTAGAGCAGTTCTACGGCGCCGAAAATAGTGTGTTGGTAGTGGAAATTACGGATACGGGCATCGGCATAGAGCCCGATAAGCTCGACCAAATGTTCGAACCTTTCGTTCAAGAGGAAGCAACGACCACTCGAGAATACGGTGGCAGTGGCTTGGGACTGGCCATTGTGAAAAGCCTCGTCGATATGCTGGAAGGTGACGTTCAAGTACGCAGTCAAAAAGGTTTGGGTACGACCTTTGTTATTACAATGCCGGTGAAAGATCGTGAGCGAGTGCTCACCCCTCTTGATTCAAGCTTGAGAGTTAAACCTGGTGAGTTATTCGCAGAGAGTCTAAAAGTACTGTTGGTAGAAGATAACCATACTAATGCTTTCATTCTCAAAGCATTTTGTAACAAGTACAAAATGCAGGTTGATTGGGCAAAAGATGGATTGGAAGCGATGGAGTTCTTAAAAGATCATACTTACGATTTGATTTTGATGGACAACCAACTGCCGCATCTTGGAGGAATTGAAACAACCAAAGAGATCCGACAGAAGCTGAAGTTAGGCACGCCAATTTATGCTTGTACTGCCGATACGGCGAAAGAAACCAGTGATGCGTTTATGGAGGCGGGCGCGAATTACGTATTGCTCAAACCGATTAAAGAAAATGCGCTGCATGAAGCCTTTGTTGACTTCAAGCAGCGATTCTTAATTGAACGAACGTGATGAACTCATTCGCTATGAGCCTTAATTGATAATTCAATCGCTCACTAAACCGAAAAGCATAACGCCATAACTTAGGGTTGTGCTTTTTTTGTATCTCAATGCTTCACTTGTTGATAAGCCAGGAGTGCTGATATCACCTTTAGTGTCGTATATCACTACTATTCAACCCAAGTACTACGTTGCGTTACGCAAACTTGTTCCCCAATAGCATATTCTATGTGATTTAAATCACAAAAACTTATTTACTTAGCGTGCTAACTATTTTATATTACTTAGCAAGCTAAGTAATTGAGTAGATCTTATGATTCAAGATATCAACAGTTTGCGCGACCTTTCTCTGGCTGAAAAGTTATCTCGTGTTGCCCGTTTGTGGAAAATGGTTGCAGATCGCGAGTTGGAGCCTTTAAACCTGACGTACCCGCGTTGGACTGCGTTATGGAAACTTTATCGAATGGGCGACAACGTTAGTCAGAAGCATTTGGCTGAAGCGCTTGAGATTGAGTTGGCATCGCTGATGCGCACATTAAAGCTATTAGAAGAGCAATCTCTGATCACTCGCCATTGCAGTGAGCATGACAAGCGAGCACGTATTGTTAGCCTTACAGAAGAAGGTAAAACCCTACTCAAGCAAATGGAGACTCGAATTCTTCAAGTACGGAGCAAGCTACTGACGGAAATCAATGACCAAGAGCTTCAAAAGCTTTCATTGATCCTAGATCAGATTGCTCAAAATGCACTTGATTCACTTAGCGAATAAGTCAGAAACCCGAATTAAAAGAGAAGTAAACGCCTATGACTCCAGATCAAAAATTCGCACGTTGGATCAAGTATTCTTGCGTCGCGTTTGTCCTTGTCTTTGCCTATTTTCTAGTCGCAGATCTCGCCATGCCATTGACGCCTCAGGCAATGGCAACGCGAGTGGTAACTAAAGTAGCTCCCCGTGTGAGCGGACAGATTACGCATCTTTATGTTGCCAACAACCAAGAAATAAGCCAAGGCGATCTACTATTCCAGATTGATCCACAGCCTTATCAGCTCGCCGTAGAAAAGGCTCAACTTAACCTTGAGCGTGTGATTCAAAATAATGAACAGCTTGATGCCTCTATTGCAGCAGCAAAAGCGGACGTTGAAGCAAGCAAAATTGTCGCCGAGCAAAAAGTTCGCGAAGCCAAACGTCTTGATACATTGTTTCATCGCAATGGCACCTCGCAACAACAGCGTGATGACGCACAAAGTAGTGCAACGGCAGCCAGAGCAAACTTACTGGCCGCGCGCGCTCGTTTAAAAGAGTTGGAAGTAAACCGAGGCGATTTAGGTGCAACGAATGTAAATATCCGCGTGGCACAAAACCAGCTAAAACAAGCGGAACTTAATCTGTCTTACACTAAAGTAATTGCTGAACATGATGGCGTTGTCGCTAACTTGCAGCTGGAAACGGGTGCCTATGCGGCAGCTGGTACGCCTCTTGTGGCTTTAGTCTCGGATGACGTGGATATTATTGCCGACTTTCGTGAAAAGAGTCTGCGACACTTCAATCAGAACAGTCGGGCGTTAGTGGCCTTTGATAGCTTGCCAGGTGACGTATTTGAAGCTCGTATTACGAGTGTGGATGCAGGGGTAAGCTCAGGCCAGTTTGATGCAGATGGCCGCTTAGCGACACCGACAGACTCAAACCGTTGGGTGAGAGACGCGCAGCGTTTACGTTTACATTTAGCTATCGATGAACCTCAACAGCGCGCATTTCCGGCCGGGGCTCGTGCGACTGTGCAACTGTTGCCAGAAAACTCGTTATCTGGCTGGTTAGCGAGATGTCAGATCCGATTTTTGAGTCTTCTTCATTACATTTATTAACGGGGAGGCGATATGAAGTTATGGGATCATCCCATGTCTGAAAACGACTTCCGTCAGTGTTTGCGCATTGCAACTGGCGCGACCATTGGCTTCACCTTATGTAAGGTCTTTGGCTGGAATTATGGCGTATTTTTTACCGTAACACCGATGTTGTTACTTGGAATGGTACCAGTCATGAGCCTGCATGCTGCACGACAGCTGATTTTTTCAGCGGTCGTATGCGGATTGGAGGTCGGTATTCTTGGTGGGCTATTTGGTGGACATCCTGGCATGATGACGATCATCGCCTTCGGGTTGTTTTTGTATAAGTTCGCCTGTATGTCAAAAGGGAGCTTATTCCTGTTTGGGGCAAATAGCGTGCTGAGCTTGAGCATCATGCTGCATTTTGCGAGTTATCCAACAACCGACTTAAATGATCTAATATTCAGCAACTTACAAGCGAACGTTATTTCAGTGATCGTGGCCTACGTCGTGACATTTTTGATCCCTGATGCAGAGCCTCGTCAGCCACCGGCAAAACCATCTCAGCCTAAACAGAGTCACCGCATGCGTCATGAAGCCCTTATGGGGGCGAGCATCGCTACAATGTCTTTCCTTGTATTCCAGCTATTTGACCTCAGTGATTCTATGTCCGCTCAGGCGACAACCTTGCTTTTATTGTTTCCTATGCATTGGAACGGTGCTTTAGGGTATGCGCGCAAAAGAGCAATGGGGACCTTGATGGGGGTAACCTTTGGTATTGCTGGGCAGCTCGTACTATACGATTGGTCGGATACCTTGCTGTTTATCGTCCCATTGCTGTGGATTGGCGCGATGATGTTCAGCTATATGCATGTAAAAGAGTCTAGTGGGTCAGGAGCTGGGTTTGGCGGATTAACTACATTAGGTATTTTATTTGGCCAATACCTTACTCCGGATGGCGATTTAATGTTCAGCGCGCTGTATCGCGTGAGTAGTATTTTGTTTGCTATTGTTGTCACTCTGCTCGTGACCTATGCGGTGCACAGAGTGCTCAACAGCTTTGAGGCGACGCGCTTTAGCCAGCAGTAAGTTCAGACGTTACTGGTTAGAAAGGACTGCTCCAGTAACTCTGTTTTTAGCTCGTGACTCATCGCTATTGGGCTTTCAAACTTAATTCCTATTACCCAGCCTTTCACCAACTTCTTAATGTTGGCAATGACACACCGATTTTCTTCTCCGATATAGTGACTTAGAGAAGAGTCGATAGTGACACTTTCACCAACGTTGAATTCTGGCTCTATAAAGGTTGAGATACCAATACCTGCCAGTGAGAAGTCGATAAGGCTACCGTCGTAAACATTCCCCGCGTGAACAATCTTACAATCCATTTGCAGCTTATATCGTTCGTGTTCCCGGACTGGTTTGGTTGCAAATGTTCCTGGAATTCGAATAAATAAAAGGGGCGAAGGACGAACCGCAGTTGTTAGAACACTGGATTTAAATGCAATGACATGGCCTAACTCCGTATCTGATACACCACGCACGATGACATCGGCGTTTGGGAGTTTTCTCATCACTTGCTCTTCAAGCAAACGCATCGGTATATCAAGAATCAAATACGCGTTCTCTTTCATCCCAAGATAGGTGGTGGAATACGTATACTGGTCCTTAGGCCCAAACTCGAAATTAGTCGAAAGTTTCATTCCCGGTTTGAGGAATCTATGCAGTTCATCTTTAGTATGAGTGGCAGGCATTACATTGGCGTTTTAATTATTGGTTAAATCGAGGCTATCAAAACGCCATTTTGTTATTCAAGATAGTAGGACAAAAGTTTTTGTAAAATTATCGCTATCTGTGAAGTGGTGGGCGATAAGTTTGGCTCATTCCATCTTTCATAAAGATTTGGCTTGCCACAATACTGCCGCAGGTTACCAGCATCAGCGCTAACCAAGTAAGTGAATCTGGTTGTTCACCAAAAATTGGAACGGCAAGAAGTGTCGCTACGACTGGAGTTAATGACCCAAAAGCAGCACTGGCTTCGGCGCCAATAATTCGGATTGCATAGATAAAGGTAAAAGAGGCGATTAAGCCTGCGCCGACACCTTGCAACATCGCGTGGCCAAATAATTCTTCCCACGGCCACTGACTGATCGGCGTTATCGCTAGGTAACTATCTACCCATCCGAAGCCAACCGCAATGATGAGCAGTGCCAAAGACGCGATTGCAACGAATCCAGCACAGACATGCGCATTAAGGTTAGCAACACGAGCACTGATGGTGAAAACAGCCCACATAATGCTACCGGTTAGAAACAAGATGTGGCCTTGTAATTGAGGCCAGTTGTACTCTGCACCGCTATTAGAAAGAAGGAATACAAAAATCCCTAACAACACCGTAGAAAGCCCGATTAAGCGGTGAGCACTCAGCGACTGTTGATAGCACAACACCGCGATAGCAGAAACAAACAATGGCAAAGTGCCAGGTACTAATGCACTGCCGTGCGCCACGGGAGCGAAGTGCATAGCTGTGCCGACAACTAGCAGGTAGGGCAGGCCACTCCCTACCACAACACCAGTTAGGTATCGTTTAGGCACGACGCGAAGCGCCTGCTTATGCTTAATCACAAATGGTGATAGAATTAAACTTGGGATTAGAAAGCGAACTAACGCGATATCGGCTGGCTGCAAGTTAGAAATTGCGCCCCCTTTTAAAGAAATAAAGAAACCAGACCAAAGCAGTAAGGTCGTTAATATAGCTGCGTATCCCAAGATCATTGTCGGCATGTCCATTTGTAAATGATGTGTTAATTGTTGAATAAAACTCGTGCCAAAGGGAGGCAAAATTTGACGTAATTAAGCTTGATGTTGGTGATAAAGCGCGTATAAATGTCAATTGTTAGTGATTATTGGCATGGAAGGAAAAATGGACAAAATTGACAGGCAACTGATCAACTTGATGCAGAAGGATGCAACCCTGACTACGGCAGAGCTCGCTGACAAAGTAGGATTATCGGCATCACCTTGTGCAAGACGCATTAAGCGTTTAGAGCAGGAGGGCGTAATTAGCGGTTATCGAGCCATTGTGTCCAGAGACACGGTGGGTATTGCGATGACCGTATTTGTTGAAGTCAGTTTGAACAACCACCAAGCTTCTTCGATTGATGAATTTGAACATGCTGTTGTTGAAATGGACGAGGTGATCTCGTGCCATGTTGTATCAGGGGCTTATGATTATTTGTTAGAAGTGGTCAGCAAAGATCTCGCTGGCTATGAAACATTCACTAGAAAGCTACAACGATTAGAAAACGTAAAAGATATCCATACGCACTTGGCGATTAGACAAGTGAAAGGAAATGGAAGCTTGCCGATTTATGCATAAGAAAGATGAAATTTCTCGATAGACTTAAGATTGCTCACTATCACCGAAAGCGATACCGACAGTTCGGTACAGACAGAGCGCGAACGCTGGGATGGAGAGATAAGTACAGCCAAATCAGTCGATTTGAAGCCTTGTGCCGTGGGTTAACGTTAGACGGTTCAAGTCTTTTAGATATTGGGTGCGGCTACGGAGACTTATTAGCGTTTATTGAGTTCAACAATCTGCGCCCCCAAAGTTATATTGGCATTGATCAGCAAAAACAGTTTATCTCTGAGGCCAGAAAGCGGGACTTTCGTACTCAAAGTGAGTTCGTATGCGGTGACTTTTCAACGTTGCTATTGCCCCGTAGTGATTATGTCTTTGCTTCTGGATCATTGAATTATCAATCCGCGAATCCAAATCATACCATTGAGATGATCGAGAAAATGTACCGGGCCGCAGAGAAAGGGTGCGTGTTTAACTTATTGGATGAAGAAAAGCTGCCGAGCATGAGAATGCTCGCATCGCATAATAAAGTTGGGGTGTTACGCTATTGCCGATGGCTATGTCCAGACGCACAATTGATCGAGGGTTATTCCGATCACGACTTTACGATCGCGATGATCAAAAAAGCGGAATCAGTTTCCTAACTCCGCCTTATAAATTCTTAAGCCTTATTGGTGCTTGTATTGTGAGATTTCACAGTTACCTGTGTATCTATCAACCTTGAATGAGAACGCAGCTGAATGGTATTCCCTCCCATCACTCCAAATTGTTTCTCCGAAGATTTTACAAAGGTCCAAATCGCTGATTGAACCAAACTCTTTTACGTGCCTAACTACTGACAAAAACTTGGCTTTGGTAGCATTAGGACAGTCCCTGTTACTTAATCGATTGATAACCATGGTTGTAGCATCATCTCCAGCCAAATGTGACTTTTTATTAAATTTTATTAATGGGTAAATTAACCAAAAATTGGCCATAAGTAAAGCATTATTGTGACGTATGTCTCTATAAGTTGCCTCTCTTGGTCATGGTTTAGTCAAGTTTGTAAAAGGGAACAGTCCCATTTTTTACATATAACGTTGGGATCACTAAAAGAGGGAATTAAAGCACGAATAACGTCCAATATTGGAGTGAAAACCCGACATCGTCTTTTCAAAACGGGCTCGATTTTTACCTCGAAACATCTTGAGCGTATTGAAGCGATCTCGCTTCTTTATCATAGAGTTGCGCTAGTGCTTGGTACTGTGAAGAAAGGCGTTTGTAATCCTCGGCAAGTTGCAAAGCGTTGGTGTTATACCACTCCGCAGTGATTTGGTTGGCAGTTTCGTTTGACTCACGGCACTTTTGGGCAAGTTTCTTCCATCCATTTGCTGACCATTGAGATTGTGTGCTCAATTTAATCAACTCATTAGCTTTAGTCGTGAGTTCTTCTTTATATTGAATGGAGGCCTTTAATTGAGTTTTGAACGCATTTTGGTTCGAGCGGGCGCGCCAAAGTAACACGAGTTCATGTAGGGAAAAGGTTTGGGACAATAACTGGCGCTGCTTATGTTCGGCTAAAAGTGCATTGAATACCTCAACATGCTTATTGTAATTGGACTCTAAACGATTGAATTGGGTAAGATTGTCATTCCACGACGACGGGTTACATTGAATATTGGCGTGCCCCATAATGGGGAACAGAAGAAACAACAGTATCCAATTGAGTTTGTTGATCATTATTGCTCGCGTTAGTTGACCGACCCTTTTGAGTATATACCCAAATTTCCGCGACATGCGTGTTGCCGGTGAGATAAGAACAAAGAATGAAAAGGAAAAGTACATGAAGAAAATTCTCATCGCATTGATTGTCATACTGTTGCTCGGTGGGGCGGGTGCTGGATACTATTTCTTCTTTATGCAGAAAGATGAACCTGAGGCGCCAAAAGCTGCGCAAGTGGAGCAAGCGCCAGTGGAAGAAGAAATATCCAAACCGATTCTGGATTTAGAAACCTCCCCTCCTGAAGTGACCGAATACTATGTCATTGAGCGTCGAATCAATGCTTACAATAAGCCAAATGCTAATGCTTTGGTTGTCGATACGCTCTATAAGGGAGAAAAAGTATCGGTGTTAGAAAAAGTGGATGGTTGGTATCGAATCTCTGGTTACCTTGTTTATGAAGAGGGCGGTGAAGAAAAAGCTGAGTGGTTGAATGCCGAAGGATTATCTGATGCAGAGCCAGTTATTAAAGAACAAGAGCGTTTAGAAATACTGGATGGATATTTGCAGAAGTCGGATGATTTAAAAGTCCACTTGGACATCTTCCGCAAGAAAACCCAGCAATTGTTAGACGATGAAACCTGTGATCCGAGTGATTTTGAAGAGCTCGGTGGCTGGGTTCGTTCGGTTACTTATGACAAGCGCAATGTGTACTTCATTTATTGTGGTGGTTTGGAGCAAGAGAACAAAATCTATTTAGATGTCGATAAAGGCGATATCTTTTACCGCTAACAGAGCGCCTTTAGTTTAAAGCCTCTAGAGATTTATAACTTTTTAGTTGTGAACCATAATTAATAGGAATACTATCATCGAGTCGAGTGAAAAAACTCGACTCGTTTTGTTTTTAGTGAGTTCTTATGTCTCAGATTTGCTTGAAAAAATTGCTTTTTATGCTGCTTGCGATGGTATTGCTACCAGCGCATGTTTTTGCTGCGCAAATCGATCAGAAAGCTCATTTACCTTACTTTTCTAAGCTGCAACCATTTGTTGCGAGTATTGCTTTTGCAAATACCTCAATCGATTTTTCTGAAGTCTCAGAAGAAACGACGCAGTCTCCGATTTCTGAAAGTCACGCAAGACTTGATACGCTAGCCCTATTTAATACTCAACGTTGGGTTTCTCACTTACGTGAAGGCCTCGATGATGAGCATGTTGACGTTGTTGGTGACCTAAACACGCCTTTCTATGTTGACGCAGGTTATGCCTACAGCCTGATGGATATCAATTGGCGTCAAAACCAGTACACTTTTTATCATTTCACAAGCGATCATCGCATTTCTGGTTGGAAAGAGACCAACGCAATGTACGTCGCACTCAATAGTCAGTTTTCTGCCTAAACACCATCTATTTGCCCCATTGTGCACTCTTAACACGACGATTGTATTCAACAGGGCGTAACCGTCCTGAGCATTTCATACCCTGAATTTATTCTGGGGACATCTGTCGTGTGTTAAGCCTTGTTATTAAAAGCTTCACTTCGTAGTGAAGGGATGATGTTTACATGAAAAAAACACCAAAGCAGCAAAAGAACAGAAAGCTGATGAATCACTATTCAGCTTGGAAATATGTCGTATTAATCACGACGGTCATTATCTTAACGTTAAGCGCGATTCCGACTTGGTTCGGTGAGCAACCATCGATCCAGCTAACGTTTTCAAACCAAAACAGCAGTGAAATGTCGGTTGTTCAGTTGAATCAACTACTGAAAACCAATCATATCTCAGCAGACAAAATCATCGAAAAAGATGGCAAAACGACCATTGTATTCGATGATGAAAATGCGCAAAGCAAAGCTCGTGCGTTACTAAACAATGAGCTAAATAAAGAAGACAGCATTACCTTCTCATATGTGTCTGTTGCTCCAGAGTGGCTGAATGAGATGGGTTTTAGCCCAATCAAACTCGGTCTTGACCTTCGCGGTGGGGTACAGTTCCTCTTGAATGTCGACGTAAATAAAGCATTTGAGGAGCAACGTAATGCTTTGATCGATGAGATCAAAGCAAGCCTGCGAGATCAGCGCGTGCGTGGTGTACAAATTCGCGCAGAAAGTGGTAACCGCATTGCGGTAAACAGTGAGAGTGATACCGCCCTGGCTGAAGTAAATAAATTCTTGCGTCAAAACTATCCAGGTTGGGTGGTGAAAAGCTCGTCTCGCGGTTTTGTTCTTGAGCCAAGTGAGCAGAATATTCAAGAGTTCCAATCAACGACATTGCAACAAAACTTGAAGATTATGCGTGGTCGTATTGAAGAGCTAGGCATTACGGAAGCATTAGTTCAGCGTCAGGGTAAAGACAGCATTCGTATTGAGCTACCAGGTGTACAAGACCCAGCACAAGCGAAAAACGTTATTGGTGCCACTGCGAGTTTGGCATTCTACGAAGTGAAAGATGCAGGCCAAGCGCGAAGCGGCCAAGATCTTGTGCTGAAAGATAACGATGGCCGAACTGTTGTTCTGGAGAAACGACCAGTCCTAACGGGTGAGCACATTGTTAACGCTCGTGCAGGCGTCGACAATATGGGTATGTCAGAAGTTAACATCTCGCTTGACCACGCGGGCGGTAAAAAGATGAGTGATTTCTCTGCAACGCATATTGGCAAGCCAATGGCGACGGTTTACCGCGAATACAAGACAAACGATCGTGGCGTAACGGAGCGCAGCGAGCGCGTTATTAGCGTTGCGACTATTCAATCTCAACTTGGTAGCCAATTCCGTATTACCGGCGCTGGCAGCATGGACGAAGCGCAGCAGTTAGCGCTATTACTTCGTGCGGGTTCGCTAACAGCCCCGGTTACTATCGTAGAGGAGCGCACTATTGGTGCTTCTTTGGGAGCTGAAAACATTGAAAATGGTTTTGCGGCACTTGCTTTAGGTATGGGGTTAACACTGACCTTTATGGCCCTTTGGTACCGCCGCTTAGGTTGGGTGGCGAACGTGGCGCTTTGTGCCAACATGCTTTGTTTGCTTGGCTTAATTGCCTTGTTACCAGGTGCGGTGCTAACGCTTCCAGGTATTGCAGGGTTGGTGTTAACCGTTGGTATGGCAGTGGACACCAACGTTATTATCTTCGAACGTATTAAGGACAAAATGCGTGAAGGCCGCAGTTTCGCTCAAGCGATTGATCTGGGCTTTGATAGCGCGTTCTCGACCATCCTTGATGCCAACATTACTACCATGATCACCGCCGTGATTTTATACGCCATCGGTAACGGTCCAATCCAAGGCTTTGCTTTAACACTCGGATTAGGTTTGTTAACCAGTATGTTTACAGGCGTATTTGCCTCTCGAGCAATGATCAATTTAATTTGGGGCCGAGATGCCCGTCGTGATGTGAGGGTTTAATCATGGTCGAAATGCTAAAACAAAATATTCGTAAAATTCGCCACTTCACTACGCTAGTTTCTATCGTTTTGACGGTGATCGCACTTGGTGCTCTGGGCTTTAAAGGGTTGAATCTCGGCTTGGATTTCACTGGTGGTATGGTGACAGAAGTGAAAGTCGATAAGTCGTTAACTAACCACGATCTGCTGGATGCACTACAACCAAAACTTGGTGAATCAACCTCTGTCACCCGCACAGGTGAAGATGGTCGTTGGCTCATTCGCTACTCCGCCCCTGAAGAAGGGCAAACTCTGCCAAGTGTGGAAGAGGTATTAAAGCCAGTTTCACATCAAGTTGATGTCGTCAGCAACAGTATTGTTGGTGCTCAAGTTGGCCAGGATTTGTTTGACCAAGGCGGTTTAGCACTATTGATTTGTGTGCTGAGCATCCTTGGTTACTTGTGTTTCCGTTTTGAATGGCGCTTAGCGAGTGGCTCTGTATTTGCTCTGGCTCATGACGTAATTGTCGTCCTCGGCTTCTTCGCCGTTACCCAAATGGAATTCAACTTAACGGTTTTTGCTGCCGTATTGGCAATTTTAGGCTACTCATTGAATGATTCGATCATCATTTCAGATCGAATTCGTGAGCTACTGATCGCGAAACAAAGTTGGAAAATGGAAGACATCAATGACCAGGCTGTCATCGCGACGTTCTCTAGAACGATGGTGACTTCAGGCACAACACTGATTACTGTTGGTGCACTATGGATTATGGGGGGAGCACCGCTAGCGGGTTTCTCAACAGCGATGTTTATTGGTGTGCTATCAGGTACATGGTCTTCCATTTCCATTGGTACCGTATTACCTGAACTGTTCAAGCTCGAACCGAAGCATTACTTGCCTGTTGAGATTGATACCGCGCCGTAATACGAGGTGCTGAAGGTAAAAAGTGCTCGCGCCACTCAGTTTGAGTGGCGTTTTACTTTGTGCTATTTCACACGCATCAGGCGGTGTTTGACGTGACCTAAATCGAACTCAATGATTTGAGAGCGCTTCATCGATTCAACCAGGCGCAACATGGATGTGTGATAACCTTTCTTTTTCATCCATTGCAATGGCTCGGAAAAGCTGTCTTCGTTTACAACGTAAGATTCGCCTCTGTGTTCTCCAGCATAAACGTTTACGACCCAAACCCGGGCCTGAAAATCTAATACTTCACTTATGTTTCGCGTAATTTTTCTTAGGATATTTTTCATCATTTCCAGCGTTGCTTTAGCTCAGTAATAGCCAAACACCAACCCCCATCATTAAAGTGCCCGCGATACGGTTCATCAGGCGCACATTCTTTGATTGACCCAACACGCGTTTCAGTCCTTTACCACCAGTGGCATACAGAGACATACAAATGAACTCAAAAAGAAGGATGATGGAGACAAGCACGATCAGCTGTGGAGCAAGAGCCGCATTTTGATCGATAAAAGGCGGCAGTAGAGAAATCATAAATGCCCAGCCTTTTGGGTTTGCGATAGCGGTAACGAAGCCTTGCATGATGAGCGCGACATTGCCACTTTTGGGTTTTTCTAAATTATCGACATTTATTGCTAACTTACCTCGAGATCGCCACATTTCTACACCAAGATAGAGTAAGTAGCCGCCACCAATAAACTTTAGTGCGATAAACATCCAAGGATAGTTGAGCATGATCGCTGCGATCCCTAGTACTGCCGAGACTGAAACCAGCGCGACACCGACGAGTTCACCAATCATCATCCATAATGTGCGGCGATAACCGATACTCATTCCTAGCGTTAAGGCGAGCGTCATGCACATTCCTGGTGTAATTGAGACAAAAAAGAAGGTAGGGATGAACATACTGAGCAATGCAAGATTCATGTTTGTTGATAACTAAGTGATTTGATAGAAGCCACAAAGATAGTGCAAATTGATAAAGGATACTATCCCCAAATATCCCCAAATAACCTCAAGGTGCTAGGTTCAGCGAGAATGACTTGGCTCACAGGCACGGCAACGATTTGAAGATCTAGTGGTTCTAAATCAAAAATCGTTAACAAAGGCTGTGGGATAAGGAAACTCGCCCTGCGGAGCATGTCACTGACACGATTTCTGCATCTTGACGTCATTTGGGTATAACATCAATTTACTGGGTTAAAGAATCTAGATGATTGCTTTAGGAGATGGCACCATCGAATATTGCACCGTACCGGTACTTCAATAGATAAAAAGTGATTCGATACGTTAAATGCTAGTTAATTGATGTTATTTGGATATTTAAAATAAAACTGAAATTATTTTTTAATTGCTGCGTCATAATAGTGCGAACTGCACCAAAATGAGACGTTTTCTTCTATTGTTTACATTCTAAATATACCACTTTTCATAAGCGAAACTATAAATATAAAATTAAGTTTATACTGTCTTAAATATCATTTAAGTTAGTAATTAAATGATATTACTGACAATTGCTTATATTGATATTTGAATTATTATTCTAATCGTATTTATAGAGAACAACTCTGAGCATGAGAGTGGTATCTGAAATCATGAGATGATGTAACGTCCACTGTTCGGTATGTAACCTATTGATAAATAATGCTTAAATTTATGTTCTGATAAGCTTGTGTTTAACTTTATTTTATTTAAAACAATGACTTATAAAGAGTTAACCATTTTATAACATTTCATGTTTAATGAGATCTAAATCAATCTTATGCAAATGGATTAGTTTTTTATTTGAAATGTAATATTTCTGGTTTAACTTAAAATAAAAGGCATCACAGGATTGATAGCCAAAAGAATAAATAAACACGTCAGTTGGTGATTTATTTCATCAGTGTATTTAGTTTGCTTTTTTAAATGCCGTTAAGAATGGAGTCTTCGATGAAGAAAGTCGCTTTGATCACCGGATCAAAAGGCGGAATTGGTTCTGCTATTTCCTCTCAATTAGTGAATGATGGTTACCGTGTAATCGCTACGTATTTCACAGGCAACTATGAATGTGCGTTGGAGTGGTTCAACAGTAAAGGGTTTACCAAAGATCAGGTTCGCCTTTTTGAGTTGGACGTAACAAACACTGCAGAGTGTGCAGCAAAGTTAGCGCAATTGCTTGAGGAAGAAGGGACCATTGATGTCGTTATCAACAACGCAGGTATCACACGTGATGGCGTGTTTAAAAAGATGACTGCGCAAGCTTGGAATGACGTCATTAATACCAACCTCAATAGTCTATTCAACGTTACGCAACCTCTGTTCGCTGCGATGTGCGAAAAAGGCGGTGGTCGTGTCATTAACATCTCCTCAGTCAATGGCCTAAAAGGGCAGTTTGGTCAAGCAAACTACTCGGCGGCGAAAGCTGGGATGATAGGTTTCTCTAAAGCCTTGGCGTATGAAGGTGCTCGTTCGGGTGTGACAGTAAATGTTATTGCGCCAGGTTACACTGGTACACCAATGGTTGAGCAAATGAAGCCAGAAGTATTGGAGTCCATCACGAATCAAATCCCAATGAAACGCCTTGCTACACCAGAAGAAATTGCAGCATCAGTGAGCTTCTTGGTCAGCGATGCAGGGGCCTATATCACCGGTGAGACTTTGTCGGTGAATGGCGGCCTATACATGCACTAAGGAGAGAAGATGATGGAAAAAGTGTTTATCGTAGCAGCGAAGCGCACTCCAATTGGCGCCTTTGGTGGCAGTCTGAAAAATACCTCTACTGGCAATTTGGCAGCAGTAGCGATTAAAGGCGCGTTAGAAGCGGCAAAGTTGACTGGTGATAAGATTGATGAGGTGATTGTTGGCAACGTTGTCGGCGCAGGTCAAGGCATGGGAGTCGGTCGTCAGGCGGCATTGTTCGCTGGGATTCCGGACGCGGTTCCTGCGTATGGTGTAAACATGGTTTGCGGCAGTGGCATGAAAACCGTCATGGATGCGGTTTCACATATCCGTAGTGGTGATACAGAGATTGTTGTTGCAGCAGGTGTTGAGGTCATGTCTCAGATTCCGTTTGCCGCGCCAAGTAGTATTCGTGATGGCAACAAAATGGGCAACCTAGAGCTGAAAGACCTGCTCGTAGCGGACGGTTTAACCGACGTTTATAACCAATATCACATGGGTGTGACGGCAGAAAACGTTGCAAAAGAAATCGGCCTAACCCGTCAACAGCAAGACGAGTATGCGCTGTCTAGCCAACAGAAAGCGGTGGCGGCAATCGAAGCGGGTAAATTCAAAGACGAAATTGTGCCCGTAGAAGTAAAGCAACGCCGTGAAACGGTGCTATTCGATACCGACGAATACCCAAAGGCTAATGCGACTATGGAAGCGTTAAGCAAGTTGCGCCCTGCTTTTGACCGTGAAGGCACTGTGACTGCGGGGAATGCATCAGGTATTAACGATGGTGCGAGTGCAATTATCGTCGCGCCTGAGAGCGCAGTTAAAGCGCATGGACTCACGCCTATTGCTGAGATCGTAAGCTATGCGCAATCGGGGCTTGATCCGAAAATCATGGGTCTAGGTCCAGTGGAGTCAGTCAATAAAGCATTAGCAAAAGCAGAATTAACGGTAAACGACATTGACGTTTACGAGTTAAACGAAGCATTTGCCGCGCAAGCACTTGGCGTGATTCATCAGTTGGCGGAAACCAACCAAGTTCCTGTTAACGCGATTCAAGATAAAGCGAACTTTAATGGTGGTGCTATCGCGCTAGGTCACCCACTTGGTGCATCGGGCAACCGAATCTTAGTGACGCTTGTTCACGAGCTTCATAAGCAAAATGGTCAATATGGTGTCGCATCACTTTGTGTGGGCGGCGGCATGGGGACGGCTGTGGTTATAAAAGCAGTTAAGTAATTATTTAAACGGACATTTTTAATTCTTTCTCTAGGAGATAAACCATGTACACAGATTTCTTCAAAACCTTTAGCGATCAAACTGAAAAAAATCTAGAACCTTACTTGAAGTTCAACAAGCTAGTGACAAAAAACGTAGAAGTGTTGACTGAGCTTCAACTGAATGCAATTCGTACTTACAGCGAAGTAGGCCTGAACCAAATGAAAGCGGCATCAGAAATCAAAGACGTAACGTCATTGACTGCTTTCAACAGCCAGCAACTAAGCGTTCTTACTAAGCTTTCTCAACAAATGATGGACGACAGCAACAAGCTTCAAGCTATTGCAAAGGAGTTCAAAGAAGACGTTGAGAAAATGACTTCGGAAAATCTAAAGACTGTTACTCCAGCGTAATTTGTCCGATTCTCGCCGCCTTAGGGTCTCTAGACCCTAATTTGGGCGGCGTTGTTTTTTCCGAATATAGGAGTAAGACTATGTTTCAGCACTTCTTTTCGGACTATCTTGTACAGCTTCAACAAACCAATCAACAGTGGTGGCATGATTTCGAAGTGAACAAGGCAGTCGTGAACTCTCCTTTAAATAAGGCCATGCAAGAAGTGAACTTGGAAGACACTGCCAAACTCTTCGAACAAGCTGTAAATCAGCCTGCTGCGATCTTAAAACTGCAAGCAGAATGGTGGGAACAGCAGCTACAAATTTGGCAGAATGTCGCGTTGGCGGGTAACCAAAAACAGATCATTGAAGCAGAAAAAGGGGACAAGCGTTTTTCTAATGAAGCGTGGCAAAATGAGGTGATGTATAGCTTCATTAAGCAATCCTACCTGTTATTCAGCAAGACTTATTTAGATACAATTGAGTCATTCGAAGGTTTGGATGAAAAATCTAAAGAGCGAATACTTTTCTTTTCTCGTCAAGCCATCAATGCACTTTCCCCTTCGAATTTCATCGCGACGAATCCAGAACTCTTGAAACTGACACTTGAGCAAAACGGTCAAAACCTTCTGGCTGGCTTAGAGCAGTTAAAAGAAGACGTTGAGTCCAGTGCGGACATTTTGAAAATTCGTATGACGAACAACAATGCGTTCCGCGTGGGTGATGACGTGGCGACCACTCCGGGTGATGTGGTTTTTCAAAACGAATTGTTTGAGTTGATTCAATATCGACCTCTAACAGAGAAAGTGAATGCGACGCCACTGCTCATCGTTCCGCCTTTCATTAATAAATACTACATCCTTGACTTAACAGCGAAGAACTCAATGGTTCGATGGTTGCTAGAGCAGGGACATAGCGTATTTATGATGTCTTGGCGTAACCCAGGCAAGGCACAAGCGCATGTAGAGTTTGGTGACTATGTGACAGAAGGCGTCGTCAAAGCCGTCGCCGCAATTGAAGATATAACGGGCCAAGAGCAAATCAACGCGGCTGGTTACTGTATTGGTGGTACGGTTCTGGCGAGCACGGTTGCGTACTATGCGGCAAAACGTATGAAGAAGCGTATTAAATCAGCGACTTTCTTCACCACATTGCTCGACTTTTCTCAGCCAGGAGAAGTTGGCGCGTACATCAATGACACCATTGTGAGTGCAATTGAGGCGCAAAACAACGCAAAAGGGTATATGGACGGTCGTTCATTAAGCGTCACATTCAGCTTACTGCGCGAAAATAGCTTGTACTGGAACTACTATGTAGACAACTACTTAAAGGGCAACAGCCCAGTCGATTTTGACTTGTTGTACTGGAACAGTGACAGCACCAACGTGAGTGCTGCCTCCCATAACTTCTTGCTTCGTGAGCTCTATTTAGAGAATAAGCTAGTGCAAGACAAAGGCGTCAAAATTGGTGGGGTATGGATTGACCTAAACAAGATCAAAATTCCTAGCTATTTCGTATCAACGAAAGAAGACCATATAGCGTTATGGCAGGGAACTTATCGTGGTGCCCTGAACACTGGTGGCAACAAAACGTTTGTTCTCGGTGAGTCGGGTCATATTGCGGGTATCGTGAACCCTCCAGCGAAAAATAAGTATGGTTATTGGTTGAACGATACTTTGGATGATTCGGCTGACGAGTGGTTGAATAATGCCGAGCACAAAGAGGGATCGTGGTGGACACATTGGAATGAATGGCTACTTCAATTCAATCCAAAAGAGCAAGTCGAACCATTCCCTATTGGCTCGGAAGACCACCCAGCAATCGATGAAGCGCCAGGGCAATACGTCAAGCAGGTTCTGCCAGTAAAAGAGTCTTAAACAACTCCCTATAGCAGTAAATTTTAGCGACCTTTATGGTCGCTTTTTTTGGTCGTTACTGACTACCTTATTACACCGATTGAATATATGTATCGGTTGAGGACATTTTGGGCCGAAAGTGACGGTGAATAAAAAAGCGCCGAGTAGATACTCAGCGCTTAGTGTCAACAAATAGGCAAGTTGACGGGTAGAAGTGCGTTACATTACACCTCTTTATCCTTACCAAATGACAGCAGCCAGAGAGAGATTGCTGCTACTGCCACAAAGCCGGAAAGAATAATCACAGGCATGGCGCTATAGCCAAGGATATGCCAAATTACAGATTCTAAAGTACTCATGGGAAGTCTCCTTAGTGCCAGCCTTCAACGCCGCTCATGTCCGGTAGTTTGTGCGCGATGCCTTTGTGACAATCTACGCAGGTTTTCTCTCCAGAAGCTAGCGCAGTAGAGTGCTGTTCCGCTGCTCGTGAGCCTTGTTGAGAGTAATCCATATAATCAAACTCGTGACAGTTACGACACTCAAGAGAGTCATTCTTTTTCATTCGTGCCCACTCTCGCTCAGCAAGGTGTCCTCGACGCTCTTGGAACTTCTCTGGTGTATCGATAGTACGCAGAACATAGTGAGCGAATAGCTCTTTGGATGCTTGTACTTTACGAACGATCTTATCTGTCCATTCATGAGGAACGTGACAGTCTGAGCAGATGGCACGAACACCAGAACGGTTAGAGTAGTGAATTGTTTCTTGAATTTCAGCAACGATTGGTGCGTGACAGCCAGAACAGAACTCTTCTGTGTTGGTTGCTTCCATACCTGTGTTGAATGCGCCCCAAAACAAAAGACCGCCAGCAAAACCTAAGAACAAAACCACACCAGCGGCAGCTTTACTTGGGTTCTTCAGTCTTTTCCAAAACGCTTTAAGTATTTTCATAAATAACCTCTTCGTACTCGCGTTTCAATTACTGAAGCGAATCAACTGCCTCGAACTTGTTTTCAACTAGTGGCTTAGCATTAGTTTGTGGCACGTGGCATTGCAAACAGAAGTAACGACGAGGAGACATATCCGCCAATACAGCATCTTCTCGGTTTACATAGTGCGTTACGCTAATTTTAGTCGCGCCTGACTCTTTTGCATTTTTCCAGCTGTGGCACGCAAGACACTTATTAGCATTTAACGACACTTCGTAGTGACGGATGCTGTGTGGGATCAACGGTGGTTGATAAACAAAGCTATCTTCAACAATCTGATCTTTAGGGAAGTCTTTGAACTCATCTGCTGGGCGTGTGTCTTCCAATTGAGACATTCCACGTAGAGACTCTAGACCACCAATGCCACCTGGATTATCTAACTCAGCTTGCGCAATGCCTGTCACTAAAGCACCTACAGATAAAAGTGCGACAAGTAATTTTTTCATCATTTCATCTCCGCCTTTATGGCTTAAATTCTTTATTAGGCCGCCATAGTGACGGCCGTAGCATTCGGTATCTGAAGGTTAAGCAATCTTAGTGATTTTGACTGGACACTTCTTAAAGTCTGTCTGTTTAGACAGTGGGTCAGTCGCATCTAGGATGAGCTTGTTAATCAAAATACGTGCATCAAAGAACGGTACGAATACCAAACCTTTTGGCGGACGGTTACGACCGCGAGTTTCAACACGAACGCGTACTTCGCCGCGTTTGTTTGCCATGAGTACTTCTTCACCACGACGAACGTTACGCGCTTTTGCGTCTTCAGGGTGCATGTAACATACTGCGTCTGGTACTGCTTTGTATAGCTCAGGTACACGACGAGTCATGGTGCCTGTGTGCCAATGTTCAAGAACACGACCAGTACATAGCCACATATCAAACTCATCGTTTGGCACTTCTGGTGGCGCTTCATATGGTGCAGAGATAATCTTCGCTTTGCCGTCAGCATTGCCGTAGAAGTCCCAACCAGAACCTTCTTTTGCGTATGGATCAGAACCTTCTTTAAAGCGCCATTGTGTTTCCTTACCATCAACAACTGGCCAACGTAGACCACGCACTTCATGGTAACGGTCGTATGGTGCTAAATCATGCCCGTGACCACGGCCAAACGTTGCGTATTCCTCAAACAGACCTTTTTGAACATAGAAACCGAAGTGGTGAGCATCGTCATTCAATTCGCGAGCTTCTTCGATAGGGAACTTGTCGACATTACCATTGCGGTATAGTACGTCGTACATGGTTTTACCACGGTACTGAGGCGCTTTCGCTAGAAGCTCTTCAGGCCACACTTCTTCCATTTTGAAGCGTTTCGAGAACTCCATTAGCTGCCACAGGTCAGATTTTGCCTGACCGACCGTGCCCACTTGTTGGTACCAAGCTTGAGTACGACGCTCTGCGTTACCGTAAGCACCTTCTTTCTCAATCCACATTGCTGTTGGAAGAATAAGGTCTGCTGCTTGCGCTGTTGCCGTCGGGTATGGGTCAGACACAACGATGAAGTTTTCTGGGTTGCGGTAACCTGGAAGACGTTCTGTGTTGATGTTTGGACCTGCTTGCATGTTGTTGTTACATTGAACCCAGTAACAGTTCAGAACGCCGTCATTCAACATGCGGTCTTGCAATACGGCGTGGAAGCCAGGTTTTGGTGGAATCGTCCCTTCTGGCAGTTTCCAGATGTCTTCCGCAATCTTACGGTGTTTCGGGTTAGCTACTACCATGTCTGCAGGTAGACGGTGAGCAAACGTACCCACCTCACGAGCGGTACCACATGCTGATGGTTGACCCGTTAGTGAGAATGGGCTGTTACCCGGAGTCGAGATCTTACCGGTTAGTAGGTGGATGTTGTAAACCAAGTTATTCATCCACACGCCACGAGTATGTTGGTTCATACCCATTGTCCAAAGTGACATTACTTTTGTATTTGGATTGGCGTATTGCTTCGCAAGCTCGATAAGCTTCTCTTTTTCAACACCAGAGATTTCAGAGGCTTTCTCAGCGGTGTAAGGTGCAACAGACTTTTTGTACTCTTCGAAAGAGATAGACGTTAGCTTGCCTGAGTTAGGATTCTTCGCTGCTTTTTGTAGCGGATCATCGTCACGTAGGCCGTAACCGATGTCGGTATCTGCTTGAGTGAAGTTAGTGTGCTTGTTCACGAAGTCCCAGTTTACCGCATCGTTTTCGATGATGTAGTTCGCGATGAAGTTAGCAATCGCTAGGTCAGACTGTGGATTAAAAATGTAGCCGTGATCTGCCAACTCAAATGAACGGTGGTAGTAAGTAGAAAGCACGTTCACTTTAACGTGAGGGTGACTTAGGCGACGGTCAGTAATACGAGTCCATAGAACAGGGTGCATCTCTGCCATGTTCGAGCCCCATAGAACGAATGCGTCTGCGTTCTCAAAGTCATCGTAACAACCCATCGGCTCATCGATACCGAATGCGCGCATAAAGCCAACTACAGCAGAAGCCATACAGTGACGAGCGTTTGGATCAATGTTGTTTGAACGAAAGCCCGCTTTCATTAGCTTTGACGCAGCGTAGCCTTCCATTACTGTCCATTGGCCTGAGCCAAACATACCTACGCTTGTTGGACCTTTTTTCTCGAGGGAAGCTTTCCATTTCTCAGCCATGATGTCGAAAGCGTCATCCCAAGAGATAGGTGTAAATTCACCGTCTTTGTGGAATTTGCCATCTTTCATTCTCAGCATCGGCTGAGTCAGACGGTCTTGACCGTACATGATCTTAGAAAGGAAGTAGCCTTTAATACAGTTTAGGCCTTTGTTTACTGGTGCTTCTGGGTCACCCTGTGTTGCTACCACTTTGCCATTTTGAGTACCAACAAGAACAGAACAGCCTGTACCACAGAAACGACAAGGTGCTTTGTCCCATGTGATTTTGGTTTGATCAGAGCTTGCAATCAGGTTGGCTGCAGATGCTGGTAGTGTCACACCTGCGACAGCAGCAGCTGATGCAGCCGCGTTTGCTTTCACAAACGCACGTCTTGTCATTTTCATACTTCACCCTCGATTTGGGAATGTTGTGTTCCAGTGTCTTCTTCATCCGTTTCTTCAAGCCCAGTTTCGATTTGGTGATAAACCAATACCGTGCTCAAGACATTCGGTAAATTGTTGATGGCATCGATAGTGTCTGTGATAAAACCTTGGTTTTCGGTTTCAAGCACGACGATAATCTTGCCTTCTGGACTGTCACCATAGATTTCCGCATTTTCATGTGCTTCGATCTGTTGTTTGATTTCGTCCAGATGTTCTGGCAGTACGTGTACTACCAAACTTGAAATATGCACTTCATTTAGTGACATATAGCTCTCTCATTTATTGCCTTTGGCCGACGACATACGGCTTAGGCTGTTATATTGCTCACATTGATGGATGAAGTCGGGCACACTGAAACACAGGCGCCGCAGCCGTTACACTCATCAAGGTCTAAATTGGGTTGTGCTACTTTCCCCAGCTCTAATTTGAACTGAATTGCCATTGGGTCGCACATATCCCCACAGCTTCGGCATTCGACATTTTGTTTTGCTAAGCAGCTATCGTTGATGCTTGCTTTCGCTTGCCAAGGTTGCTCTGTTTTTGGCAAGAAAAGGGGCTCAGGACAGGCGTCTGCACACTGATAACAAAATGTGCATTCATCAATAGAAAAATCGACCGAAGGGAATCCGCCATCACTTTTAGTTATAATCTTTGTTTCGCAGGCCTCAATGCATTTACCGCAGCGAGTGCAATCGTCCGTAAACTGTTCTGGCTTGGTTAACCAAGGCAAACGTACGGCGTTGTCGGGGTGCGCTTTTCTTGCAAAGAGTCTTCTTCTGAAAAGGTCTACCACTTAGTCACCTCGAAACTTGGAACCCAAACTAAGCATAGTCCACAATTTTCATTAATAAACTGTCATTTAAACTAACGAAATTGTAGTTTTTGACATATTTGTATAAATACCTCTTAGGAGGTAAATGGGATGCAATATTGTTTTGGATCAATAAATTCCGTCGCAGGTGATCACATATTGATAAAGTTGAAAGGTAATGGGTTCATTGCACGTACAAATAGGGTTGTTAATGGGCGAGGAACTCAGATTGTTTAAAAATGTGAAAAAGTCAGTGACGCGCACGATTGCGTCCGCGATGCTTCTTATTTTGCTGCTTTCAGTTGCTACGACTGGTTTTGCAATTTTTACGTTAGCGTCAAGCTTGAATGATGCAGAAGCCGTCAATGTTGCTGGCTCGATGCGAATGCAAAGCTACCGTCTGGCGAATGATATTCAGGTTAAATCTGTTGACTATTCTTCACATATTGACGCATTTGAACATTCGATATACTCACCTTCCATGAAAGCACTCCAGCATTGGTCAGTGCCAGAAGACATTACTCATGATTACTACCGTCTTATTATGAGATGGCATGAGCTCAAGTCGGTGTTGAGAGGAGACAACCCGGCGGAGTACCAACTCCTAGTGGCTGGTTTTGTAAAGCAGATCGATGAGTTTGTATTTAAGCTGCAAAGCTTTTCGGAGCAAAAGCTGATTAACTTAGCTTGGATTGGCGGGTTAGGGTTAGGCGGTATCCTTTGTGTCAGTATGTTTGTTGTCCATTTTGTGCGCCTCGAAGTTGTACGGCCTTTGCGTGCTTTAGTTTTTGCTAGCGAGCAAATTAAGAATCGCTCATTTAATATATCGCTTGATGTATCCAGCGATAATGAAATGGGGATCCTGACTCGAACCTTTAATCGGATGGCGACGGACCTTGGTAAGTTATACCGAGGGCTAGAACAAGCGGTTGATGAAAAAACGCGTAAATTACAGCATGCGAATCAGTCTTTAGAAGTATTGTATGACTCGTCGAAAGAGTTAACGGCTTCGCGTATTAATCAGGATAACTTCCAAGCCATATTACAACATATTGCAAGTCTTGAAGGCATTAAAGCGGTCAAACTTGAAATAGAGCAATTGGGAGAACCGAGTTGGATATTGATGGAAGGGGAAGAGTGCTGCCACGACTGTGATGAAGATTGCCACAGTAAGGCTCTAACGTTGGACGGTGAGCACTTAGGCTATTTGTATTGGAAGGCCGGGTTACCTTGTCCGAATGAGGCACTGATTGACAACTTTGTGCAGATTTTATCGCGTGCCGTGTATTACAATCGAGCCCAACGCCAAGCAGAACAAATCCTACTGATGGAAGAGCGAGCCACCATTGCTCGGGAACTGCATGATTCATTAGCTCAAGCACTCTCTTATTTAAAAATTCAGGTCGCTTTATTAAAGAGAAGCGTAAAGAATTTGCCTGATGAAAAAGCGATAGCTCAGGCGAATCAAGTCATTGCCGAGTTGGATACGGGCTTATCTGCTGCTTATACCCAACTACGCGAATTACTGACGACGTTTCGTCTTACGATTAAAGAGGGCAGTTTTGGCCAAGCATTGCAAGATATGGTCGAAACGCTCAACGAACAAACCGTCGCTGACATTACGTTAAAAAATAGACTTTCTTCAACTGAACTGGATGCACACCAGCAGGTTCATTTACTACAGTTGATAAGAGAAGCAGCAATTAATGCCATCAAGCATGCGCAAGCAGATAATATTCACATTCAATGTCTTGATAATGATGGAAAAGTCACAGTAACCGTTACCGATGATGGAATAGGCTTTGAACATCAAGACGAAAAATTAAATCATTACGGTATGAGTATCATGCAAGAGCGAGCCGCTAGGCTGCATGCCGATCTTCACATTGAAGCATCGATCAACAAAGGCTGTACCGTAAAACTAGAATTCCAACATAGTAAGGAAGTAAACAGTGACAGTGTGTAAAGTAATGCTGGTGGATGATCATCCACTCATGCGACGAGGTATTCACCAACTTTTAAGCTTTGAGCCTGAGTTTGAAGTCGTTGCAGAAGCAAGTAATGGCGCAGATGCGGTAGCGAAAGCGCATGAGCTGGAACTGGATCTTGTACTTCTTGATCTCAATATGAAAGGCATGTCAGGCCTCGATACCTTACAAGCGCTACGTGCTGATGGTTGTGAAGCTCGAATTGTTATCTTAACTGTATCAGATAGCCCAGCTGACATAGAAGCAATAGTTAGAAGTGGCGCAGATGGCTATTTGTTGAAAGATACCGAGCCTGATGAGTTGGTTGAGTTGCTAAAACAAGCGTATCAAGGCGACAAAGCATACAGCCAAGAAGTATCTAAGTACTTGAGTGAGCGTTCAGGACAAGAGGACGTTTTTGATACGCTGACGGATCGCGAAACGCAGATCTTAAGAGAGGTGGCAAGAGGTTTCCGCAACAAGCAGATTGCCGATCGTCTTTTTATTTCTGAATCCACGGTTAAAGTGCATATGAAGAGTTTACTTAAAAAGCTTCAAGTTCCTTCTCGTACTGCGGCAACCGTTCTTTATCTTGAGCGCTTTGGCGACATCAAATAATACAGTTGAAGAATAATCCCAAACCACCAATGGAATCAATCGTTTAGCGTAATTTTAATAATAAAAAACCGCCTTTAAGGCGGTTTTTTTATTTGTCTGGGCGAATAGAGTACAAGTCACTGTTGTGCTTACCGCACTCTAAATAGTACTGATAAGCCACTTTTTTGCTTTCAGCAATGACTCTCATGCAGTGCATTTTCCCCTGTTCAAAATATCGAATCTCATATTCTACACTGGTATCAAGTTGCTCAGCGGCTGCCATACTTCGCCTCCATAAACCATCCAAAAAACATCCATGCAAATTATATGCCGTTATAGGGAGCGTCGTTCGGTGTGTTTTTTAGCCGATAATTGCGCTCTAACTCACTTTTTTGCGGATAGTTGTGATCAAAAAGTTAATTTCAAACTCTATATATTATTAAGGTGGCAATCAATATTTGTCACACTGGTGTAAGTTTGCCGCAATATTAAGTGATACAAGTTGAGTATAGAACTTAATCAATAGAAAAGGGAATACGAATAAGTGACTAAATTACAGGGTGTATCTAATAAGGTGCTTGGTTATGGCCTTCTATTTTGTTTCGTATTTCTTCTTGCCGGATGTACGAAGAAGTTTCTATACAGCAATATCGATTGGTTCGTTATCGATTACATAGAGGATTATGTTTCTCTGCAAGGTGAACAAGAAGTCTTGGTCGAAGAACGCTTATTATTGTTAGCAGAATGGCATAAGAAAGAAGAGTTACCGTTATATATCGATCATTTAAAAGAGCTTGAGAGATTAAAAGCGAGCGATATCACCCTAAATTATTTGCAGGAAAATCGAGATAGAATGCGAGCGCATTACGATAGAGTGGTAAGCAAAGCGGCACCAGACCTTTTTGCTTTGAGTTTACAGTTAACGAAAGATCAAGAACGGGAATTTCTGAGTAATGTACAAGAGCATTATCAAGAGCGAAACGCAAAATATGCGGATAAAACGGAAGATGAAATACGTGAAATTATTCTAGATAACACAGAAGAATGGATGGAAGAGTGGTTGGGAAGCCTATCAGAAAGTCAGCGCCAATTAGCTCAAACGTTTTCTCAACAAGTCACTCTTAACAGTCCTTTATGGAGAGGTTATCGAGCAACGATATATCAAGAGCTCGAATATCTGTTCGACAACAAGTCCAATGCTGTCACTTATCAGGATATATTTATGCGCCTGTTGTTCGAGCCAGAGAGCTATTACAGTGAGCAGCTTTCTAAAAATATTGATTCTAACTTTGTGCTGGTCGATCAACTGACATTAGATATTTCTCAATCTATGACCGATAAACAATGGCGTCATTTTCGCGGTAAGGTAAAAGAGTGGCGAGTACTAGCTGAGGAATTATTAGATTAGATTCATGCTTCAATTGACGAGGGGATGTGCATTAGCCTTTCTTATGAAAAAATGATTCAAAGCAAATTCTTATTGAGCTAAAAGCGTAACATAGCTTGAGGTTTGATGAGGTAAGGTCAGCTTACTGATGGTTGATAAAGCCTCATCGTATAAAAACAATGAGAATAAATATGAAACATTTAGTTGAAAGATTTCTTCGCTACGTCACGTTCGATACCCAATCAAATCCACATGTTACGCTTTGCCCAAGCTCGCCTGGTCAGCTTGTGTTTGCTGAGTCGCTTAAGAAAGAGATGATCGAACTTGGCTTAAGTGATGTGACATTAGATAAAAATGGCTACTTGATGGCTAGACTGCCAGCTAACGTTGATTATGAGGTGCCGCCTATAGGCTTTATTGCCCATATGGATACCGCGCCTGACGCCTCAGGAAAAAACGTAAAACCGCAATTTATTGAAGATTACCAAGGCGGCGATATTGCGCTAGGGTTGGGGGATGAAGTGTTATCTCCGGTGCAATACCCAGATTTACATCATCTACATGGCCACAATCTTATCACTACCGATGGCACTACATTACTTGGCGCGGATAACAAAGCTGGTATTGCTGAGATTCTCTCTGCAGTCGCGCTGTTACTAGAAAATCCAGACATTCCACACGGCGACATTTGTATCGGCTTTACACCAGATGAAGAGATTGGCCGGGGCGCAGATTTATTTGATGTTGAAAAGTTTGGCGCGAAATGGGCATACACTATTGATGGTGGCCCGCAAGGTGAGCTGGAATACGAAAATTTTAATGCGGCAAACGCCGATGTGATTTTTCATGGTGTCAGCGTTCACCCTGGTACTGCAAAAGGTAAAATGGTTAATGCGATGAACTTGGCTGCGAAATTTCAGGTTCAAATGCCTCAAGATCAAACTCCGGAAACAACCGAAGGCTACGAAGGGTTCTTCCATTTAAAATCGGCAGAAATGGGCGTGGCGCGAAGCGAACTTGGTTACATTATCCGAGACTTTGATCGTCAGGGCCTTGAAGAGCGAAAAGCCTTTATGCAGAAACTCGTTGATGACATGAACGCGGGCTTACGCCATGGTTCTGTAGAACTGAAAATAACAGACAGCTATTACAATATGAGAGAAATGGTTGAGCCTTACCCGCATATCATTGAGCTAGCGAAGCAAGCGATGGAAGCGTGTGATGTGGAGCCGATTATAAAACCTATTCGTGGTGGTACAGATGGCGCTCGTTTATCTTTTATGGGGTTGCCGTGCCCGAATATCTTCACTGGTGGTTTTAACTTCCATGGGATTCATGAGTTTATTTCGGTTGAAATGATGGAGAAGTCAGTGCTTGTCATCGTCAAAATTGCTGAAATCACCGCGAAAAAACACGGTTAACAGACCAGGTCGAGCGGTTCTTGTCGATTGAATGGGGAAAAAATAGCCCAGAGTCATCTGGGCTATTTTTAAATTCAAAAACGAAACATTAACGTACGTCTTTGTCTTCAATTTCAATGTCTTCTAGTGGTAGCCAGTCGACTTTCACACCCGCTTGATCGAACATGTCTTGGCTGACTTGGATTTTATCTCCCCAGCGAGATAGAAAGTCTTCAGATTGCTCAGGGCAGTGCACGTGTGAGATCCCTGTTTGAATGATCTTTGCCGCGCAATTAGGACATGGAAAATGCGTCACCCAAATATCACATCCGTCTAAATCACGTTTTGAGAACAAAATTGCGTTCTCTTCTGCATGCAGTGTTTTTAGATATTTCAACTCGCGTTCATCGGTATCGACACTGTCAGAAACACCGTGCGGGTAGCCATTAAATCCAACAGATACAATGCGATTCTGTTTAGTGATAACTGCACCGACTTGTGTTGATGGGTCCTTACTCCAAGACGCCACTAGTTCTGCCATCTGGTAAAAGCGTTTTGCCCATTTAGAAATCATAGTCATCCTCTCTGTCGAAGGCGTTGAATTAATTGAATGATAACCCATTTATATTAAAAAAATAGTCAAAATCGGGGTCTTGAGTATGAAGGCGTCATTTTTTGTATTTTTAACCATAAAACGTTCTTATCTTGAGCACCGAATCTCACTTTCCGTCTTTATACGATATCTTAATTCGCGTTTCCTAGCGCCTCTAAATGCACGATGCCTGAGAGTGTATATAAAATAGTTATGATTGATCTGCTTGTATATTGTTCATTAAATATCACTGTTAACTAAATTACTTTATTTTCTTTTTGTTTCTCATGTTTACATTTAGAAACATTTTGGGGGCTTTTGAGTGAAGTTTTCAGTTGCAGCAAGGAGTAAGGTTGATGGGAATTCAACAATATCCTGTTCTATAAAGACGGTAAATACATGCAAAAGAAACCACTTGTCGCACTAATGGCGGCTACAGCAATCCTCGCTGGATGCGGGGAAGCTAATAATGCCCAAAGGGAAGGCCAAGCGCCTCTCGTAGTGACTCAGGATGTCACGGTTATCGACTACCAACCGAGCAAGTCTTATATCGGTCGCATTGAAGCAGTAGAAGATACCAATATTACCGCGCAGATTTCTGGCTATTTAAAAGCTCGTCACTTTGAAGAGGGGCAAATGGTAGAAAAAGGACAGCTTCTTTATTCTATCGAGCCATCTTCTTTTGAAGCACAAGTCGCGAGCGCTAAAGCGGCACTTGCACAAGCAAAAGCCGCGCTAAAAAAAGCGGAACTAGACCATACCCGAGGTAAAAACTTGTTGCCTCGCGGTAGTATCTCCCAATCTGAGTTTGACGCCTTAACTGCGGCACTTCTTGGTGCGAAAGCCGAGCTAGAAGCAGCAAATGCTCAGCTTAAGCTTGCTGAAGTTAACCTTTCTTATACTCAAATCCGGGCTCCGTTCAGCGGTCGTATTAGCGATACCAAAGTGAGTACTGGTGATCTTGTTTCTCCTTCATCTGGCGTGCTGACGACATTGGTGAGCTTAGATCCAGTGCATACTTCATTTAGTGTGAGTGAGCGTGAGCGTTTAGCCATGGGGATGGATCAAGTCAAAGGCGACGGCTCAGCAGAATCAAACAGAGTTGAAGTTCAGCTTGAGCTGGAAAATGGCCAGTTTTTTGAGCATCTCGGTAAGCTCGATTTCTTAGGTAATCGTATTGATACCAAAACTGGTACGATTGCAATGCGTGCGCTAGTGCCAAACCCAGAGCAGAAGTTACTTCCGGGTCAGCACATCAAAGTGAACTTGAGAGATAAGAACACGAAAGACGTTATTGTTATCCCACGACGTGCCGTACAGACTGACTTAGAAGGTGACTTTGTGATGGTGATGGCTGAGGGAAGTGTGGCAGAGCGTCGTAACGTCGAGCTTGGACCTCAGGTTGAACAAGGCATTATCATTCGAGAAGGCCTCGATCAGGAAGATACGGTTATTACACAGGGCCTACAGCGTGTGCGTAATGGTGTAGAAGTGCGCATTCAAACACCTGCTGAAGATAAGCAGTAGGGGGCACTATGTTAAGTCGTTTCTTTATTCAGAGACCTAAATTCGCGCTGGTTATTTCGATCATATTAACGCTAGCAGGCGCGATCTCACTGGCGATTTTGCCAGTGGCGGAGTACCCACAGATAAGTCCGCCATCAGTCAGTGTTTCGGCATACTACACCGGTGCGAGTGCGGAAGTTGTCGAGCAGGCCATTGCGGACCCCATAGAGACGTCGGTCAATGGCGTTGAGGACATGATCTACATGTCTTCAAAGAGCGCGAACGATGGCTCATACAGCCTAAATGTCACGTTCGATGTTGGGACCGATCCAGACATGGCGCAAGTAAACGTGCAAAACCGTGTGTCACAGATCGAGTCAAAACTGCCTCAAGAAGTGCGCATGGTTGGTGTGACGGTGAAAAAACGCTCACCTGACTTGCTGATGGTCCTTAACTTCTATTCACCTGATGGTAAATATGACGATCAGTTCTTGATTAACTACATTAACTTGAATGTAAAAGATCAGCTGGCTCGTGCGAAAGGCATTAGTGAAGTTAACGTGATTGGTGGTGGCGAATACGCAATGCGTGTTTGGTTAGATCCGGAAAAAATGGCCAACCTTAAGCTAACCACGTCAGACGTATACGCCGCTTTGGCTGAACAAAACGTTCAAGTTGCGGCAGGGCGTGTTGGTGCAGCACCATACAACAATCCGCAAGAAGTTCAGTTTAACCTTGTGACCAAAGGTCGCTTGGAAAGCGTGAGCGAGTTTGAGAACGTTGTCCTTCGAGCTAATCCCAATGGTTCCACGGTTTATCTGAAAGATGTTGCTCGCGTTGAACTAGGCAAAAAGTTCTACGATGGTAACGGTAAATTCCGTGGTCAGGACGCGTCAATTGTTGCATTGTCTCTTCAATCAGATGCGAACGCGTTAGAAAGTGGTCAGGCCGTCATGGAGCTGCTTGAGGACTTGAGTAAAAACTTCCCTGAGGGCATGGCGTATGAGACCAGCTACGATACAACCGTGTTTGTATCTGAATCGATCAAAGGGGTAGTCAAAACACTGATTGAAGCGATTCTATTGGTGATTGCTGTAACTTACTTGTTTTTGGGTAGCGCGCGCGCAACGTTGATTCCTGTTGTTGCGATCCCCGTTTCTCTGATTGGTACGTTTGCCATCATGCAGGCGACGGGCTTCACCATCAATACGGTCACTTTGTTTGGCTTGATCCTCGCGATTGGTATCGTGGTGGACGATGCGATTCTGGTTATCGAAAACGTCGATACCACCATGGCGAAAGACCCAACCATTTCACCGCGTAAAGCGACATTGCTAGCGATGAAAGAAGTAACGGGCCCAATCATCACGTCGACCTTGGTTCTACTTGCGGTATTCATACCAGTCGCGATGCTGCCGGGTATCACTGGAATCATGTATCGCCAGTTCGCTTTGACCATCTGTATTTCGGTTGTGATCTCATCCATTAACGCATTGACGCTCTCTCCAGCACTTTGTTCTTTGGTATTGAAGCAGGGTGGGGGCAACACGGCTAACTGGTTCCAGGCTTTCAACCGAGGCTTAGAGCGTATCACAACGCGTTATGGTCAGGTCGCTGGTTTCTTGGTGAAGAAATCTTTGCTACTCGTGACGTTCTTTATAGTCGCTATCGCGGCGGTCACTTTCTTTGCGAAAACCACCTCAACAGCGTTTGTTCCTCAAGAAGATAAAGGCATTTTGCTGGTTAACGTTCAGCTACCAGATTCAGCTTCTTTATCTCGTACTGAAGAAGTCACCAATGATTTAATGAACATGATTGGTGAAGAACCTGGTGTGGATGGCGTGACGGTTGCGAACGGTTACTCGTTTATGACAGGCGCAGCAGCATCAAACGGTGCATCTGTGTTTATCAAACTGCATGACTGGGATACTCGTAACTCGTTGCAAGGGGAGCACTCTGCCAATGCCATCGCGGCGCGTATTAACGGTCGTGCTGCAACAGAGTTGCCTCAAGCGGTTGTGTTTGCGATGGGGCCACCAGCGGTTCCTGGTATGGGGGCAGCGTCTGGTTTTGAGTTTGTGCTTGAAGATACGCTAGGGCGAAGCCGTACCGATTTGTCGATGGTCATGGGAGAAATGATCCAAGCGGCCAACCAAGCCCCTGAAATTGCCTACACGTTTAGTACGTTCCGCGCGAATGTCCCTCACTACTACGTTGATATCGACCGTGAGAAAGCACAGCAGTTGGGTATTTCACTGTCGTCTATTTTCCAAACCTTGCAAGGCAACTTAGGTTCGCTTTATGTGAATGACTTCACCATGTTTGGTAAGAACTTCCGCGTAACCATGCAAGCTGATAGCCAGCACCGTAGCAGCATGGAAGATCTAGAGCGTTTCCATGTTCGTTCTTCGAACGGTGATATGGTTCCGCTAAGTACGCTAGTGAGCTACGAGCAAGTGTTTGAGCCTGATGTGGCATGGCGTTACAACATGTACCGCAGTGCTATCATTCAAGGCCAACCAGCTCCGGGCTACTCTAGTGGTGATGCGATTGCCGCAATGGAACGCGTTGCTGCAGAGGTTCTTCCGCAGGGCTACACGTACGAATGGACAGGCATGGCTTATCAGGAAGTACTTGCGGGTAACCAAGCCATTTATGCGTTTGCACTGGCTTTGATCTTCATTTACTTGTTCATGGTGGCACAATATGAGAGCTGGAGTATTCCATTAGCCATCATTTTGGTGGTGCCAGTAGCAACGTTAGGCTCCTTCTTGGCGTTGAATCTGACTGGGACACCGCTTAACTTGTATGCGCAAATTGGCCTTGTCTTGCTCATAGCCTTGGCGGCGAAAAACGCAATTTTGATTGTGGAGTTCGCCAAGCAAGAACGTGAAGAAAAAGATGCTGATATCGATAGTGCAGCGGTTAAAGGAGGCACGTTACGTTTCCGCGCTGTGAATATGACATCTTGGTCGTTTATCCTGGGTATCTTCCCGCTGATCTTCGCCGCAGGTGCAGGGCACGTGAGCCAAAACTCGCTCGGCGTGTCGCTGATTGGTGGTCTATTGTGTGTGCTTCTAGCAGGTACATTCTTGATCCCTGGCTTCTACGCTCTGGTGCAAAGGCAGCGTGAGAAAGTTCATGGCGGCAACACCAAGCTGGTTCCTCTTGATGATGAGTAATCACACCCGCTGTGCACAGTAGAGCACGAAGTTAAAGTCGAAAAAAAGCCCGAAGCAATGATTGCCTCGGGCTTTTTATTTGTAGGGAAGGTTATTTTAGCGCGGTTTTAAATTGTGCAACGGCTTCGTCCATATCATGAGCTTGAGCAGAAACAGAGTTCACTTCATGCAAGCATTCCTGAGCGGATTGCATGTTGTTTTCAGATATCGCGTTAAGCTCGGTGATTGAGCCACTAACTTGGTTCATCACGATACCTTGCTCTTCAATCGCAGAAGCAATGCGCTCCGAATTGCCTTGAATTGCATGCATGTCAGTGATGATCTGCTGCAGGCTAGAATCCAGTTTTTCAGAGGCATTGAGCGTTTGTTGTCCTTGATCGTTACATTGATCAATATCCGCCACGACCGTCGACATTTGAGCTTGAATATCAACAACAACTCGCGTGATTTCCTCGGTAGATTGATGAGTTCGGCTAGCTAGGGCACGTACTTCATCGGCAACAACGGCGAAGCCACGACCTTGCTCGCCTGCTCGCGCGGCTTCAATTGCTGCATTGAGAGCCAGTAAGTTAGTTTGTTCCGCAATTTCTTGGATGATGTTCACCGCACCACCAATTTTATCTACATGTTGGTTCAACGAGCCAATCGACTGCTGACTGTTCGATAAAATACTGGTCAATTGACCAATGTTGGTTACAGTAGTTTCAACAACACTTCGGCCTTGTTCGGCATTATTCGCGGCTTGATGCACACCCTCTACCGCAACCGACGTGCTTTCCGATATTTCGCCTATCGTTGCCACCATTTGCTGAACCGCAGTAGCCATCGATGCAGTGTGGTCCGTTTGAGTATGGAACTGCTCCATAACCCCTTCTAGCTCACGATGCATATTATCGGTACTGGCCGTTAACTGCGCCGATTTTTCTTGGGTGCCACTAATTAACTGCTCAAGCTTATCCAACAGATCATTCAGGTGGTGGCTGATATCAAATAGCTCATCTTTGCCTTTCAAGTCAGAGCGCAGTCCCATGTTGTTTGTTTCGCTAATGCTTCGAATGGTACCAAGCAAGCTGTTTACTCGTGTATTGATTGAGTGAGAGATCTGCCAAATCAATGCGAAAATAACACCTAAGATCAGGGCAGTAATGACTTGCTTGATGGTCGACATTTGTTCATCACGCTTTGCAGCAGCAGAGCTAAGGGCTGTCGAAAAGGTTTCAAATTGCTCTTCTACGGCATGAGATAATGCGCGAGTTTCACCAAGTAGGCCTTGGTCGTAAGCGACCCCTACAACTTGTTTTTGTGCCGCTACTAGCTTACCTGTTTTGATGAGCTCCGGAGCATATAGCCCCACAAGCAAATCACTATTGAATTGACCTGATTTGACCGCAGAGTCAAAACGAACCAACGCCAGCAATTGCTGGTGGTCGGAGCGTTGCTTGGCTTCTAACAGTGCTTGCTCGTAACCAGCAAGAAGGCCACTCTTTGCATCAAGTCCGTAGCGTTGGTAAGCACTGACCAGATTCTGAAAGCCCTTTTGGTATGCAAGGAGGTCTTGTTTGAATCGTTGACTGGAAGGTAATTCATTGCTCGTGAGTATGCTCGCAAGCTCTTTTTCGGTATTTAGAAACTTATCAACATTCGCATCAAATTTGTTTAAGTATTTGTCATTACTACGCAGTAAGAAATCTTTCTCGTTTCTGCGTAAGTTGAGTAAACGTATTTCTAGATCGCCAACGAGTTTGATGGCGTGGTTAAGTTCATTGCTCTTATTGGCGAAATGGGATGACGTACCCAAAAGGGCCACGATGCCTAAAATGGCGATAACTCCGAGGAAGTAGAGTTTTTGCCTAATAGTCATATTGTTGTTTCCTGAATAAGTAACTAAAAAGAGAAATCCAATGAGATTTCCCAAGGGCTAGCAAACGTTGTTCAACTAACATGTCGAGAAAACGACATGCATTAATACAGCACTTTCTTACGTTGCTGCTTTTTCGCTCCATGCTTGTTCTTGGTATCAAGTCTTCGGCGTTGAGAAGCGCGGGTTGGTTTCGTTTTAATACGCTTCTTCTCCTGTAAGGCGGCAGCTTTAATTAAAGCTTGAAGCCGATTCAGGGCGTCTTCCTTATTTTGTTCTTGCGTGCGAAATTGTTGCGCTTTGATGATGATCACGCCATCTTTAGTTATACGACTGTCAGAAAGAGCAAGTAATCGTTCTTTGTAGAAGTCAGGTAAGCTGGAATGTCGGATATCAAAGCGTAAATGTATAGCGGACGCTACCTTGTTAACGTTCTGGCCACCATTTCCTTGAGCTCTAATTGGGGATAATTGAATTTCCCACTCTTGAATTGTGACGGAGTTCGAAATTTTGAGCATGATAAGTAAATGCCGGTAAGGACGATTGAAAGAGCTGATAAATTAACATCACAGATGTACAAATAGAAGAAAAGACATGAGCACGATTGATTTTAGGCCCTATGAGGGATTCATATTTGATATGGATGGTACTTTAATAGATACCATGCCAGCCCATTTGGCGGCTTGGCAAGCAACCGCAGATCGCTTTGATTTTCCGTTTTGTCAGGAGTGGTTTCACAGTTTAGGGGGCATGCCGAGCTTTAAAATTGTTGAGGAGCTAAACCGTGTGCATGAGCTTTCATTAGATCCTAAAACCGTCGCTACATTTAAAATGGAAACGTTCGCTGCTATGGAGCTGCACGGGGACGTTATTCCGTGCACTAATATCGTGTTAGAAGAATATTTAGGCCACAAGAAAATAGCGGTCGGAACTGGCAGTCAACGAGAAAGTGCAATGCGCTTACTGAGCCACTCCGGTTTATTGGACAAGTTGGATGTTGTGGTAACAGCAAGTGATGTAGAGAATCATAAGCCTTTTCCGGATACCTTTTTGGTGGCGGCCGAGCATCTTGGGTTGGAAGCGTCACAATGTCTTGTATTCGAGGATACCGAGCTAGGTAAACGAGCGGCGCATGCAGCGGGTATGGATTGCGTTATGGTGCAAGATAACGAGTTAATCTTTTTTCCAAAACCATCGTAAAAAGAGCGATAAAGCGAGATCAAAATGGGGTGCAAACGCACCCCATTAACTGTTACAACATCATAGATAAAGTATCATAGATGTTTATTCAGGTTGAACTAGCTCTTGATATTCAAACGAAGGAACCACAACCTCTACGCGACGGTTTTTCTCACGACCTTCACGAGTGCTGTTGTCAGCAACTGGGTTTTCTTCACCCATGCCTTTCACAGTTAAACGATCTGAGTCAATGCCTGCAGCAGTTAGGTAATCCGCAACAGATTGAGCACGACGCTCAGACAGTTTTTGGTTGTAAGTCGCAGGACCAGAGCTATCCGTGTAGCCAGTGATCTCTACTTGAGCTTGAGGGTATTCGTTCAAGAATGATACGAAGTTGTCTAGACGCTCCGAAACAGAGTCTGTTAGCTTAGCACTGTCGAATTCAAACGTACCTGTACCGTACTCTTCTTTGTGCACTTTGCTCATCAT
The DNA here is from genome assembly GCF_021728175.1 of Vibrio sp. A1-1. NCBI lineage: Bacteria > Pseudomonadati > Pseudomonadota > Gammaproteobacteria > Vibrionales > Vibrionaceae > Vibrio > Vibrio sp. A1-1. The sequence goes on from NZ_JAKKCL010000004.1 coordinate 215,797, forward strand.
CACTGGTTCTGGATCTGGCTCAACCACTTCTTCTGTTACAACTGCCGCAACCACTGGCGCAGCCGCAAATTTGTAGTTAAAGCCGATACCGAAGAAGTTAGCGTCCATGTCGTCCCATACGTCATCAGACAGGTCTTGATAGCGTTGATATTCTGCGCGTACGCTCCAGTTTCTGTCGATAGTGTATTCAGCACCTAGCGAGCCAGTTGGAACGAAATCTTTTTCGTCATCAGACATCATGTAAGCACCACCGATCTTAGCGAATAAATTCCAAGATTCGTTTAAGTGCCAGTTGAATTTAGGTGCGAGAGTTAAAGCCGTTAAATTGCCGTCGATCGTATTAACTGTATTAGCCCCTGACTTAAAGTTAGCTTTGTAATCGCCTAAGAAGTCGACACCATACTCTAGCCCGATGATATCGGTGAAGTCATAACCGATATGTAGTCCAGCACCAAAAGCTTCATCATCACAAGGGCTATTTAGATAGCAAGCATCGTCAAGTGTAGTCATGCCTACTTTGCCCCCGATATACATTTCAGCTTGAGCAGAGTTTAAAAGCGCGCTACTACCAGCTACCACTGCTGCTACTGCAATTGCTACTTTGTTCATAATGTTTCCTTGTATTGATTGCATATTAACTTCTACTTCGTTTTATCAAAAAATTAGAAAAAACCAGCGTTTATAAGAAATTAGTTTAATATTCTAATCATTTCATATCAAGCAACAATATCTTTGAACTTGATCAACATTTACTAACCAATAACACCTCACAAACTTCTGATATTTCTTACATTGTAGTAAAGATTTTTAGGGTCATAAGAAAATTGATGATTATTTTGAACTTTTTTTCGTAAACTTTATTTTACATTGTGCGTGGTGGTTAACAGGTGGTTTTTATTTGCATTTATTTGCAAAAACTGATTGCAAGTCTACGCCTAAGCCGATAAGTTACTTAAACGCTAGACAGAAAATGACCAGAGCCCTTGATGCTGCTCGCTTTGTGAACAATGTTGCAATGAGTTCAGTTGGCAAAAAATTGGGTCGGAAATAAAAACCAGGAAGTAGAAGTAATGTTTCAAACTGATGATGTAAGAATAAATAGAGTAAAAGAGTTATTGCCACCTGTAGCAGTATTAGAGAAGTTCCCAGCGACTGAAACCGCTTCTTCGACCACTTTCGATTGCCGTAATGCCATTCACAATATTCTTGAAGGAAAAGATGACCGATTGCTTGTAATTGTTGGCCCGTGTTCCATTCACGATCCTGCTGCTGCGGTTGAATATGGTAAAAAGCTAAAAGTATTACGTGATGAACTTGGTGAACAACTAGAAGTTGTGATGCGAGTTTATTTTGAGAAACCGCGTACAACGGTAGGATGGAAAGGTCTGATCAACGACCCTTACCTAAATGATACCTACAAGCTGAATGATGGTCTGCGTATTGGACGTAAGCTTCTTCTTGATCTTACCGATATGGGCTTGCCGACCGCGAGTGAGTTCCTAGATATGATCACGCCTCAGTACGTGGCGGATCTGATCAGTTGGGGGGCTATCGGTGCTCGTACGACAGAATCTCAGGTTCACCGTGAGCTTGCTTCTGGTCTTTCTTGCCCTGTTGGGTTTAAAAATGGTACAGACGGGAACATTAAGATCGCGAGCGACGCGATTCGTTCTGCAAGTGCTTCTCACCACTTCTTATCAGTAACAAAATACGGTCATTCTGCGATCGTAGAAACCGCTGGCAATCCTGATTGCCATATCATTCTCCGTGGTGGTAAAGAGCCAAACTACAGTGCAGCGCATGTTGCTCAAATTAAAGACGAGTTAGACGGCGCAGGGCTACCGAAAAAAGTGATGATTGATTTTAGCCACGCTAACAGCTCGAAGCAGTTCAAACGTCAAATGTTGGTATCTGATGACGTATCAGAGCAAATCGCTGGTGGCGAAGAAGCAATTTTTGGTGTGATGATTGAGTCTCATTTAGTTGAAGGTCGCCAAGACTTAGTGGATGGCAAAGCGGCCACTTATGGTCAGTCGATTACCGATGCATGTATCGGTTGGGAAGATACGGAAACCGTACTTCGTCAGCTTTCTGATGCAGTAAAAGCGCGCCGTAATAAATAAGCTCAACAGAAAGAACTTTTTTAAAGAGCCAGAGGCATTGTGCCTCTGGCTCTTTTTATTGAGAATTACTCGCATCTCTTTCTATTGTTTCTGCTTTCCTATATGTTATCTGTATGCGCTGTAACCAAAAGGAATTTGGAATTGAATCGTAATGTATGGCTATTATCCCTTTGCCAAGCCCTATTAATGACAGGGAATATTTTACTCATATCTGTTATTGCCCTTATTGGCAAAACACTTGCGCCGTCATCAAGTTTTATTACGTTGCCCGTTGCGCTGCAATTTTTAGGACTGATGGCTGCGACGATCCCAGCATCACTGATTATGGGCAAGTTAGGACGTCGCCTTGGGTTTAGTCTCGGTAATGTTATTGGCATTTTGGGTGCCAGCCTAGCGACGTATGCGTTAAGTCAACAGAACTTCTATCTATTCTGTGTTTCTACCTTTTTGCTCGGTGTTGGTATTGGCTTCGGTACGCTATACAGATTTGCTGCTATTGAAGTGTGTGAAGAGTCGGCAAGACACAGGGCGATTTCGATATCTATGGCGGGAGGGGTACTAGCGGCGATACTTGGCCCTAATTTGGCGGTGTATTCGCAGCAATGGTCAAATGATGGTTTGTACATTAGTGCTTTTGCCGTGCTTATTGGACTTTATATAACTGCGTTGATCGTGCTGCAAACGATTCGTTTTCCACCAGCACACACGCAAGTTCTACATACTAAAGCGGATAAAGTGGGGGACATTATCCGTCGACCTAATTTCATGCTAGCGGTTATCGCCGCAATGGTTGCGTATGCGGTAATGAACATTTTAATGACAGCAACGCCTCTGGCGATGATTGGTTGTGGCTTTGATTTTGACAAAGCGGCAGGAGTGATCGAATGGCATGTGCTGGGCATGTTTGCACCGGCGTTTGTCACGGGACGCTTGATAGAGCGGTTTGGCGCGAAGAATATGATTTTAGCCGGTGGATTGCTATTTGTTGCTTGCATTGGAATTAACATGCACGGAGTGTCCATTTGGCACTTTAGTTTTGCTTTAGTTCTGTTAGGCGTTGGTTGGAACTTTATGTTTATCGCGGCAACTGGGTTATTTAGTCAAAGCTATGAAGCGAAAAACAGGAGCAAGGCTCAGGCATTTAATGAATTCTTCGTGTTCAGTTGTGTCACTATCACTGCATTACTATCTGGCTGGCTTGAATCCACCGTAGGTTGGCAAAACCTTAATTTGTACGTTCTTCCTTTTGTGCTACTCGTCATCGTGATGTTTGCTTTGAAAACGAACAAAGAAACGGAATCCCAAACTGCTTGATTAGATCTTCTATACATGGCCCGGCATAACGTGTCGGGTTTTGCTTATTAGCTCAACTCCACAACTTCTTCTTTATATTTTTATTGATAATGTGAATTCCCACACTAAAAATGTCGAATTGATAAGACTTTTTGTCTAACTTTTTGTAATAAAAATAAAAATCCTGTATATATCTTGCCGAAAATCAATAAAAACTACAGAAGTTTCGTCTATGTCAGTCAATATTTCTCATAAAGCTCAAGAAACTCTCGTGAGGGAGTCTGAGGAACTCGTCTCAACAACGAACCTACAAGGTGTTATTACGTATTGTAACGAAGCCTTTTGCCGTGTTGCTGAGTACACTCACGAAGAACTCGTCGGCCAGAACCACAATATCGTTCGCCACAATGACATGCCTAAAGCCGCTTTCGGCGATATGTGGGCACGTCTTAAGCAAGGCAAAGCCTGGCGCGGCATGGTTAAGAATGCCACTAAGTCGGGCGGTTACTATTGGGTTGATGCCTATGTCACCCCTATTTATGAAAATAACCACGTTGTTGGTTATCAATCTGTGCGCGTGAAGCCAAAGCGAGAGTGGGTTGATATAGCCACGAAAGCCTACAAGAGTATGCGCGCCGCCGAGAAATCAGGTCGTACTTGGTCGTTGAAAATCAATGAAACCATTCGCTATGCGATTCTACTTGGCGCATTGACCGCACCTGCAGCCGCATATGCATTGTCTATTGAAGGTCCATTAGCTTGGCTTGCAAGTGCACTACCTGCGAGTGTTCTAGCGTTGTTATTCCGCCAAGAATTAATTGATACGCCTCAACAACTGAAAAAGTTACAAAAGCAATACGACAGCGTGAGTCGCTTGATCTATTCCGGTAATACGGCATTTTCGATTGCCGATTTCCATATCAAAATGCTGTCCGCAAGAATTCGAACCGTGTTGGGAAGAATGACTGACTCCGCACTGCCGTTGCAGCATTGTGCTGAAGAATTGAGCCAAACCACAGCAGAAGTTTCGGCTGCATTAAATCAGCAAAACACCGATATTCATCGCGTACGTGATGCGACTCAAGAGGTGGAGTCTTCGGCGAATTCAGTCTCTTCTAGCACCAATGATGCCCATATGCTAATTGATGATACATTGAAGTCATGCTTGATGGCGAAGGAGACCATCGATCAAACGCACACCAATCTAGCGCAATTAAGCCTTCAAGCTGAAAAAGCGACGGAAACGACGTATCAACTGAGTGATCAGGCGCAGAAAGTGAATCATTTGATGGAAGAGATTGGTGGGATCGCAGAACAAACCAATTTACTGGCACTTAACGCGGCAATTGAAGCGGCGAGGGCGGGTGAGCAAGGTCGTGGTTTTGCTGTTGTTGCCGATGAGGTGCGCGCGCTCTCTGGTCGCACATCCAATGCAACTGAACAAATCCAAGCGTCTATCTCTGCTATGTTGGCGACGATACAAAGTTGGCAAAAAGACATTCTGGCAAACAAAGAGCAAACGGATACATGTTCTCAGGTTGCCGAACAAAGCGCGCTTCGTTTGTCTGAGGTTGAACAGATGATGCAAAGCATGAGTGGGTTGATGGTCGATGTGGCGGAAGCGGCGAATAACCAGCTGAAGCTATCCAGCGATGTAAATCAGCATATTCACTCTATTGCTTCTACGGCAGAGCAAAACTTGGCAGCAACGCACTCCGTAGAGCAAAACAGCCGTCAGTTGAAAGAGCAAGTACAAGATTTCTATCAGCTCGCGCTTCGATTTGAAGACAAATAGCCGTAACGAAAGTCGTTGTGTTCACTTTCTGGCTGTGTTTACACAAATAGGGGCCAGATAAAAGAAAGCCCCGCCATTGCTGGCGGGGCTTTTCAGTTTTCACATTCGCAATAGAGAAAACTGATTATCTTTTTACTGCAATTACGCTAGTAGTTCTTTTGCTGTATTTACTACGTTTTCAGTAGTGAAACCGAACATTTTAAACAGTTCACCAGCAGGTGCAGATTCACCGAATGAAGTCATACCGATGATGCGACCGTCGAAGCCTACGTACTTGTACCAGAAGTCAGCAATACCTGCTTCGATAGCGATACGAGCTGTTACGTCTGATGGTAGAACGGCTTCACGGTAAGCGGCGTCTTGCTTGTCAAATGCATCTGTTGATGGCATTGAAACAACGCGTACTTTCTTACCTTCAGCAGTTAGCTGTGCTGCTGCTTCTACTGCTAGTTCAACTTCAGAACCTGTTGCGATAAGGATTAGCTCTGGCTTGCCTTCGCAATCTTTCAGGATGTAACCACCTTTCGCGATGTTTGCTAATTGCTCCGCATCACGCTCTTGTTGCGCTAGGTTCTGACGAGAGAAGATAAGCGCAGTTGGTGCATCTTTACGTTCAATCGCTAGTTTCCAAGCCACTGCTGATTCAACTTGGTCACATGGACGCCATGTGCTCATGTTTGGCGTTAGACGTAGCGATGCCATTTGCTCAACCGGTTGGTGAGTTGGGCCATCTTCGCCAAGACCGATAGAATCGTGCGTGTACACTTGGATGTTCTGAATCTTCATCAGAGCCGCCATACGCATTGCGTTACGAGCATATTCCATGAACATTAGGAATGTCGCGCCGTAAGGAACGAAACCACCGTGTAGCGCAATACCGTTCATGATCGCCGTCATACCGAATTCACGTACACCGTAGTGGATGTAGTTACCAGAGAAGTCACTTGCTTCTAGAGACTTAGAACCAGACCACATGGTTAGGTTAGACGGCGCTAGGTCAGCAGAGCCGCCCATGAACTCAGGTAGTAGAGCACCAAATGCCTCTAGAGCGTTTTGAGATGCTTTACGTGACGCAATGTTTGCTGGGTTTGCTTGAAGATCGGCAATGATTTGGCTTGCTTTCTCTTCCCACTGTGCAGGAAGTTCACCGTTTACGCGGCGTTTAAATTCAGCTGCCAGCTCAGGGTACGCTGCTTCATAAGCTGCAAATTTCTCGTTCCACGCAGCTTCCTTAGCTGCGCCTGTTTCTTTCGCTGACCATTCTGCGTAGACTTCTTGCGGAATTTCAAAAGGACCGTGCTCCCAACCTAGTTCTTTGCGTGTTGCTGCGATTTCTTCTGCACCTAGTGGCGCACCGTGACAATCGTGTGAACCAGATTTGTTTGGTGAACCAAAACCGATGATTGTCTTAGTACAGATAAGTGTAGGGCGAGGATCCGCTTTCGCCGCTTCGATTGCTGCGTTGATCGCTTCAGAATCGTGACCGTCTACTGCTGGGATTACGTGCCAGCCGTACGCTTCAAAACGCTTAGGCGTGTCGTCAGAGAACCAACCTTCAACGTGACCATCGATTGAGATGCCGTTGTCATCCCAGAATGCGATCAGTTTGCCTAGACCTAGTGTACCTGCTAGAGAGCATGCCTCGTGCGAGATACCTTCCATCAGACAGCCGTCGCCCATGAACACGTAAGTAAAGTGGTCAACGATGTCGTGGCCTTCTTTGTTGAACTGTGCTGCTAGCGCTTTCTCAGCTAGAGCCATACCAACCGCGTTAGTGATGCCTTGACCTAGAGGACCCGTTGTGGTCTCGATACCAGGCGCGTAGCCGTACTCTGGGTGACCAGGAGTCTTAGAGTGAAGCTGACGGAAGTTTTTCAGATCATCGATAGATAGCTCGTAACCGCTCAAGTGCAGTAGAGAGTAAATTAGCATTGAGCCGTGGCCGTTAGACAGTACGAAACGGTCGCGGTCTGCCCACTCAGGGTTTGATGGGTTGTGGTTTAGGTGAGAACGCCAAAGAACTTCAGCGATATCAGCCATGCCCATAGGTGCACCTGGGTGACCAGAGTTAGCTTGTTGAACACCATCCATGCTTAGCGCACGGATTGCATTTGCTAGATATTTACGATCCATAGTGATTACTTCTCGATAAGGGTTTAAATAGAGGGAACTCGTCGAAACAAGTTCAAATAGAAAATCTTGAATAAGCGCTGATGGTAAAAGCGAGTAGACGGGCTACTCGCTTTTGGTAAGCAATTAAAGCTTAGCTTCGATCATCGCTTCTAGTTTACCTTGGTCAACGGCGAAGTTGCGGATGCCTTCAGCCAGTTTCTCAACCGCCATTGGGTCTTGGTTGTGTTCCCATAGGAACTCAGAATGAGTCATTGGTGCAGGACGCTCAGCTGCGCCTTTAGAATCAACTAGCTTCTCAACCACTTCACCTTCTGCAGCTTCTAGCTCAGCAAGTAGAGCAGGAGCGATAGTTAGACGGTCACAGCCAGCCAGTTCTAGGATCTCACCGATGTTACGGAAGCTTGCGCCCATTACGACAGTTTTGTAGCCGTACTCTTTGTAGTAGTTGTAGATCTTAGTTACAGACAGTACGCCTGGATCTTCTGAAGCTTCGAAGTCACGGCCTTCTTTCGCTTTGTACCAGTCCATAATACGGCCAACGAATGGAGAGATTAGGAATACGCCAGCTTCTGCACAAGCACGCGCTTGAGCGAATGAGAATAGAAGCGTTAGGTTACAGTTGATGCCTTCTTTCTCTAGGATTTCTGCTGCGCGGATACCTTCCCAAGTAGACGCTAGTTTGATAAGGATGCGGTCGTTAGTGATGCCTGCATCGTTGTACATTTTTACTAGTTGACGTGCTTTCGCTACGCTGCCTTCCATATCGTAAGATAGGCGCGCGTCAACTTCTGTAGAGATACGACCTGGAATAGTTTTTAGGATTTCTTTACCGATGTTTACTGCAAGCATGTCACAAGTGTCTTGAACTTGTTGAGCTTTGTCGTTGCTCTGTGCTTTAGCATATTCGATTGAAGCATCGATTAGAGGTGCGTACTCTGCGATTTGAGCGGCTTTCAGGATAAGAGAAGGGTTAGTTGTTGCGTCTTCTGGTTGATACTTTTTGATTGCATCAATTTCGCCAGTGTCTGCTACTACAGTCGTTAGTTTACGAAGTTGCTCTAACTTGTTGCTCATAATCGATCATCCTATTTAAATGGGCTTAAGCGTGATTTTTGTTATCACAGCTTGTGCATTTGCAAGCGAGTTAGCTAATCGTCTCATCGCATTTAATGAGACATCTGCTCAGCCAACTACGGAAAATTTCGTTACCGAACAAATGCAATGAACATTTGATCGATAGCTGAGTAAATGATGTGTCCATATTTATCCTATCTATGCTGAAAGTCAATCGCTGAAATTGACTTATAGTGAACTTCATCAACGTTTTTTTACTGTGTGTTTAGTGGTTAACCCAAATAAACGTTTGCCCTTATTGTTCAAAGGTTGAGCGTTGTACGTGAGGGTAAAAAATTGTAGTGAGAAAATGTTATTGCGATGAGCAAATGTAGCGTTTAAATTGATAAAGAACATATGCTAAGTCAATGAGCATATGCTCACTTATTGCATACAATATCGATCCTCTTAAAGGGCGAGAGAAACCATGAGCAGTTCTAATCAAGATATTTCCATTGAAAACACGGATTTGTTGACAGAGATTTCCGTCGCGTATTATCAAGACGGTGCGACTCAGGAAGAGATATCGAGAAAATTTGCCATATCACGCGCAAAGGTCGGGCGAATGCTCAAGCAGGCGCGTGATGAAGGCATCGTTGAAATCACCGTTAAATACCACCCGGTGTTTAGCGCCAAGATTGAGCAACGTTTGATCGAGCGATTCGGCGTTAAGCGTGCGCTTGTCGCTCTTGATCAGCCAAATGAAGAGGCACAGCGACTACAGGTATCGGGATTGGTGTCCAATTACCTCACCAGCACGCTTAAAAACGGCATGGTGGTGACGGTCGGACAAGGGCGCAACGTGTCGTCCGTCGCTCACCATATTGGTGTTATTACGCCGCGTGACTGTAAATTTGTATGTGGTATCGGCGGTATTCACCCACGTGGTGGTATGTATAACGCCGACCACATTTGTCGTCAGTTAGCGAAAAAGTACGGTGGAACGTCCGAAACTCTCTATGCGCCGGCTTATGCAGAGAACAGAGAACAGAAGTTGGCTTTCATGCAAAATGCAACCGTGAAACAAACGCTCGACCTAGCACGTAAAGCTGATGTCGCTTTGGTCGGTATTGGTGACATGAGCGAAAACAGCTACATGGTGGACTTAGGTTGGTTTACGCCTGATGAAGTGGTTCAGTCGAGACTTCAACAAGGCGTGGTCGGGGACTTTGCAGGTTATGATTTCTTTGATATTCACGGTAATGTTGCCAACACCGTAATGAGTGACCGAGTGATTGGCCTTGGTATTGAAGAGTTTCGCCCAATATCGGAAGTCATCGCGATTGCAGCGGAGAACAGCAAGCCGCTCGCCTTACTTGGAGCATTAAGAACCGGAGCGATAGACGTGATCGCCACGAGCGTCAGCAACGCATTAACGGTACTCAACTTAGATGAGCAAATGCACGGCAACGCGGCATCTGAGAGTTAGCACAAATAATATGCAATTTATGTAATCAGGCTGCGAGGAGTTATAAATGACTCGCAGCCTGATTTCGTTTCCAAGTTAAAAATATTCTCTAGGAGTAGCTTTAAATTTGTACATCTACTCTGGAGAACACAATGAAAAAGACACTTCTTGCTGCACTGATTATGGGGCTGACTGGTGCTGCGCACGCCGAGCAAAAAGTCGTGGCGGGTTACTTTGCGGATTGGCAGTACGCGAATGCAGAAAACCCATACACGGTGAACGATATTCCCGCCGATAAGCTGACGCATGTGATTTACGCGTTTCTTAGTATGTGCGGCCCTCATGCCGGTGCTTCTGAAACGGTACAAAAACTGGTTGCCGAACAATGTGAAGGAAAAGATCCGTATACGGCGATCATTGTCGATACCGAAGCAGCATTAGAAAAGGACTTTGGCGATGTCTCCGTTAACGTGCCATACAAAGGCCACTTCGCTCAACTTGCTGAAATGAAGAAACAACATCCTGATCTTAAAATTCTCCCTTCTTTTGGTGGTTGGACAATGTCCGAACCGTTCCATGCTATGGCGAAAAGCAAACAAGCGATGGATAAATTTTCAAAAACTGCCGTTAAGTTGATTGCTCAATATGATTTCTTTGATGGTATTGATCTGGATTGGGAATACCCAGGTGGTGGCGGTTTAACAACGTCGCCTTGGAACCCTGACACCAAGCTTTCTGATGAACAAAAAGCATCTGAGCGTGAGGCCTTTACCTATTTAGTAAAAACCATGCGTGCAGAGTTAGATGAACTCACAAATCAAACCAAACGTGAATACGAGCTCTCTACTGCTGTTGGCGTTGGTCCAAAAGCAGCAGGTATCGATTGGAAAGCCGCGGAGCCGTACCTAACTAACATGTTTGCGATGACGTATGACTTCCTTGGTGGTTGGGGGCAGCAAACTGGGCATACTACCAACTTGCATGCGACTGAGCGAAGCTGGTGGGGCATGGGCGCAGACGTGTTCATCAATCAGATGATTGAGCTCGGTATTCCAAGTGAGAAACTGGTGATTGGCGCTGCGTTTTACGGGCGTGGCTGGCAAGGCACCAAAGACTTCTCGGGTGGCTTACCAACGCAAGATCTTGTATCCGAGCAAGGAGCGCAGTTTGGTACGGGTGAGAACGGCTATTTCATGTTCTGGGATTTGGTGAAGAACTATGGAGCGGAGCAGGGCTACGAGTACAAGTATGATGAGCAATCTCAAGCGCCTTACTTGTGGCATCCTGTAAAGAAAGTCTTTATCTCTTACGAAGATCAACGCTCGATCAAAGCCAAAGCAAATTGGGCTAAACAGGCGAACTTAGGTGGCATTTTTACCTGGGAATTATCAGGCGACCCGAAAGGCGAGTTGGTGGAGGTGATGCACCAAGAAATGAATAAATAAAACCTTCTAAGCAAAGCGATCGTAGTTATTCAACTACGGTTTCTTTGCTTTGGTTCTGCTTCGTAAAAGCGATCAAGTCTTCAAGCGATAAAGGTTTAGAGTAGAAGTAGCCCTGAATCAAATCACAACCGCAAGCTTTTAACTCATTCAGTTGTTGCAGCGTCTCTACTCCTTCAGCTAGTACTTTCATTTCAAAGTTTTTGCCGATAGAAATGATATTCTTAACCATATTCAGTGCTTTTTTGTCATGCTCAATGTGATCGACAAAGCTCTTGTCAATCTTCACCTCATCAATAGGTAGCGTACGCAACATGCTTAATGAAGAGTAGCCAGTCCCGAAATCATCGAGCGAGATTTTAAAGCCAAGAGCATGCAAGCGCTCGCAAATTGGTGCGAACTTTTCAAGATCTTCAATAAACAGGTTTTCGGTGATCTCTAGGGTAATCTTTGAACATTCGATGCCGCGTTTCTCAATAGCATTCATAAGATTAGTAATGAATTTGGCGTGAACAAACTGTTTGACCGAGATGTTAATAGACATCTGGATAGATGTATCAATATTACCAGTCAGTTTAGCCATATCTGACAGGCTATTTTCAATGATTTGTTCACCAATACGAACCATCAACCCAGTGCTTTCTGCGACGGGAATAAATTCACTTGGTGGGACTAAGCCGAGCTCATCATCACTCCAACGAATAAGCGCTTCGACACCATAAATATCGCCTTCTAGGTTTAACTGAGGTTGATAAACCATATGAAGCGCTTGCTTATCTATCGCGAGCCTCAGGCGTTGCTCAATTTTCATTTTACGCAGATGTGTAGCTTGCATCTGTTGATTGAACAGGCTGTATACGTTGCGTTGTTTTTTCGCTTGATACATCGCAATATCGGCTGACAGGAGCAATTCATCTAATGTTTCACCATGGTGTGGATAGCAGGCAATACCAATACTGCAACTGAGCAGAAACTGACTGTCATTGACTTCGTAGGGCTCTGATAGCGCCTTTATTAAGTCGCTCGCTAGTCTTTTAACGCTTACTTCATCAATTCGATTCGTTAGAAAAATAAACTCGTCACTGGCTTCACGGATGATTAATCGGCCATCGCTAACAAAGGTGTTTAAGCGGATAGATATTTGTTTTAGAACTTCGTCGCCAAAGTCATGACCATGTGTGTCGTTGACTGATTTGAAATTATCAATATCGATAAACATCAAAGAAAAAGGATTCCCTTTCCCAGAAAGCCAGTGTCGAATGTTTGCGCGTAGGTACTCTCGGTTTGGTAATCCAGTGAGATGATCGTGGTTCGCTTGATAGAGCAAACGCAGTTTTGTTTTATGTTCATTGTTCGCAATGGAGCGAAATAAAGCGTAAAAAGCACCTTGGACGATAAGAAAAACAATCGAGTACAGTGCAAACTGTTCGTAAAATCCGCGCTTAATAAAATTCAAATCTGTCGAGGAAGAGGCCCAAAGATGATAATCAGGAAGGTATCTCAATGTGATTAACTCACTCAGGCGAGAATTGTCGACAACAATATTGAGCGCTCGTGTGAGCTCTTTTAGTTGCGCCATATCCCAGCCTGAATCTTTTGTGATTTGAGCCATAACGGCTTTTATATCTAAATCATTGGCAGGTTTTAGGTAATCTTCTAGGGTTGTATCTTCTGACGAGCTAAAAGTAAGGTAGCCATCACTGCGGATCAATGTGACCCGGTTGTGCTCATTGGCATGGATATCGTTACGAAAAACCGAAGATGAATTCATATTAAAGCCAGCCGTCATCACTGCTTGTACAACACCATCTTTATTTGGAATTGCTTTTCGGATCGGAATCACAAGTGAATCTTGAGCTGGCATAAAATACGTTCGACCTATAATCATTCGGTCGGAGTTGAGCGCTGCCAAAAAGGTATCACGAGTCAATGGATCTTGTTTTAGATTATGTAGCTTTGCCAAGATCAAGTTGGAGCTTACGGCGATGTAGTCTCCATCGGGGTTGGTTAGGCCGAATCCAATAATCGCCGGATGGATACTGAGCAGTTTGTCCAGCATCGGGCGAGTTTGAACTGCTGCTGTACGAGTAAAGTCATTTCTCTCGACCAACTGATGACCAATGACTTCAAGTAACGATTCTTGTCCTTTCAGAAGTGATTCGACAGAAGAGGCAAACAGCTCCAATTGTAGGAGCTGCTTATCTTTGTACTTATTCAGGGTTGACTCATAATGGTAGCGGCCAAACAACACGAACAGCACGGCGCTTATTGTAAGTAGCGCCATGTATAGTGTCCAAATGTTCTTCTTTAACCTGACCATGCCGCTTCGATAGCTCCTAGATTAGCGAGTAATGGGTAATGAGTGGTCTGCGCCCCATTCTGTCCATGACCCGTCATAGACCGATAAATCACGCCAACCTAACTGGTATGCTGCTAGCAGCAAAATACAGGCCGTTACACCTGAGCCACAACTGAAAATGATTGATTTATCATTATATAACGTTAGTGCACTAAATGCTTGTTTCAATTCCGAGTCTGCCTTTATAAAGCCATTACTCAATAATGTTTGGAAAGGGAGGCAAACAGAATTAGGAATATGACCAGAACGCAGTCCTTCTCTTGGCTCTGGTACCTCGCCTAAAAAACGTGCACGTGAGCGAGCGTCAACAATGTTTGCACTGCAATTGTTTGAGTACTCTAATATTGCATTTGCGTCCAAAAAAGCATGTTTATTTAATTTCCCGGTAAATTTTCCAAGCTGCTTAGCTTCGGACAAGGTATTCGTGACAGGCAGTCCAGCCTCAATCCAAGCCGGGAGGCCACCATTAAGCACTTTGACATTATCGTGTCCCATTGCCTTAAACATCCACCATGCGCGCGGAGAGGCGAGTGTTCCAGAGTTGTCATAAACAACAATAAGGTCTTCGTTGTTCAGGCCTAGTTTCTGAGCGCTGTTATTAAATCCTTCTTCTGTTGGCATCATATGAGGGAGATTGGTATCTGGGAGACAAAAGTCATTGTCGTAGTCGAAACGCAATGAGCCTGGAATCCACTTATTGGTGATCTTTTTCCCTTCGGAAGGAATTTGAAAACGAATACTCGCGTCTAGAAGTTTTACATTTGCTTGGTCTAATAAAGCATGAAGTTCTTTGGCATCGATCAATGCTTGCATGGTTAAATCCTTCTGATTTGGGAAGTCCGCACAGTATCTTTACTCACAGCGAATGAATGAAAGGGATGAGTCAAAACTTGAGCGGGATGCTTGGTGGAACAACGCAATAGAGCCCACTGGACAAGATGCGGACACTGGAACCGTCACTCGTTGTTGCTCTATCTCAGGTGAATTAATAGTGAGGTACCGACGTTGACCATCAAGGGACTGAGTTAAAGTGTTGCTAATGACGGTGGCTGAAACCGTGTTCTCATCCGTCTGCTTAATGAGCAACAAGAGCACAAGTAGGGCAATGAAACCGCTGAAGACCAACATATAGGTTTTGGGATTATCCAATTTGCGCTCCATTGCTATTGTTTCAAGTAATCATTTTGTTTTACAACAAAAAAATCGCATGTTCAAAGAACGATGCGATTTTGTCTTAAAACCTGTGGCTTGCGCCAGTCCCGAGTATCAATGCTCACCAATAGAGCATCTTACATGCGCCATGTCGTATTTCCGGTTGAGACGACTTTTTGCAGAGGTTCTGAGCCATCGTAGAACCAAATTTCGACTAACAGGTTATCTTGGCTGTCCGAGGTGGAGAAGTCTAATTTAGCTTTCCCACTCGTCAGCGCAGCAGAAGCAATATTGCTCGAATATTTCGCTTGGTAGGTTCCAGACGCATCTTCACGGTACTCCTTATAAATGCTCAGATGTGCGCGCTGTAAAGAGTAACCACTAATATCTACCGCAAGTGAGCTTTCTAACCTTGGGTCATAATCGAACCCATCTGGTACGTCTAAATTTTGCATGCTTGGCTCTTCAACAATAACGGTAGTTTGAGCTGGAGGTGGAGTAGC
Organism: Vibrio sp. A1-1; assembly: GCF_021728175.1. Lineage (NCBI taxonomy): Bacteria > Pseudomonadati > Pseudomonadota > Gammaproteobacteria > Vibrionales > Vibrionaceae > Vibrio > Vibrio sp. A1-1. The sequence goes on from NZ_JAKKCL010000004.1 coordinate 231,118, forward strand.
GCTATCGTTGCTTTTGTCTCCACCGCCGCCACCGCCACCGCCGCAGGCTGTTAACGCTAATCCCATGATGATTGTGATTAAGTTTTTCATGATGTTTCTCCTATGGAATGTAACGTTTGTTTGCTTTAGGTTGGGTATGCCAGTTTGCTCCTTCTCGCCCACCAGACTCGGCGTAGGTGGCAAACTCTGGGTAAGCGTCAACTAAGTCAACTTTCTCTAGCGGCCAATTCCACTCTTCGACGATAAGCAATGCCCAAGGGAGGTTGTTCGCTGTTTTGAAGTACACGCCTCGAGCCGGGTCACTTGCGTCTACGCCCACGCCATATAGGTTTGCGTCATCAAACTGCTCAGTTGGTGCTTGGTCTGGCAAATGTACTTCCCATTTTCTACCTGGTTGAAAGGTGATGCCGTCGCCGTGATATGTATTGGGGGTGGCAAAGATAAATGGGTCATAAGGCATGGCCTGTAGCGCTGAGCGGTCGGCTCCTTCCTTAAAGTAGATGGTCAGTGTGAAAGACAACGCGACGTTATCATTACAACCCGTTTGGGTTCGAAAATACGCACATTGACTTTGCGCATACTGACTGAGGTCGTCACTGATAATGAAGATGGCTTCTTCTGATATCGCTTCTAGACCGTTGGTCGGTTGTTCTTTGCCATTAAACGTTAGCTTTGTTAAGCCGTTTTCAATGCTTGCTTTCGAAACGCCAGGTAGACGAATAGCAAAGCCATTTTTATAGCCAGCCCCATAGGCGGCCAGATCTCCGCTAATTTGGATATTTTCCACCGTGCCGTCCATACGTGTTTCAGTCATACGGAACTTAATGACTACGTCATTCATGTCGTAGTCAGCGGTGTAAGGCCAGTTGTCTTCATACGCGACCGTTGCGTAGGAATCGGCACTTGGGAAGTGCTGTACGGATACGCCGTTTTCAGTGATTGTGATTGGGTAATCTTCTACTTCACCTGATGTTGATCCGCCATCGAAGTTCAGACCAGTTTGTTGGCTAAAGCGGAATCGGCTCCAGCTAGGGCCTGCGGTTGCCAGTTCAGAGACGACAAATGGAAGCGTATTGCTGCCTGCAGAGAGTAACTCATCGGTGAATACTTGCTCACCTTCGTCAGCAAAGTCACCATCTCGGTTCCAGTCAAACCAAGCTGACAAGTAGCCGGATGTCGATGCAGTTACGCTCACTAGTGAACTTAACCCTGGGTCGAGTGCGGTAACAAAGCCGACGCCATCTTCATCTGCTGTACCAACTTTGTTATCTCCAGACGGAGCCACTTGTCCATCGGCATCACCATCTGGCGCAATTGTGCCAAGCCAAGTTACACCATCAACAGCGTGGCGTGGTCCGTTAGAAGAGAGCAAGGTAGCGTAAGTGTCAGGTGCGTCACCAAAGTCAATTGGCTCGTCTTCGTCAATAACAGGAGCGTTCGCGCATCGGGCACCGTCATTTTGGCTGGAACTTGGACCGTTAGACACAAATTCTACAGCAGGAACAATGCCCGCAGCGATATTGGCGGCATTATTTTCTGATAAGTCGACGCGATAAATTTTGCCGTCCTGGTTACGCGATACGTAGTAGTTTCCGTTTATATCAAAGTAGCCTGCACCAAAGGTACCCGTTTCCCCTGTATTGCCGATCGCGGTTGCTTGGCCTGTTTTTGTATCGAATTTATACAATACGCCAGACCCATTATCGATACCATAGAGCGCACCGTCGCCAGGGTGGAACGCAAAATCGGTTAAACTCACGCTTGCATTTGATGTGATTTTATTCAGGGTTAAGGTAGCATTTGGGTCCGTATCTAACGGCGACAGATCAATGGAAAACAGCCCTTTACCTTTGCGATACAAGTAGTATACGTGGTTGTACACGTCGCCGACAAAAAACGTATGGCTAGGAAGCCCTTGTACGTTGAGAGTTTCTGCTTGAAAGTCCTGGCCTAAACGTACGATTTTCAAGTTGGTTGTATCGTAACCATAGATGTATCGATCAGTGAAGTTGAAACCGACGCCGTTAATACCAGATGCTAAGCCCACATCGTCGGTCAGTAACTTGGTTGATCCGGTAACCAGATTAACGCCGTAAACTTGCACTGGGGTCGATTGGAATAAATATGCTTTGCTCGGACAAGTGTCGAATGGCGCTGCGCTTACGTATGCGCTTGCGAACAGAGATCCAAGTAATAGTGATGTCCTTTTCATGATTCGCCCTCTCATTGGTTTGTATGATATGCAATGAAAGGAACGTGCCAGTTTTTAACTTACTGTTTATAATGAATTTTATATCGGTAAGTTATTTGGTTCGAAATATGAATCTCAGAATAAGAAAAAGCTCAACGTTACGTTGAGCTTTTTGAGAATCTTCATTGATAAGCTGACAGCGTTACTTAGCCACAAACAGGGCAGGTCGGCATTTTCATCAAATTCATTTCCCGCCAGGACATGCTAAATGCATCGAGAATGAGGATCTTCCCTTTTTTGGGTTGGCCGTAATTTGCAATCACCTTGATGGTTTCCATCGCTTGTACAGCGCCAACAATACCCACAACAGGCGCCATTACGCCAGCTTCAACGCAACTTAATGCACTGCTGCCGAATAGCGCGCTCAAACACTGATAGCACGGTTGAGTTGGGTCGTCGTACGTAAACACACTCACTTGGCCTTCCATACGAATGGCTGCACCAGAAATAAGCGGTGTTTTTGTTGCAAAGCAGAGTCGGTTGAGTTGATTGCGAGTGTCGACGTTATCTGAAGCATCGACCACCACAGTGTGTTGTTCAATCAAAGCCTGAAGCTGAATGTCGTCAAGGCGTTTAGCAACGGTGTTTACTTCGATATGAGGATTAAGTTCCCGCAACGCATCCGCCGCGGAGTCAACCTTTTTACGGCCAATATCGGCGTCGTGGTGCAATACTTGGCGTTGTAAATTGGAGAGTTCAACAATATCGTCATCGATAAAAGTAATATTGCCAACACCAGCCGTGGCAAGGTATTGGCTAGAAGCGCAACCTAAACCGCCAGCACCCAAAATAAGCACCGAGCTTTGTTTGAGCGCTTCTTGCCCTTCGAAATCGAACTGACGAAGAATGATCTGGCGGTTATAGCGCAGCATCTCCTGATCGGAAAGAATATCCACGGTACGTTCCTAGTATAACGTTGAGTTAAACAGTTGGATTTGAACCGTTTCGCCAACTTCCACACGGCCACGTTCACGTTCCAATACAACAAAGCAGTTTGCCAAACTCATTGAGCGAAAGGCTCCTGAACTTTGGTTGCCAGTGGTTTCAACGACAAATTTACCGTTTTCTAGAGTATAGATACCGCGTTGGTAGTCCGTGCGGCCTGGCGCTTTCTTAAATGCAGTTTTTGTCGTAGCAGGGATAGACTCAGGTGCTTTCCATTCAGTGTGGCCTGCCAATTTAGCCAACATTGGTTGAACAAGTACGTACATGGTTAGCACCGCAGATACAGGGTTACCTGGTAGCCCACAGAACCAAGCAGTACTTAACTTGCCAAATGCGAAAGGTTTACCCGGCTTGATTGCCAGTTTCCAGAAACCGATTTCGCCAAGTTCTTCAAGAATGTCTTTGGTGTAATCTGCTTCACCAACGCTGACGCCGCCAGACGTTACAACTACATCCGCGAGAGTTTGTGCTTTTTCGAATGTTGCTTTTAGTGTCTCTGGGCAGTCAGGGATAATGCCAAGATCAATCGCTTCACAGCCAAAGTTTTCGATTAGCGGCTTAATACCGTAACGATTACTGTCGTAGATTTGACCCGCCTTGAGTGGCTCACCCAATGGTTTAAGTTCATCACCTGTGGAGAAAAATGCCACCTTTGGCTTACGCACGACGGTGACATGGCTGACACCAAGAGAGGCAATCATTGGAATATCGCGTGGTGTTAGGCGCGCGCCTTTTGCCAATACGATATCGCCTTGCTTGATGTCGTCACCCGTAGGGCGGATGTTATTTTGCGGCTTCACATCCGTTTGGTTGAACTGAATACCAGCGTCGGTCACTTCCGTATTTTCTTGCATGATAACGGCATCACAGCCTTCCGGAATTTTCGCGCCAGTCATGATTCGAACACAAGTGCCTGCCGGCCATTCACCCTCAAAAGGCTGACCTGCGAAGGATTTACCTGCCAGAGGCAACACTGTAGACACTTCTAGGTCTTGAATACGAATGGCATAACCGTCCATCGCTGAATTGTCGAAAGGGGGCACGTGAATTGGCGATAAAATGTCCTCAGCCAGCACAAAACCCAGAGCGTCAGCAAGAGGAAGAGAAAGTGTCGTTTGGATAGGTTTGATTCGCGATAGCATCTTATCCATCGCTTCTTCAATTGGCATCAAGCCAGGTGCGTCGCAGCAGCCCATTGAGATAATCCTATGTTCTTTTGTTTTGTGGCAACTCTACCATAAAAGGGGACCGAGTAAGAATGTCCACCTATAAAATATGGGTGTAATTATTCAAAAATCCGAGTATCCTTGTCACCCATCCGAAAGGGGTAAAGTTCCTGCGGAGCATGAGAAAATAGCTCAGTGTATTCTTGTTATGTGCCTTGGCGTTATAAACATCGGACTGAGCGACTTTAACGCTACGGGATGAAAACACGGCAATTGTATTTCACACCGAGAGTGGTAGTTACAAAAGAGGAAGTGGAATGTCAGGTCTTAGCGAGTCAGCAAAGTTAGTGAAAGAAGCGCTAGAGCAACGCGGGTTAGAAACACCAATGCGCTCTAATGCCGTTAGCCGTGAAGAGAAGAAGGAAAAGATTGAATACCACATGCGTGAGATTCTTGGTCTGCTTCAGCTCGACCTTACGGATGATAGCTTAGAGGAAACGCCACACCGCATTGCAAAAATGTACGTGGACGAGATTTTCTCTGGTTTGGATTACTCCAACTTCCCCAAGATCACAGTTATCGAAAACAAGATGAACGTGAGCGAAATGGTTCGCGTGAAAGACATTACTGTGACCAGTACGTGCGAACACCACCTTGTGACAATCGACGGTAAAGCCGCTGTTGCTTATATTCCTCGCGGTAAGATCATTGGCCTGTCTAAGATCAACCGTATTGTTCGTTTCTTTGCGCAACGCCCTCAAGTTCAAGAGCGTATGACCCAGCAAATCCTTGTTGCTTTGCAAACATTGCTTGAGTCTGACGATGTAGCGGTGACTATCGACGCGACGCATTACTGTGTGAAATCACGCGGTGTGATGGATGCCACCAGTGAAACCACGACTACAGCGTTAGGTGGTATTTTTAAGAGCAACCCAGCGACCCGTGCTGAATTTCTGCATGGCCTGCGTTAATCAAATCGACAAATAAAATTGAGAGAGGATGGCGAGTTGCCATCCTTTTTTATATCTTTTATATCCAAATCATCGTCAAGTGAGTCGCAATAAATAGTAATTATGCAATTGTGTATTGACAGTCACATTCGTTGCTCTTAATATATGCGCCCAATGAACGGCTACAACTTGTAATTGTTTGTTTTAAAAAGAGATATTTCTCTAAGTTCAGCTGATCTCGGTCAGTTGTCTTTCTATTTTCTAATAATAGAAAGACAACAAATTTGGGACTCGGCATGACTACACAAAGCACTATCAGCACCTCCTCTATTTCAGCTCCAGTTACAGAAAGCAGTTGGCAAAAGAAAGCCATGCTCAGTGTCGCTTTTTTGATGGCGACAACCTCTGTGGGTCCCGGCTTTTTGACTCAAACCGCAGTCTTCACAAATATCTACAAAGTCGACATGGCATTTCCAGTTTTGGCTTCCATTTTTATCACGTTTGGTATCGTGATGAACTTGTGGCGTATTGTCGGCGTTTCTGGCATGCGAATCCAAGACATTGCGAACAAAGTGGCACCCGGCATGGGTTATGGTGTTGGTATTCTCCTTGCGCTTGGTGCAGTAGCGTTTAACTTTGGCAACGTGAGTGGCGCAGCGTTAGGCATCAATGTGCTAACGGGCGTGGACACAACATGGGGCGCACTGTTTACCGGTGTCGTTGGCTGTTTGTTGTTTGTGGTTCATAACGCTTCCAAACGAATGGACCAAATGGCCCGCTACCTTGGCTTGTTTATGATTGTTCTGATCGCATACGTGGCTATGACGAGCTTACCTCCGATGGGAGAGACACTAAGTGCAGCGGTGATGCCTATGGATGTTGGTAGTTTGCTTCTGCCTACGTTGACTATCGTTGGCGGCGCAGTTGGCGGTTACTACACGGGTGCACAACGCCTAGTAGACATCGGCTTGAAAGGCAAAGAGAACGTGCCTTCCATCACCTCAACAGCGTGGGCTGGTATTTCTATTGCGGTGGTTATTCGAATCCTACTGTTTTTGGCAGTGTTTGGCGTTATCGCGACAGGCGCAACGCTGGATACGGCTAACCCTGCGGCGGATGCTTTCCGTCAAGGTGCTGGCCAGCTTGGTTACTTCATCTTTGGCTTAGTACTGTTTGTAGCTTCCATCACGTCTGTGGTTGGCAACTCTTACATGGCTATTTCATTAATTAAGACGCTTTTCCCAGTTGTCGCGCGAAACGAGAAAGCTTGGTGTGTTGGTTTCATTATCCTAACCTCGTTAGGCACGGTAACCATGGATATGCCAATTCTTCTTTTGATGCTAGCAGGCCTAGTGAACAGCATTATTCTTCCTATCGTTTTGGGCACTGTATTGGTTGCGACAAAACGCAAAGATATCGTCGGTGACTACCAACACCCAATGTACTTAACGCTAACTGGAGCAGCGATTGTTATCGTAATGGCGGCATCGAGTTTGACTAACATTGGGAACTTCATGGCGAAGTTTGTGGGTTGATGTCTTATTGATGAGATGAACAGCGGCCTCAGATGAGGCCGTTTTTTTATGCTTATTTAGAGGGCGACTTAACGATTTCTGGCCAATACATTTTGACGTAACCTGCCGATACCCAAACCACCAACACAGTCGCAATGCTGAGCTCTAAAAAGCCAAAATCGTGTAGCCAGTGCCAATGTGGATGCGATTCGGCAAAAAAGGAGGTTAAGCGGTGCATCGCAATGGCACTGATCACGGAAGGAAAGGTTACCGCCGCGATAGAAGGTTGAAACTTCAATCGAAGTAAGCGGAAGTAACACAGGTAGATCAATAACGTCATTGTGATAGCAATCCCTGCTAATGCGCCAGTCAGTATCGGATCGGGCAGGGGAAAGTTCACCAAGTATGCCGCCAATGACAAGTTTACCGGTGCGGCCATAATTGCGAGGGTCGGCCTGGCTCGTCTCGGTAGAGATCCGAAAAACACCAAACGATAGAGCACCAGCGGTAACATAAAGAAATAAATGCCAATGCACATCATCGCTAAGGTTTCAGAGAATAGGTTGTGACCCAATTGGGAGCCTGCTAATGAGCTGCTGATCAGTCCCACTGGATAGAGAAACCAGCTAGGTACAATATTCGACATTTTGAAGTTCATTAGCTGAAAGCTAAAAAACAGTACCATCATAGTAAAATGCAGCAAAAGTGCCATAAACCAGAGTGGATAAGCAATGATTGGCGCTACAGAAGCAAGATAATCTGCAAGGATCAGTAACGCCATACTCATGGGGGCCATTAAGCTACCGCTCAATGGGTGACGAATGTCGACCATAAATAATCGTGGATTCGTGGCATATTTTATCAGCACAGGGGCGAGTAAAAGCGCGCCGAGTGACGCTAAAAATGGGCGTATTGGTTCACCAATTTCAGGGACATAGAGTGCCCAAGCTTGTCCTAAACCTATCATACCTAGCGCTAACGCGGCTTGAGACGGCGGAACGCTATAAAACTGCACAAGTCTTCTCCAGTTCAAATCTACTCCATTTGATTTTTGCCTGAATGAAACGAAACGTGATGATTTGGATGAAATGCTCTATTTGAGTAGCGAATACTAGCAAGTTTAGAGAGTGCTTACTCATGAAAGGTGGTGAGGAAATATCAGAGAATGGTATTTTTGTGAGTTTGGTATCGAATATTTGGGAAAGGATGTAAAAATGTAGAGCTTATCGCTCCAAACCCTTCGATAGTTTGGAGCGAAATAATAACAAAGCGAGAATTATGTCGATTGGTTTTCAGGAAGATCCTGCTGACGTAACTTATCGTTTTTGATTGTACGATGTAGCAACTGGCTGTAAATCGGTTGTCCGCCAAACAACTGAGCAATAATCACGGCACCTAAACAAGTAATGATAAGTGGTAGAATTAAGTAGTAGTTATTGGTCATTTCAATCACCAACAAAATGCCCGTGATCGGTGCGCGTACCGTTGCAGCAAAAAGGGCCCCCATGCCCGCAATAGCAAATACGCCAGGTTCGATATCAAGCGTGGGAAGCAACACATCAGCACTCGCTCCGAATGCATAGCCAAACAAGGTCCCCAGAGCAAGCATCGGTGCAAAGATACCGCCCGGCGCACCAGAGCCAAAGCATAGCAACGTCGTGATGACGCGACCAAAGAAAAGCAGAACTAAAACGGATACCGAGTAGTTGCCATTGGTAATATCAGGAATAAGGCCGATGCCACCGCCAGTTAGCTGTGGCACGTATAAGAGAAGCAGACCAAAAATGCCACCAAGTAGTGAACCCACGATTAAATAGCGTTTACGATCGTTTTTGTGAATTGCGACAAAACTGTCTTGTGCCACGGTAATCAATTTATTGAAGATCACTCCGAATACGCCAAACAATGCGCCAAGCAATAAAAATAACCAAAGGGACTGAAGCTCTGGAGAGTGATATTGCGGCATTGTGATGACAGCGTCTTGCCCGTTGATGGCACGAAACACAATATTGGCCATAATAGCAGAGATGATCACCGCGCGAATTGAGATCAGAGAATAGCGAAACTGAGGTCGCATTTCCTCCACAACGAACATAATGCCAGCGAGTGGGGCATTAAAGGCGGCAGCCAAACCACCAGCGGCACCTGAAGCGAGTAGGGAATGACGAGTATCGTCATCTTTCACACGGAAAATATCGGTCACCATTCGACCGACAGCACCGCCCATTTGCACCGTTGGGCCTTCACGACCGAGCACCATTCCGGAGCCAAGTGCGCCCATGCCGCCGAAGAATTTTACTGGCAGGACTCGCCACCAACGCACAGGGCGAATGTTGTCCATCGCGCCTTCAATTTCAGGGATACCTGAGCCCGCCGCCTCTGGGGCAAAGCGGTGAACAAGAAAGTAGCCAATAAAAGCAAGCAACGCGCTGATCAGCACCGCAGCAAGCCAAAGAGGAAGTACGCTACCGATTTCGCTTCTCAGCCATTCGGTACGGGTTTCAGAAACAAAATGAACCGCAAGTTCGAAGTAAGTGCCGACAAAACCAGCTAGTGTGCCAACGATTGCGGCCATAATCAGGACAGAAAATGGTGTGGACCCTCGAGAGACAAACTGGTTAATCGCATCTTTCGGTACGTGCGCTAACACAGATTTTACAATTCTCTCTCGTTTGGTCATTAACAAGTTCTCCTGTTGCTGGTGGAAGGGACGCGAGAAAGTATACGCTTCGCAGAGTCTAGACCTAATCAATAAAGATGCAATTTAGCTTTTCACTATTGAGTGTTCGAAGTGTCGCGATGTCATTCATTCACCAAGATTGTGCTATTGCTCTCATAATTTGGGATAAAAAACTTGTTTTTTGAGCAAAATGAACCATGCTTTAGGTGTAAAGCAACATGACTGCTTCAGAAGGAGGGATGTGAGGTTTTACACACAATTTGGATGGATTCAAACCCTACGGTAAGTCCTCGTTTTATGTTCGGGATGCATCAATAGACATCTCCGATTCGCACACTCACGATTGAGTAACGAGGTAGAGGCGCACGCAAATGTGCGCCTTCTTAATTTCTGCTCTACAACTTTCCGCACTACTTGCCACTATTTTTATCTTGAACAATTTCTACTAGTCGGTAATGTCTGGGGTCGATGTTAATCAACCAGAGTAATTCATGCGCTTTTATCCTCGAGTCCTGTTTTCTTTATGTTGTTTTTCGGTAACGTTTCCAGCATTTTCAACCCAGAGTTGGTGGCAGGACACGTTGTCTGCAATGCCGTACTCCAATTTAAGAGAGCGTATAGAAACAAAGGGAAGCTGGTATCGCTGTGACGTGCAGCAGCAAGATGCTTCAACGTATTTCAGCACATTTTGTTTGGACGATTTTTCGTACTATCAGCAGCATCTGTATGGTGAAGTTGTTTTGGGAAAGGACAGTGCTCAGTTCTCTTTTTTGACCGAATATCAATGGCAAAGTCTCAATGACTTAATCCTCAATTTAAGAACAGACGGATTGGTTTTACGCAATATAACTATCGGACAAGAACACTATGACGTCGTTGAAGCGCTGGAAAAGAAATCTTCTGAGCTCGTCGATAAAGAAGTTATCTTGTTGATAAACCGCTATCCGCAAGAAACGATTCGAAGCTTATTTTGGGTAAAACCGGACGAGTTTTCGTCGCCATCACCGTCTTTAAATGTGGAATTGCACAGCGATGGCGAAATTATCGATGTTAAAGTGACTCGTTTTTAGATTCTTTATGGAGAGATAGGAAGGTCGCCATCGCAGACTCGTCCAAAAATCCATCCGATTTTTTGTGCGCGCGCAGGTATTGATAGCCAGCGATGAGCTTACGGTGCTGTTCTTCTGCCTCATCTGTCAACGGCTGATTCATAACGTGTTGAAATGCAAGTTTGTACGCATCCATATCTACGACTTCAGCGCGGCGATATAAATAACCACATCCGGTCGCTAACCATTCAAGAGAGCAGTTGGCTCGCATCGCAATTTGATTTGCTTTCGTTAGGCTCGGTTCACTGCCTTTTAAATATTTGCGTATTAAAGCTTCAGACACATCAACGCGTCGTGCAAATCCGCTGACGCTTTCTTCTCCGATCAAGGTGGCTAGGCGTTGGGCAAAAGACATATTTCGTACTCCAGTTCGAATTGCCAAAGTTTACCCGTTGAGCCGATGTGAAAACAAGACTACGATGAATGCAGATCAATTGAAGGAGAAAAACCATGGTTGCAAAAGTTGTGACTGCACCAAAAGGCCCTGAGTTCTCAGAGCTGGTCCAAGGATATTGGCGTGCAGTTGATTGGGGCATGACTGCTCAAGAGCGTTTGTCATTCCTCAAGCAACATATTGAGTTAGGCATTACCACGGTCGATCACGCAGACATATACGGTAATTACGAGTGTGAGAAATTGTTTGGTGAAGCACTTGCTCTCGATAAGAGCGTGCGAGAGCAGATTCAGATCGTCACAAAGTGTGATATCAACCTGTGCGGAGATAAAACACCAGAGCGTAAGATCAATCACTATGATACAAGTTCCGCTCACATCTACCAATCGGTGAATAACTCGCTTGAGCGTTTGAATGTGGACGAAATCGATGTGCTTTTAATCCATCGCCCTGACGTGTTAATGGATGCCGATGAAGTGGCTGAAGCATTCTCAGAGTTACACAAAGTGGGTAAAGTGAAGCACTTTGGTGTATCTAACTTTACTCCACGTCAGTTTGAGCTGTTGCAATCTCGTTTAGGTAAGCCTCTTGTGACTAACCAAGTGGAAATCAACCCGCTTAATTTTGAAGTTGCACATGATGGAACGCTTGATCAAATGCAAATGCTGCGTACGCGCCCAATGGCTTGGTCTTGTCTCGGTGGTGGCTCAATCTTCAGTGGTGACAGTGAGCAAGCCGTTCGTGTTCGCAACGAATTAGAAGCGATTCGCGAAGAAGTGGGCGCGACTAGCATTGACCAAGTGATTTACGCTTGGGTACGTCGTTTACCATCTAACCCAATTCCAATCATTGGCTCTGGTAAGATTGAGCGTGTGCAAACGGCAGTAAATGCGCTGAATATCGAATTGACTCGAGAGCAATGGTATCGCGTATGGGTGGCTTCGAAAGGTCACGGAGTGCCATAGAAGTGACACTTTATTGATGAATACATTATTCAAGGCACCCTATGAAAGGGTGCTTTTTTATTGCTACGTGATACCGATTTCCCCAGCACTCATACTGAGCGGATAGAGTGTAAGTAAAAACGGATTTTTAATTTAAAATGCAACTTTGTGCTTATTTTTAATGGAGGCGTTTTATCCATGTTTGTTTCATGTCACTAAACAGCGAATGGGATGTTTGCTTTTTCGCCATTTTGTTCACTCATCCATTCATATTGCGTATGCTTATTGAATAAAAAAGAAATAAAAACTCGTCAGTTTTCTCGTATTACATGCTGTAACAATCTGTTAGACTCCGGCGCAGATTGTGGAATATAAAAAGGTGATTGAATGTCTTTTCCCGTACTCATCTGTGATGATTCAGCGTTAGCACGCAAACAGATGGCGAGATCACTACCAGCCACATTGAATGCCGATATTACGTTTGCTATCCACGGAAAAAATGCGCTAGAAGAACTCGAAAAGAACGAGTTTAAATTGATGTTTCTTGATTTGACCATGCCAGAAATGGATGGCTTTGAAACACTAGAAAACATGCAGCGGTTAGGGAATACAACTCCGGTGGTTGTGGTGTCGGGGGATATCCAACCTAAAGCGAAAGAGCGTGTGTTCGCACTTGGCGCAAAAGCGTTTATTCAAAAACCGATCGCCAAAGATGAACTCAAGAAGGCGCTTAAAGAGTTGGTCGAGCCAGAGCCTCGTCCTCAAATTATCACGCCTGTTTCTATTGAGTTACCGATTTTACGTCGTCGCGATATTTATATGGAAGTGGCGAACGTCTCTATTGGTCGAGCCGCAGATGCATTGGCGCGTCACTTTGATGTGTTTGTGCAACTGCCTCTGCCGAACGTTAATATCTTCGAAGTGAGTGAACTACACATGGCTCTCCGTGACTTAGCGTCGCATGATAACGTATCGGGCGTTTGTCAGGGCTTTTGTGGCGAAGGTATTGCGGGTGAAGCGCTGGTGATTTTGAGCGATTCGAGCGTATCGGATCTCAAGAAGTTGATGAAAGTGCCGGCAGACAGCGACGAACTGGAAGAGCTTGAGCTGCTCATGGATGTTTCCAATATCTTGGTGGGGTCATTCTTAAATGGCTTGGGCGAACAATCTGAAGTACGATTCTTCCAAAGCCCTCCAGTGCTTCTTGGTCAGCATATATCAATTGATTCGATCATTGAGTCTACGACGGGCGCATTCAGCCGCACCATGACATTCGAGGTGAGCTACAACATTGAGGGAACGTCAATCCGTTGTGATTTATTGTTTATGTTCGTCGATGAATCTTTGCCGCTGCTCGATAACAAACTGTCATATCTAATGGAGGAGTTCTAATGTTGAATATGCCAGCAGAGTTTGAACAATTCCATTGGATGGTAGACATGGTACAAAACGTCGACATGGGGCTCGTCGTCATTGACCGAGATTATAATGTGCAAGTGTGGAATGGGTTTATGACTCATCACAGCGGTTTGCAATCTCATGACGCAATTGGTCGTTCTATCTTTGATATCTTCCCTGAAATCCCGCAGGAATGGTTTAAGTTAAAAACAAAGCCAGTGTATGATTTAGGTTGCCGCAGCTTTATTACGTGGCGCCAGCGTCCTTACTTGTTTCGCTGCCGTAACGTACGCCCTGTCACTCAGCAAGCGGAGTTTATGTACCAGAACGTTACGTTGAACCCCATGCGTACACCGACTGGAAAAATCAATTCGTTGTTTTTATCTATACAAGACGCGACGGCTGAAGCATTGATGTCTCAGAGTCAGTAGCGATAAAAAACTTTCTCAAAAGCCAAGGTTCGCCTTGGCTTTTTTGTATACTTATAATTGTGTTTCCTAATGCGCAGAACGTGAAGATGGACTTTAATCTCGCCCTAAAACTCTACACCGCAGAACAAGTAAAAAACGGTGAAACGCTGGCAGCGCAAATGGCTGGTGTTTCTATGTATAGCCTAATGCAACGCGCAGGTATGGCTGTGTATGAGCGTTTTTTACACTTGTATCCCAAATCAAAAAATATCTTAGTCATTTGTGGCAAAGGGAATAATGGTGGTGACGGATACGTATTTGCCTCGCTTGCTAAACAAGCGCAACTCAATGTACAGGTTTTCCAACTTGGTGATGTGACTGCGCTCAAAGGTGATGCTTTACGCGCATATCAAGATTGGCAGTCCATCGATGGTGTTAACAATGATTGGGATGAGTGGAATACCGCATTGCTAGAAGCCGATGTGATCATTGATTCCATGTTAGGCACTGGTTTAAGTGGTGAGGTTCGTTCGGAGTACCGTCGCTACATTGAGCAAATCAATCAAATTCACACCCCAGTGATTGCAGTCGATATTCCTTCCGGGTTGTGTGCAAATACAGGTGCTATTTTAGGCGATGCCATTCATGCTGAGCATACTGTAACCTTCATTGGTGTTAAGCAAGGCTTGTGCACCGGACAAGCGAGAGATCGAGTTGGTGAACTCCACTTTTGTGGATTGGGTGTAAATGTTGAGTTTGATTCTATCGAAGTAGAAAGTGCACTAGGTATTGATCATCAGGTTGTGTCAAGGTTAATGCCCAAGCCAAACCCTACAGCACACAAAGGTGACAATGGCAAACTACTTTGCGTCGGTGGTAACCAAGGTATGTCAGGAGCGATTCGTTTATGTTCCTCCGCTGCGGTTAGAGCCGGAGCGGGTTTAACTGCCGCAATTACTCACCCGAGTAGCCTTATTCCACTACAGATTGGCTGCCCAGAAGTAATGAGCCAAAGCATCACCGCTGACTTACTCAGGGATACTGAGAACGACTTAACCAAACGCATTCGCTGGGCTGAAGTATTGGTGTTTGGTCCAGGTTTTGGTGATGATGAGTGGGCTTATCAAGCCTATCAATATCTGGCTCAAGAACAGAAACCTAAAGTTGTTGATGCTGATGGGCTCAATATTCTAGCGATGCTAAGCCAACGATGTGATGGCACTTTGGTGTGCGACAACCAGCGAGTGATCACGCCGCATCCTGGAGAGGCAGCTCGACTATTAAATGTGACCACTCAACAAATAGAAAGTGACCGATATTCTGCTGCAAGACAACTGCAAGAGCGTTATGGCGGTGTGGTGGTTTTAAAAGGCGCGGGAACACTTATTTACGATGGAACGAGAATGTACGTCTGCCTAGCGGGTAACGCCGGAATGGCGACGGGCGGAATGGGAGATGTGCTATCTGGTGTTATTGGTGCGTTGCTAGCTAAAGGGTTACCCATTTCCATTGCGGCACGTTTAGGTGTGGTACTCCACAGTCATGCTGCGGATATAAACGTGAGTCAGCATGGTCAAATTGGTCTTTTGGCAAGTGATGTTATAGGCACACTTCGTACCGCTATTACTCAACAAATCGATAGGACGTAGCTAGATCTCGCCCATCACTATGAAAAAATGATCGATTTTTTTGGAGTACTTTTTCCGAATTAGCAGCGCATCTTAGTATTAGGTGATTGAGTTTTAGGCAGATTTGAGAGGTGATGCGTTTTCATTTTAAAGGTATGACGCAAAGGTTTGCGCAATAGGTTAACTTAAACGTTTTCTTAAGTTGTTGATAATTATAAATAATGAGAAAAAATAACGACTTGAGGAGTGTTTTTGATATGCGATTATCAAGATGGTATCACAAAAAAAATTCAAATATCAGACTTGTAGGAAATAAATCACAGCCTATAATGCTGAAAACCGGAGCGTCTGCCAACGCTCCGGTTTTTTTGTGTCCGAAGAACAGTGAACTCGTCTGCCAACGAAATCACTACGCACTCTGAGATGACACATATACATATGAATCAAGGAATTACACAATGCGTATCGAACAAGAACTTAAGTTAGGTTTTAAAGATGTACTGTTTCGCCCGAAACGTTCTACCCTTAAGAGCCGTTCTCAAGTAAATTTAACCCGCGATTTTACATTCAAGCATAGTGGTCGTCAATGGTCTGGTGTGCCTGTAATCGCAGCAAACATGGATTCGGTTGGTAGCTTTGCAATGGCTAAAGCGCTAGCTGAGCATGGTGTAATGACTGCTGTTCACAAACATTACACGGTAGAAGATTGGGCTGAGTTTGCTAAATCAGCTGATAAAGCAACCCTGAATAACGTAATGGTGTCTACGGGAACATCTGACGCAGACTTCCAAAAAACCAAAGATATTATGGCGCTTTCAGATGAATTTATTTTCATCTGTATCGACATTGCAAATGGTTACTCAGAGCATTTAGTCGAGTATGTTGAACGCGTGCGAGCAGAGTTCCCAGACAAGGTGATTTCTGCGGGTAACGTGGTTACTGGTGATATGTGTGAAGAGTTGATCCTCGCTGGTGCAGACATCGTGAAAGTAGGCATTGGCCCTGGCTCAGTTTGTACAACTCGTGTAAAAACGGGTGTTGGTTACCCGCAGCTTTCTGCAATCATCGAGTGTGGCGATGCAGCGCACGGCCTTGGTGGCATGATCATCGGTGACGGTGGTTGCTCATGCGCAGGTGATGTATCCAAAGCATTCGGCGGCGGTGCGGACTTTGTTATGCTAGGCGGCATGTTAGCGGGCCACGAAGAGTCAGGCGGCGAAGTGATCGAGAAAGACGGCGAGAAGTTCATGAAATTCTACGGCATGTCTTCTAAGAGTGCGATGGAGAAGCACTCAGGTGGTGTTGCTGGCTACCGCGCAGCCGAAGGCAAAACCGTGTTATTGCCATACCGTGGCAGCGTTCACGGCACTATTCAAGACATCCTTGGTGGCGTTCGCTCAACTTGTACATACGTGGGTGCAGCAAAGCTTAAAGAGCTAACCAAGCGTACTACATTCATTCGCGTTCAAGAACAAGAGAACAACGTGTTCGGTAAAGAGTAAATCGACTGAATGTAACAAGTGTAAAAGCAACCATACGTTATATCTATAGCAGATAAAACTATACTATATGCAGCTATGAGCCAGAGTGAGATTGATTTCTTACTCTGGCTTTTTTGCTTCTCATTTGTTTGCGCTTCAAAATTAACTCTAAGCGATTTTAATAGTTGGTCGAGATTCGACTTGTTCAAACGGTAATGATGTTGTAACAGGCATGAGCTGTAAAACGCTTGAAATCTGACAGTCTCTATTTAATCCAATATAGTCTTTGACATTGGCTACTCGCCAAGTCATGTCTCCGTAAGTACGCAGATAGAACGCGGGTGACTGATGACTGTTATGTCTAATAACGCTCCATTGGGTGATATCACTAAAAAAGACTTCAGGGTTATCGGATGTCTCAAACTCATTCGCCATGATACCCAAAGGTATATCAACGCGATTAAGTAGCTTTTGTCCGAGTGAGAAGGCTTCGTCGAAGTTAGTTGGTTGTTCGCTTAACTGCTTAATTGCATAGGTTTGTACAAATCGAGACGGCGGTGTTGGGTCGGCGGGTAGGCCCATCAAGCCAGCGCCATTGATTGATTGAAGTGGGCCAGGCACTTGGACATGACGTTGCATGGTTACTTCATTGTTCGGTTCTGGGTTGTAGTTGCGCAAATTGGAAAAATATGAGAGGTGATTGACATGCCAATGGTAATTTGGGCAGTTAGTCATTACTCCTACGTAGGAGTGGTCCACAACCACTTTATAATCATCAAAGTCATATTCGGTACATTGATAGCGTGCTTGCTGATTTTCCTCTTTGCTGAACATATCGCTTTCTTTAAATGCTCGATAGATATGCATATTACCGTTAAGAAACTCAATGACTGCACTGTCATTATTTGCATCGTGAATCACGAAATGCTGATCCAACGTCATATTGTCACTCTCTGTTTCACCAGTTGAAATAGTCGAGTTAAACACGTAAACGGGGTGAGTAGTGAAGTACGTCACCATCTCGTCCACAGTATTAAACGTAGACAAGATAAAAGTACCAAACAGGCCGCTGCCTAATGCAAAGGCATCATCAGGGATGTGAGAGGTCGATACATTTTGATTGAGAATGGGCAAGTACAGTGACCCAACAGAAAGGCCAGATTCATTAATGCCATCAGCTGTTAAAAGAGGGTGGGTAATGGCGTTGCAGTGTATGAAGCTCAACTCTCCCTGCCAATTTGCTCGAAACTCACATTCTTTACTGTGACGTTTTGGCGGCTGACCATTGAAAACACGGTCGGCTTTTCCGTCGGAAGTAACGGTCGTAATTTGGTAAGTTTGTTGGGCTCTAAACCAAATCTCGGTCTGAAGGTTAACTGCAAACTCCATGGTTCTAGCGGATAAGGTTTGGTTGTTGCAACCATAATTGATATTCACATCTGTACACATAGCCATGCTTTCCGTTGTTTATCTTGAATGATGCATATCCAAGAAACTCTCTGAATCAAATGCTTGGAGATTACGTGGATATAGAAGAATTGCGCTTTAATAATGGTTTTAGCCATGGAGATAAGCGCATGCTATTAATTTAAGCATTCAATCAAAAAACGTCAGTAGCAGTTTAGTATCAGTTGATAGAGTTAAAATAAAAAGTGATTTGTATTGATTCGATTATCTTGCAGTGGTGATATAAAGTGAGAACATAAAGTTAACAATTTCAGATTGTGATTGAAAATGGGGAGGGTTTTCAATCCAAATACAGAGAAATGAAACTGCCCGAGAAGTTGTGCAACTGTCTCGGGCGAAGTGATGAATCGGGTAAGCGGCTATAAAGTTTTCTCACAAGAACCGCTAAGTGGTGGAGATATTTTTAAATTATCATTAAAGATTTCCACAGCGACGGGGCCTTTATTTTCGTCTTTTGCATAGTATGCACAGGACTTGTCCCCAGTATAGGTTTCACCTGCCTTTTTGAAACTGTAGTACCAGGAGTCATGGGTAGCGGCACCGGATTCAAACTAGCAGATTCAGATTGTTCGCCAGTATTCAAGTCGAAACGGACTTCCATTTCCGGAGAGTCTTTAAATCTCACATATCCGGTGATTTTATCGCTGGAGTTATTTTTAACGTAAAATGCCCCCTTAGTTGCCATGATTTTTCCTCTTTTTTAATTTCTATACGTGATAGAACGGCCAAATGACGGTCTGTAAATATATGCTTTTTAAGGTGCATATTGATGTTAAATGATGGTCTTATTAGTTCTAAGATGATTAAACTTATCCTTAGCGTATTTTTCTTTTATACCGATTAAGTCGCGGTAGCTTCGATCAAAATAAACGCTTGTCGGAATTGCCGGATCTTTAAAGCTGATGAAGGCACCATAGGTTCCCGGTATATCAGCTTCTCTGGCTTTATCAATCCAGTCCATGGCTCTGTTTACATCAACAAGTACTGGGTTATTTTGTAGTTCTAGTTTTTGCTTTATCTCTTCATTCCACCAGGTTTGGTATTGGACCGTATATTGACACTGGCGGTAGGGGAAAGATATGTCTTCAAGATCGTCTGAGTGATGATAAAAGCCACCAGTGATCGCACCTAAGGTTACGTAACTAAATAGCCCTTGATCGCGGTTTTCTGGCTTTATCAAAGGTGAAGTTAAGCTTTGCAAAAGTGCAGTATAGCCTTCTGCTTTAAGACCTCGCTCTGACACCAATCGCGAAGTGATTTTGTGAGGTGCTGGGGCGTCATAATCGGGAGGGAAAGGAGAACCGCTTTGACATAAAGAATCGCGCCCCCATGTGCTCATCAGGGAGTGATCGTATTTCTTCCCGTCAAAATCAGTGCCATGTGCTTCATAGACTTGAACTAAATCAGGGGAGCAAGCGCCAAATTGAACGGCTATAAATTGGTCAAGATCTTGCAATGTCCCTTCCCAGTAACCGTACATAGTGCAGTGATGGCTTATTGTGTCGATATCGCAATGGTTAGGTAAATCAGGCAGAGCATCAATTTGCAAGTTGGTGCCGAGAAGTTTAGCCGTATCGAGACTTTTTATAGCCTGTTCCCAATTTTTTAGCACATCTATGGTAGGGTGCGATGGTATTGGCTGAAGCATACCGTTGATTTTTTTGTAAAGGTTCCACTGAAGTTCGAAGCGGTGGATCTCTTTGGGTAAAGGGAATGTTTTTACGCGTAGCTCGGTAACAATGCCATAACTCATGCCTCCGCCGCCTCTTAGTGCCCAAAATAGGTGAGGGTTGGACTCTGCTGAGACTTCTGTGATCGTACCATCGCCCAATACCACGGTTGCACTCACTAGGTGCTCACAACACATGCCGTATTTTCGCGTCCAAGGGCCCCATCCTCCGCCTTGAATATAGCCAGTCAACCCAACTGTGGCACAGGTTCCATGTGCAATCATTCGATCATGCTCTGCAAGTTTTGGTGTTAGTTGATAGAAGCGATAGCCTGCACCAATGGTGGCAATATTGTCACACAGTTGGAAGGTCTTAATTCTCCTCACGTCAATCAAAATGACGTTGTCACCACTGCATTCACCTGCGTGATCATGCCCTCCTGAGCGAACACGAATCGGGAGACTGAATCGAGTTGCTGTTAGATAGGCTTGCTGAACTTCTTGCGTACTTTCGCACATGACAATGACAAAGGGTTGGTGTTGATAGCGAGTATTGAAGATGAGTGACTCGACTTGATATTGGTTCAAACCAGGAACCGGTGAAACCGTGTTTTCAAGAGGTGTCAGTAGTCGCTCTTTAGGAAAACCGCATTTATCCATTTTCTGAATAAACAGTTTGGCATTATTGATTGAGATTGAGTACGCGTTAAGTACAGCGAGGCGTTGTATTTGAGGGTTAGGGTGCTGTTCTACCACTTGGTTTTCTTTAGTTCCCTGCATCCATTCTTGTTCCATTATTTTTTCCATTTGGCTTATGTATTGAATAGTTGTTTAAATATTAACTAGCGTGCATATGTTCGCCATATCAGTTTGGTATCAGTTGTTCTGTACAAATCGCCAAAAGCATCAGCGAGAGAGCAATAATATCTGGTTGATGAAAAGAACGAGCGGCACCTGCGTGACCGTAGATAATTTATGTAGTCAAGTAGATCTGAGCCTAAAGTGATACTGAACTTGAATGACGTGTTATCTACATTGAATGGGTCACTAACGACAATAAATTCAGTTGGAGAACACAATGAAAATGGAATCAAAAGTATCACAAGCAATTTTTACTGCTCATTATCAAATTGGCAACGGCTTACCTGGAGGAGTGAACTTCGATGTTAATCTACTCGTGGCCAGCGAAGACAAATCAATAGTGGGTAAAGGACATATCTTTCAGGCCATTAACCCACCGTTAAATGTGGTGTCTGATCTCAATGGCAGTTTCAACTATCAATGCACGATGCGTGATTGTCATATCATGGTGACGTTGCAGGGCTACCAGCCTTACCTAGGCATTGCTCCTCTAGGAGCAGATCTTCACAACGTAACGCTCAACATCCTACTTAATGATGATTGGAAGTCAGGCGTGGCATTCTATCGATATAAAAATAGTTCAGGTAAATGGGTTGAAGTAGCAAATCAACGCGTTACTCTACTTTTACCTGAGCATGTTCCTAGCATCGAAAACTTTAAGGTGGAGCAAAGTGATCTTGCGCCAGCATAAATCTAATCAGCGATGACACTGTGCCAAAACACAGATATTCGATGGTTTCGAATATCTGTGTTTGACGAGGTAAATCGAGCAAACAAGATGATTTGACGGTGCAATTAGTCGACTTTCTTCGTTTATTGAATATTTCATGGTTGAGTAGATGTGAAGAGCCAATGGTCGAGCTCATCAACACTTATTTGAGCCTGGTTCAGTTGATGCTTACGCGCGGCCTGATTGAAGTTTAACAACTCAGAGACGGAGCTGGACTGGTCGAGTAAGGCAAGCATCAGATTCGCTTGTTCAATATAAAAATCACCCCATGGATGCGGATCTTCTTGGGTGAAGTTAGCAAGCTTATCGCGATATTTTCGAAGTAGCGTAGGCTGCTTATACTGCCACGCTACTTGGATTCCTTGTTGGTAAAAGCGTAAATAGTTATGACCAACACAGGTAGATTCTAGCCAAGCCTCACCAGTGCGCAAAGCGGAGAGGGCCGTTGATTCATCGCCACAAATAAGTGCCTTGGTAGATACGAGCCAAGGACCAATAAAATTGTGTAGCTTATTGATATGAACAAGCTCTAGAGCCGTGTCGATGTCCGAAAGGGCTTTCTCCTCTTTTCCCTGATACCAGTGCAATCTTGCACTGGACTCCAAAAGAAAAGCGACAAATCGATGAGCATTAAGCTGTTTTGAAAGTTGCAGAGCGGTCGAGATTTCGTTTTCAGCTTGCACCAATACATTACGGTCGAGAAAGATCCATGCTGCCGTAAGCCTGGAAACAATTTCTGCTCGGCGGTTTGCCGTGAGATAGGCAAGATTCGAGGCATGCTGAGCCTGTTTTAGTGCTTCGTCAGATTGCAGTTGATAGATCATCACTGTTGCCAGCATGTAGCGATTGGCAGTTTCAATCGAAAGCAACTGATGCTCTTCACACAATTGCAAACACTCGGTTAAGTGCTCGTATGAGCGAGCCATTTTTCCTTGTGCGTAGGCACAATCACCGAGGCCGCCAAGCGATTTTGCTTTCGCGCGAAAACAGTTTGCTCGCTGACTGTAATCTAATGCAAGTAAATGTTCTTTCTCACATTCGTCTAGCTGCCCAGTAGGGAACAGCATATTACCTCTCATCGAGTGGATTTCACACAAAGATTTATTTAACGTCAGCTTTTCGCACAGAGCTTGGGCTTGGTCTAAAATCGACATCGCTTGTACAAAGTTGTCGGTTAAGCGGTAGGGGTTAATGAGGTCTAAATAGTATTGAACACGTTCAGGATCATTTTCTGTGTGATGAACCGCTTGCTCAAGAACCTCAATACTCTCTTTGATGCGTCCCATCGAATACAGGCAGTTTCCTTTCATATTTAGTGCATACGCCATCTGTTCTTTAGGTGACTCTTTAATAGCGTACTCAATAAGTGTCAGTGCTTTTTCAAACTGATAATTACTCAGGTAATGTGTGGCGGTCTGTTCAAGAACAGTAAATACATCTTCGCCCTTGGCATGATTGATATGGACGGCATATAAGAATCGATCTCGGTTCTCATACCATTTTGCACAGGCCATGTGTATTTTTGAACACTGTGACTTGTCTATTTGACGGAAAACAGCATTGCAAATCAAATCATGATGGAAAAGGTATTGATCGCCATTGAGTTTTACTAAGCCAGCGTCGACTAACTTATCTGGTACGTAGCCGGGAATTCGAGTGATTTCACGCAGTTGCTCCAGTTGAAAGCACTGCCCCAACACAGAGGCAGTACAGAGTGCTTGGCGATCTTGGGCTGGAAGTTGAGCTAATTGTATCGAAACTAAATGTTCCAATGACTCCGGAACGTCTTTATCAAACTGAGAGCAAAGCAGTGTTTGGCGCAAGTATAGAGGATGGCCTTTCGCAAGCTTTATACAGTCATTGATATGTTTATTCTGTTGGCATGTGATTGAGCAAGCTAACTCGTAAGACTCTTCAGATGATAACTCCCTAAGTTCGATTAGATTCACGTTGGTAAACCAAGATTGTTTGGAACTAAGTCGTTTTTGCTGCCTAAACGTCAGAAAGAGCAAAATATTGGTGTTTGTAATATGAGGTAGCAGTGTCTCAAGAAACGCCAACATTACCTCGTCGGCCCAATGGACATCTTCAACAATAATCAAGTGCGGTTTGCTGGTCTGCCGTTGTTGAATTAAGAAAGGGATAGATTGCTCTATCGTTTGTTTCAGCGTTTGGAACTCCATTAAGTTCAGCAACTGCTTTTCTGATTCGTTGAGTGCTACCCCCATTAACCAATAAAGGCAGAGGTGGAAAGAAGAGGGAATTGATGACTCGACAGTTTGCTGACGAATAGAATCATCGGTATCTTCACGAGTAAATGAACAAATTGCCCGAGTGAATATATTTTGAGGGGATAAGAGATCAGCACTACCATGATTCAGGATTTGAATCTCTGTGGTTAAACACGAAGATCGATTCAAAGACGCAATGACCTGGTTGAGTAGGCTGGTCTTTCCTATCCCTGCGGTACCAGTAATACAATACGTTTGGCCTGCTTCTTGTTTTTGCCATCGCTTGATTCCGCTATTCAATGTTTCTAGTTCAAGTTTACGCCCTACAAAACAGTCAGTATGGCTTTGGTGTAAGGATACAAGATGCCAGTTGTTGAAGTCTGGCTCTCCTGTTAGAAACGGTTTTATTGGTCTGGCACAATTGGACGAGATAAAGCAAGGACAAGCAGCTATTTCTCCCCAAGGGATTTTAACTAGGATTTCATTGAGTGGGGTTATCGCAATCGGATGTTCCGATAGCTCAGTGACTCGATGCTTGTATTTCACATTGATAAAAGACCTAATCGAAGCCGAAAGAGCAACCTGTAATTGAAGGGCTAGTTGTCGAATTCGTTCAAAAACATATTCGTCCGATTCCTGTATAGACCAAGTAAGAACAAACGTCCGGTTTTGTATTATGGGTGTAGTGTTTTGGCTGAAAAGTAATGTTTGCAGAGTCTTTGCGGTCAAATCACACTTTGCTTCGATTGCAAAAATAAAAAAATATGGTGGTGATGAAGGCACATTTGTAAGTAATGGTTCTGAGGCGCGATCTATTAAGAGGTCCTCTAGGGGGACAGAAAAGTATTCCGCGAGATTGGATGCGGTACGATACAGCACATTCGCCCCAGACTCTGCTCGCTTTATGGAAGCAATAGATACGACAAAACCCTGTTGAAAGCATTCTTCCGCCAGTCTTTCTTGGCTCAGTCCTAATTTCTTTCTCAGTTCTTTGAGTCGTAATACGTTGAGTGGAATTCTTCCATCCCTATTTGCCATATTTCACTCCGTTGTAACGTATAGCTTTTCCCAGTAAACCTGAATCGATTGGATATGTTGAGTGAATAAATTTATCTTATTTCACCACATATAATACTAGTAGTTAAAATGTTATATACCCGTGATCATTGAAGATGCTTGATTTTTTTTAGAATCAGGATCATGCTACGAACCATGAAAATTACACTGACTCCTCAACAGAAACTGCAACTCGAACAAATGCACGATATTGAACGTGATA
>NZ_JAKKCL010000040.1:0-4393 GCF_021728175.1 Vibrio sp. A1-1
AGTGACCGTTAAATAACAGTAATAGATCAAAACTGGGGATCGCGGTCAAGAGGTCTGTCGCACTAACATTTGTAAACGATCACTGGATCACATTGTTTTAATTCTGAAATTGGCTGCGGAATGACGGGTTTATCACCACACCATGAGCACTCGCCTTTAAAGACTTGATGCTCAACAAGTGTGTAAGAGATATCGGGCAAATCGAAAATCTGGTGTCGTTTATAAGGTTTTCGATTTGGAATAACACACCCGCCGCAATGGCATATCTTGTTCGGTAAGTATTGCTCAACCGAGTCACTGTCTTCAATAGGATGAAGTAGACGGCGATAGCCTTTATGACCTGGTTGAGCTCCTTGCTTTTTTCCAGATGTCTTCCGGTTCGGAGAGGTATTCTTTGCTTTATTATGAAGGGGTTGTTGGGATGATGGCACAGAAGAGTTTCGACTATTTTGATTTAGTCGGTCTTCAAGCTCTGCCAGCTTATTCCATAAAAAGTGGATGATGTCTTTCGCCTCTTCAGGCGAATCGAAATCTGGCGGTGGAGGTAATGTTTTCTTATTCATACCACCAGATTGCCACCACGAAAAGATCACTCAAATTGGATGTGGGATCAAGTTAACTCAGTCACATAACTTTGCTGTCAAGACCTTGCGGGTGAATAGTTACTTTCTGGGTACTATCAAAACAGATCAATCACTTAAAGTCATGTCCGAAAATCGGGGACCACTTCTGTTGTTTAAGAACTGAACAATATGGGGCTACCATGTCTTTTCATCGAATTAAGCAACAAAACCACTTCGCAGTTGAATTCGGGGACAATATCAAGTCAAATAAAAATATGATATTGTCTTAATTTATTAGTCGATTTGATAAGTTAAAATTTGATTTCAGTATTTTTAATGAAACTTTCAAATATAATGATTTAAATTAATTGTATTTAACCTTTTTGTGTAAATTTAATGAAAAACCTATAGTCTTTAAAGATAAATCCACAATCTTTACAAAGGAATTTTTTCTTGATTATAATTTTCTCTATAAATTTTCTTTCTATTCTATAGCATCCAAAACTAGAACAGTTTCTACACTTCATCTAAACCTCTTCCATTAATACATTATTTTTAACAAGGAATTTATTTATAATAGATTTCATACTTTCTGGTTTTCCATATAAAAAACCTTGAACAAATATACAGTCATTTATTTCTATCAAATGATCATGTTGCGCAATGCTTTCTATCCCTTCTATAACAATTTTATATTCTATACCCAATCAACTTGAAGATGCAGGCTTGAGTACCTGAAAATTATCATTGATTCGAGACGTCAATGAGCCTGCGATCTCTGGAAGAGTCACATCAAAAAATTGGTCGATGGCTTTCTTAAAGTCTCGTTGATTTTTGAAGTAAACGTTGTTCCTCGACTGCTCGTTCATGACCTTCCAAAGCCGCTCAATTGGGTTAAAGTTTGGGCTGTAAGAGGGAAGGTAATGCAGCTCAATGTTAAGAACAAATGCGGCATCTTTGACCAAATCACTGCGGTGATACCCGGCACCATCTAAGATGATGTGCAGTTTATGATTTAACGGATAGCTCTCTCTGAGCTTACAAAAAAAGCGAACAACATTTTCACTGTTAATGCTTTCGTAATCGCTAACAATGGTCGCCCCAATATCCGACAGGTTTAGCTCACTAATAATGTTCAATCGGCTGCGATTGCCTGTTGTTTCAATCACTTTATCTTGACCGGTGCGTATCCAACCATGCGATATCTTTGTCGATAATGTCGGGTGAACTGCGTCTATAAAGACTATTGATTCGCCCTCACCACAACTCGTTTTAAGTGCTTCGTAAGCCTCTATGAACGCTTGCTGTTTTTCCTCATCGAACTTATGTGGTACGCCTTTCGGTTGCTTGTAACTAAAACCATGGTGATGAAGCCATTTGTTCATACCTGAAACCGTGTAATCAAGTCCAAATGCCTCTTTAACGTATGACACAATTTGATGAGTGTGGGAATAAGTCTTCTCAGTTAAATGCTCGATAAGATGTGTCGTTTGGGTATCAGAAAGCTTGCTTTGGCTGCCCCCATTTTCAGGCTTCAGCTTTTCTGAAAGCACGTAGTCACTAAGATGGCGTGCAGCCGTGGATTCATGGATACGAAGAGCTTGAGCAATCATGGGCTGACTCCAACCTTCAGACGCAAGTAATACCGCTTTTATACGGTCACATACTCGAGCATCACGAGTAGAGTCGTGCATCTGTTCGAGTTGCTGTTTCTGTTGAGGAGTCAGTGTCATTTTCATAATGCGTAGCATGATCCTGATTTTATCGAAAATCAAGCACCTTCATTGTTCACGGGTATAAACGGATAAATTAATACGTGAAATCTTATTATTAATCACTGACATATTGATATTAGCTTTTTTTAAATAAATTAATGAAAGTTTTTGGAGTCATTCCATAAACAATTTTAAACTTTTTTATAAAAAAAGAACTACTGGAAAAACCTAATAATTTCGAAGTTGTAACAACGCTTTCTGTAGATAATAATGGTTCCACTGAGTTTTCAATTTTAACTTTAATCACTAATTCTGACATTGTCACATTTAGCTTAGACAAAACTAATTTAACATCTCTAATACTTAAATTTGACCTTTGACAAAGCTTATCAATATTCCAGTTTATTCTTGGATGTTTCTTTATACACTCTCTTATTTTTTCTAATTTTAGTTCATCTGATTTTATCTTGGGCAAGAAAAGATCTTTTTTAATCAGGTCTAACAGATAATTTTTATAATATATTGATGATAGCTCTAAATCGTTCTTTGTTTTTAAATAAATATAATAATCACGCTTGGACATGATTTGCTTTAAATGACTGAATGATATTACTTTAAGCTCTACTATTTCTTCTTCTAAAGAATAATGAATAACTTCCCCTTTCGGAAGATAAAGGTAATCACCTGGTTGAAATATACATGAAAACCCGTTATACGATACAGCGCCACTCCCTCCTTCAATCTGGATAATATGTTCATTCTTATTGAAGTAAGCGCCTAATTTACAAGGTTTAACTTTAACTGATTTCATGATGCAAACCTTTTCGGTGGATTTTTATAATATCCCTGATAATATATTTTGTTAGAACTTTTTGAATATTGTTTTATGCTTGAGTCAACGCCATCAATAATTACGCCAACGTTACAAAATGGAATTAAAATTTGTGCTACATGATTTTCTAAATCGTTAAATGAGTACTTTTTGTCTATTTTAATATAATCCCAATCTATATAACCTAAACATTGATTAAAAGTTTCATCTTTATGACAAAAAGAGTCTAAGCAAAATTCAATTCCATACTCCTTGAGTTTTTTTATTGATAGATACAAGTCAGGTAGCATATTATTTTCTATTTCATTAACTTCTATCACTAAATTTTTGTTATTAAATAAAGAAATTCTCGTTATGAATTCATCACTCAACAATATATTTGCAGTAATATTAATACTAAATTTGTTTTTTTTATTTTTTTGAAGTTTTTTAACAATATTTAATGCAGACTCCATTATTATTTCATCGGATACAGTCATATCTAAAAACTGCTCCTCATAATATCCATCAGGTATAGTGTATAAAACCTCAGAGAAAGCCACGTCTCCAGTTTCACTGGAGTAAATAGGATGCAAAAAAATACTATTTGAAATGCTACTTTTAAAATCCATGTCTCACTACACCTTTTTAAATTTTTTTAAGCACAAGATTAATCACCTCTTAAAACCTAAGCAACCAGCTTCCTATTATTAGCCATGATATTTAATGTTATTTATCACCTTCAAACACACTGTCATTATATTGACATTAAGTTGACCGTAAATTAACAGATAGCTTATTGAGCATTTAAAATCAAGAATGCTTTAGTGTGGTCTATGTTGAAGGCTTTATTACGTAACTCGATGAAACTAAGGCAAGAGGTGATGAGCTGTGCGGCAACACAGTTGATCACCCTAGTCTTATGCAGAAGCCTCGTTACACAACAACTAACTGAAAACATTACAATAAAGTCCTAATCAATCGTGGTTCACTCGCTTTCTGGATTGATAAAGAAGTTATAAGCGAATGGAAGCAAAGCAAACAGAACAAGAGCGGCAGGCCTCGTCAATTCAGCGACCTCGCCATTACTGAGTCGCACCAGCTATCTTGGACCCTGAGTTAAGTAAGTAAAATCACTAACGAGGTGAATCATGACAAACAAGAAAAAACGTATTATGTAGAGTAGGTCACTGGCTTCGAATCAACTCTTATCCAGCAACCCCTCTTCAATTCCGTGCATGAGGTTTTCCCTCACACGGCTTTCACATAAGTGTTCACCTGCTCACCTTCACAGTTTTCGCCTT
>NZ_JAKKCL010000041.1:0-3967 GCF_021728175.1 Vibrio sp. A1-1
AGGTCGAACGGGGCGCAATGCTGCCCCACGGCTTCGCCTCCCCGCTAGACGGTTTATGTGCGTGGAGTGTGGACAATCTGCTCCGCAGAACGCTGCGCTTTGACCACAAACCACACCCAACACCGCCTTGGCTATGGCGCAACACCATTTGGTGTTTTTGCCTAGTGCAAAAGGATTTTGCACGTTTGTGTAGAAAACTTTCTACCTTTTTTTAATTCTATTTTTATCAGTAAGGGATGGGTTTTGTAGGGGATTGCGCCTTACGGCGGAGGTTGTTTAGGGTTGTAAAAGGGTAGAAATATTACTATACTTAAATAAAGAAAACAACATATGGATAAGGTTTATAGCATGGCACTAGAAAAGGTAGAAAATAAAGTTTCCCTGAACATTAAAATTGCTCATACTGTTGATGCGCGATTGAAGCGTGCGCGAGCGGAGGCACGCAAGCAGGGAATGAAATTTAATGTATCTGCCGAGGTAGAAAACTTTCTACTCAAGGAGCTTAAAAAGGTAGAAAAGTTGCTATCTATTGAGCAAGATATTAATGAATCAAACAATCAACTTAGTTTGATAGACGAAAAAGAACCTAAATTTACATCTAATAAGAAGAAATGAATAAAGATAATTACAAAGAAAACGGGTATGAACTCGTGCATAAGCGTTACTATGAGTTGTGTGACAAACACGCCATTGAGTGGCTAGATTTTAATGTTGAAGAGTTTGAGAACTGCTACACCCACACCTCTATTGGTGGTGATGTTACAAACGGAATGCTTCTAGCTGCCATGAATGATCCAAGGGAAATGGCAGAATTGGATGAGTCGTTGGTAGTGGTTGCCGAGTTCCTACCTTGTTATTTCGGTCGTTGTGAGAGTTGCGGAACCATGCACCCTGACGAGGAAAAGTGCGAGTGTAGGGTAGAAGAAGATGAAACAAAAAAGGTAGAGAAATAACTATGTATGCACCTGATATGACAGAGCAATGCTCAAAGTGTGGAAGAGAGTTTGATGATTACAGCAATGCCAGAAATATTCAGGCTAGCGGATATTGCAAGAGTTGCGATTGGGAAGATAAAGAATAAAAGGTAGAAAGTTTTATACCTACAAGCCATCCTTTCGGGTGGCTTTTTTTGTATCCGCAGGAGGCTAAACACAACCTGAAAAGGTAGAAGGTTAGGTAGAAGTTAAGGTAGCTCATGAGGAGCTGCGCGACGAATACAAAGCCCTTTATCCTGCAAAGCCGTGAGCGAAGCGAACCCCCAAGCGAAGCGCAGGGACAGCCCCGCAGGGCACACCGAGCGCAGCGAGCCTAGGCGGAACGCCTTTAGTGTGCTAAAGGTGAGTATCACCTTGGCTTTTGAGGGACTAAAGGCAAAGCCTAGACTAAAGGCAAGTTGAGAAAATAAAGGTAAGTTTTGGACTAAAGGCGAAATTTTGTACACTTATAGAAAACACTATGGGAAAGAAAATTGCGGTGAACAGTAAGTACTTCACCAGAACGCAAGCTAAGGGAGAAATGGCGCATGTTAAACGTGAACTGGCGGAGGATAAAAACGTAACAAAGCCAGAGAACACGAAGCACAATTTTGGTACGCCAGACGCAACAATAAACAGCAACTATTTAAGTGCGTTGGAGGACATGCCAGCTAAAACTAAAAACACATTAATTGACAGTGTTTTGGTGCTTCCTTTGGAGCAAGTTTCAGCGTTGCAAAAAGAAGATCCGAAAGGCTGGAGAAAGAAGATCGACGAGTCTATTAAGGGAATGATGCAGGAGATGGAACAGGAAATGGGTTTTAAGCCGCTGGGCTATAAATTCCACCTCGATGAAGGTGAAAAACTTGATGACGGTTCGGTTCGTTTAAATACCCATGCACACATGCTTTTTGCTAACGTCTGCACCAAGGATTTAACGCTCACGAAGCAGCAGAACGTGACGAAAAAGGATGAGCATGGAAAAGCCCTTAGAGATCCGAAGAAGCCCGGAAAGTATCTGTACGAACGTGACGAAAACGGGAAGGTGCTGAAACAGGAGGTTAAAATACCCATGAAGGGTAGATCTCCGCTGAGTTTGCACCAAACACGCGGTAGTAACTCGATTTGGTCGAGACAGCAGGACATTGCAGCAAAACACCTCAAGCACCTTGGGTTCGAGCGAGGAACGAGCAAGGAGCTTACCAAAGCCAAACACCTTGAAAAATCGCAGCACGTTAAGCGCGAGCTGAAGAAAAACGAGCAAAAGCTTGAGTCTGTAATGCTCGCTCAACAAGCCGCTCAGGAGCGCCTTAGAGCGATCGAGAGCGATTTTAAGGAAAAACTCGATGAATTCATCGAAGCGAGAGAAAAGTACTTCACGGAGCTTCTGGAGGACGATCTAGATATTGATCTGGCAATGGAGGAGCAGGAAAAAGTGGTTGAGACGTTCGAAAATCTCCCAGAGGAGGTTAAGCCAAAAGCCGTTAGGGAAACAAAAACACGTCTCGACGATATTGGCGATTCGTTTAAAAACACAGACTCATTAAATAACGCTCAAGTGCTTTTGGATAGACTTGCAGAAAATAAACAAAAACACGATGCTAAAAACAATGGCGCTAAATTAGAAGCCAAAAAAGACGATAAAATTAAAATATAGATATTATGAAAGACATGGAACCTTTAATAACAGTTTTAATGCTTTGGGTGTTTTATGGAATATTTTTGTGGATGAACCCTGAGGTTGCACGACTTATTCTAGTGCCGGAGTTTTTCTGGTTTTGCTTTGCTGCTGCTTTTGCTATTGCGTCCGATCCGGCACCAGCACAGCGAGCAGCTAAAATGAGTGGCTTTTGCGCCCAGTCAGCCGCCACAGGCGGTGATATGGCTAGTAAGGCGGTTAGCAAGATGCCAATGATGTAAAAAAGCCCCTGTTTAGGGGCTTATTTTTTATTTATTACTTATCTTTTTAGCAAATTCGGCTTTAACCTTTGGTGTTTGCTCGTCATAATTTAAATACATTGTCGCTGCAAATTTGGCTTTATATAAATTTGCATCGCCTTGTGTCCAAACTAAATAAGCATTTACAGCGTAGGCATTCATATTACCTATTTTAAATACTGTAATAAACTGATTATCAACCAAGTATTTAATATGCTTACTAATAGCGTTTCTTTTTAATTTAAATATCTGTTCCATAGTTGCCATGGATACACAAATGGCGTTTGTATTATCCATTTCATTAACGAAAAATTCGAAAATCGAGTTAGCTACTGGGTTTTTTATAGCTAAAGCAACTTTGTGGTTGTAGTTTTGGCGGTTAAACGCAAAGAACGCTGCGCTTTTTTGCTTAACTTCACCCGTTTCTTCGCTCAACTCAGCAGAGCAGGCCTGACCGTCGCCACGCCTCGTTTTATAGTGTGTTGTTGCATCAAATTTACGATCCATTGGATCTTTTTGCAGTTCTGCATTTCTCATAATGTTTTGTTTTTTTTTGAACTTACCAAAAGATTAATTAAAAAAAATGGGCGATACAACCCCTATCCTGAAAGATACATTAGTGTATCTCTACCTTGGTATCTTGATCTCAAAAACACCCTTAAACCAAAATAAAAAAAATTCTCTAAAAACAAACACTTAAATAACCACACAAATAGTAAGGGATACATAGATTTTCCTTTATAATCAATGTCTTAAGTGGCATTTTCGCAAAAAGCGCAACATTAATGTATCTTCAATAGGGATACATAGATATTTTTAAGTGCTTGTTTTTGTTATGCTTTTTTGTTGTCTCCTTCTTATATCTATTAAAAGGTGGTTTTTAACCTCCAGATCCGGTTCAGGATCAACACGATCAAATCGCCCTTTCAGGTCGAACGGGGCGCAATGCTGCCCCACGGCTTCGCCTCCCCGCTAGACGGTTTATGTGCGTGGAGTGTGGACAATCTGCTCCGCAGAACGCTGCGCTTTGACCACAAACCACACCCAACACCGCC
>NZ_JAKKCL010000042.1:0-3485 GCF_021728175.1 Vibrio sp. A1-1
TTCGGGACAGGTTTTCGGATGCGTGCTTGTAGGTAATTCGACTGTCATCTTCATTCATTACGGCATCCAACCACCAGTGCATACTTTCAACGCCCCAGTGACCTCGACATAACTTACCAAATTCTTCGGCTTTCATTTTCTTAGAGGAAATGAAGTATCTAACCCCCAAACTGCCTGAAGGCTCACCATTTTTCTTTTGGTAAGTCGTTGCTATACATAAACTTTTCAAGTCTTTCCATTTAGCACGGAAAAATCATGAACTTCCCCGTCAATAAAGGCTTGCTAGAACCTTTAAAAGATAATCACAATTCATCGCACACATTGCTCTTTTGTGTTTAATACTCGCTTTAAGTGTCGTTTCACTCTTCAGCATGTTTAAGCACATCTGCCTGATCCTTGCGAAATTTTCTGCACCGTCTTCTGCTCGTTTTCGGCTGGCATCCTCACCAAAAGCGGTGTCTAACGACCAGTGCATCGACTCAACCAACCAATGTGAACGCGTGCCATTTAACAACTCTTTAGCACTTAATTCCTTCGAGCTAATGTAGTATCTAACCGTGAATTCAGACTCTTTCGCGACCTCTTCCTTTTGTCGCAAAGAAACAACGATACCCATTGTTTTTAGCTCTGGCCATTCAAGTCCAACATCACCTAAAACACTCAAATCAGTATTCGTTAAGGCCAGTCTTGTTTCTTGGCGGCCACGAGACTTTTCCTGCGTGCTATACGAATCACCATCGTGATTTTGCAGCATACTCATATCGAAATAGTTATTAAACGCTTGCTCTAAACGCCCTTGATTACCTTTAACCGCCAGTAAGTAATCGGCATTCTTATCAAGTGTTTTCTGAGCAATTTTCTTTTGACAACCCATCGCATCAATAGTGACCAAACAACCTGATATATCAAGCAGTTCGAGTAACTCTGGGATAGCCGTGATCTCGTTCGATTTCTCGTAAACTTTATGTTGTCCGAGACTAACACCATTTTCAGTCGCAAAAGCGTTCACCATGTGAATAGCACCAAGACCCCGAGAGTCATCATAAGAGCCTCTTACGGTTTTACCGTCAATGGCAATCACTTCACCTTTAGTTAGCTCAGTACAATCCTTCATCCATTCGATAAAGCACTTCTGTAGGCGAGTGGCATTAATCATTCCCATAGCTCTTGCTATTGTCGATGTAGAAGGTACACCATGACTAAAATCACCAAACCGCTTTAAAAAGTCTAACTGTGCTTGCCCGTAAAGATGAATGGCTTTCCAATCATCTTGACCGGCAAGTACGGCGCAAATTGTTAACAAAATGATATCAGTTAACTTGTGCTCGACCTTGCCCTGTTGGCGGTAATCTGGGATGACATCAAAATGCATAAATGGGTGCTGGTTACTCACTGTAGGACCTCCAATTTTTCTACGGAGGTATTAGAAAACACTGAAAATGATCTACAAATTGATCATCGGCTAATTGTCAATTATGTGATGGTACTAACTAACCATATTGAAAAATAGAGTGCCTAACAATCACGAAGCCCTTTAAACATGGGCAGGTACGTGAATTTTCCCTGTGAGTTTATCTCAATGATACTTTAACTGCTGAGACACTTTTTATTCATTTTGAGACAGTCTATTTTGGACTATCCCTTATAAAACCTAGATTTTACTTACTTTGTTAAAACCGCCCCAATAGGCTTTTTTTAAATGTCTACTTAGACGTAAACTGAAGTCCTAAAGTATGAAACAGTTTATTGAACCAAGAAGAAATGCGCCAAATATGGCTAATTACCGAAAAATAGCATGCAAACAAAATCAAGAAAGCAACAAACATTATTGATTCACTAATGCCAACAAAATCAGCCCACAAACCGATAGCGGCACAAATTGATGCCATCGAACAGATGAAAATTAACGTTGCACCTGGAGAAAGCCCAATACGCTGACAAATATGATGTAGATGTTCTCTGTCTGGTTGGAATGGTGACTGACCTTTACGAATACGGCGGATCATAATGGTTGCCATGTCCATCAACGGTAAAGCTATCAACCACAGTGCTGTGACTGGCTTGAAGGCTACCGCTCCTGGTTCTTGCGTGCCACGAATCAGCATCCAGACCACGGTAAAGCCAATAAACATACTGCCTGCATCGCCCATGAAGATCTTAAAGCGACGACCTAGTGGGAAACCTAAGTTCAGGAAGATATAAGGGAGCATCGCAGTCACGATCAATAAACAGATCGTGGCTAAGTATTCGTTTCCGTTGTAGGCAAACACAATACCTAATGCTGTAAAGGTGACCGAGGCTAACCCGCCCAGCAAGCCGTCTATACCATCAACCATATTAAATGCGTTAATGGCACCTATTACCGCAATCACGGTGATCACCGCGCCAGTAACTTCATTCAGGGCAATGGTTTCGCTTCCCATTAGATAACCTAAATCGTGTAAGCTGTGGCCC
Organism: Vibrio sp. A1-1; assembly: GCF_021728175.1. Lineage (NCBI taxonomy): Bacteria > Pseudomonadati > Pseudomonadota > Gammaproteobacteria > Vibrionales > Vibrionaceae > Vibrio > Vibrio sp. A1-1. The sequence goes on from NZ_JAKKCL010000042.1 coordinate 2,455, forward strand.
CCGATGTAAATCATCGCAAGGGATATTCCCGCTTGAATAATAAGGCGAATTTTGAAACTTACATCGTAATAGTCATCTAATGCGCCGAGCACGATGAGTACAGCCGAACAAGATAAGTAGAGTGATAGGTTGTCATTCATTGGTAAGAACAGAAGGAACCCCACCAGTATAGTAGAGAAAATGGAGATCCCTCCTACAAGTGGCACCACACCTTGGTGAAGCTTTCTTGCATTGGGTTTATCTACTAGACCTACGCGCTTAGCGATCTTGCGCATAACAAAAAGTAGAACGAACGACAAAATAAATACAAATAAATATGCATTATTCATGATAGCCAACTGTGTTATTAAATAAGTTTGAGGTAAATCTATAACGCATCCGACTGATTCCCTTTACGGATTCCATTGCATCACAGGTCCGATACTGCTGATTCTTTTTCGCTCATATCTGAATAAGCCGAACCTAAGAACAAGCAGGTGATTTTTTGGCGTGACAAAACCACATTAGACAACATGGGTTGTAACGCACAGCAAACGCTAATTTTTAATATTGAATATGTAAGTAACTGAATCACCCCGATACTCGCTCATGACGGTCACGGTTTCACAGCTTTTTATAGGCAGGCCAAATACAAAGCTTGTATATGCTAACTAACGGTTTGAGCCGACAGTTAACTACTTCTACACGCTTAGTGCTTGGTTTTGATAGGTATGAGAAATGGAGATTTAAATTGTAACCTATGCCTAACCAACATTTGCTCGCCACTTTGTTAGCTTTGAGCATCCCTCTGACAAAAGGGAATTACATAAATTTGTAATAGTTCTCGTTTTTTATAAATCAATCTTGCCAGAAATGCACTTAGGTGCTTATTATTATTGAAAATTCTTTAGTTTGACCTCTTTCTCAGGGCAAGATTACGAAGCCCCTTGTACTGCAAGGACTTGCGAAAGGTAGCTATTGCTACGGTTTGCTTTTTTCTGCTTTCTTTTGATCCCTGCTTTGAAGCTGGTTTCTTCCGTCAGCAGATTTAA
>NZ_JAKKCL010000043.1:0-3477 GCF_021728175.1 Vibrio sp. A1-1
ATACCAACCTTCGTTACATTGTCAGACTCGCTACTTTATTCAGAGTCCTAGGTTCATCTGGTGATACAGATGGTTCACTCGTTGAGCGGTGAACAGCGCTTCATACGACCTCACGTCGCACGCCCCAAAACGATTTGGTTTAAGATTGCCATTAAATTACTTTTAGTTATCCGAAATGTTGCTTAGGAGGGATTTACCAACCGTTTGGGTTCTCTAAGTCCATATCCCAATAGTACTTTACTTTCCAGTCAGATTGCTCATTAACGCTAATTCCGTAAGCCTTTTGGCGCCAAGTACTAGAAAAGAACCGAGCAGTCGCCATTGTCATACCGACTACAACAATCAGTATAGTGATTACATTGACAAGTTTTGCGATTGGGTGCTTTTGATTAGTGTTGGTTGTCATTGTCTTTTCTAAAGAAAATCAGTAACTTATGTGGTTGGATTATGCGGCAGTATATCTTTGCATGCAAGTTAAAAAAACAGTAACAGATTGTTTTTTAATGGTTTTTTTGCTATAGAATACTTCCTTGAAGTTGATCAAAGGTAGTTGCAGGACCTTATTCTTTTATGCAACATAGCCAGCTTTATCTACACAAACATGGAAAAAAGTAATATTATGATTATCAACAGGTTAGGTTAAGTATTGTTGACCTAACATTTAAAAAAACATAAACAATAAAACCTAAGAAATAATGATACTTTCAACAAAACTACTTGGATTGGTGGCAACGTTCGGCTTTGGCTTGGTAGTTAAAGCATTGAAAAAACCAAATGGAAGAATGAGCTCAACCTTTCTGGTCGGCAGCAACCTATTCGTGATTTCATTGGCATTCTTAGTTACTTTATTTTGGGGTCCCTCTAAATATTCAACTCATCCTGATTCGGTAATTTTGGACAGTAAAAACAATGGGTATTATGTGGCTCACAAAGTCATGCCTCTACTCCCTTTTTGGCCCAAATTAGTTGCTATCCAATACGACGAGAAGTTTAACCTTGTGGAACAACAGTTCCCTGATGACCTTTTAAAATCCTTACAGAAGAAGTATTCCTATCAGCCTGAGTCTCCACTAATACAGTACATGGCGTTAATTATTATTGGTTTGTGGCTCCCAATACTTCGGATCCTTACTTATGATTTTCACGAACGAAAACTAAGGTCTTTGGACTCAATAACAGGGATAAATCATAAACTATCAGCCCTACGAAAAAGCAAACTTGTTATATCTGAGAAAAGACGTCAAAGCACAATATCTGAACTGGAAGCGAAAAGGGATGCACTTAGAACGGAGACGGCTAAGCTATTCCATTTCTATATGAAATTTTGTCATAACCCCGAGTTTACGAATTTTTTTCCAGTGGACCTCTCCAATCAGAACCCATCAGAAACAGTGCTAACGTGGATCGCTGATGAAATGAAGCTTGGCTCCCAGTCCATCAGCACACATAGTGTCATTGGTTATTTGAGGCATACAAAAGAAAACGATCTCATCGATTGCATAGATAAAAATGAAAGCAAGTACATAGGCTTCGATCCGAGTATAGAAGACCTACTTAGACATGCCCATTATGGCGTAGGCAGTCAGGTAAACGAGCAAGATCTTCTTATCGAAGAAAGACTTCCTAGCGAACAAAATAGGGAACTCGAACCCAAGCTTGCAATGAGTATCAAAGAGAGACTAGGGCTAATCATCCCTGACGAAGCTATGCGTTGGCAACCTATTATGGCTGACTGCATGATCGAATTTTCACTTTTAAGGGTTCAACCCTTTCGCTATAACCCTAAGAGTAGTGACCCAATCTTCAATGAGGAATACATTTACAAACTGGATAAAACTCGGCGTTCACCGATGCATGTCGCTATGCATGATGCATATTACGTAGTCGTCAAATGCAGGGGCAAATCTGGCTTCCGAAAATTTTTCTATAAATTAGATTCGGTGACACCTAGCATGTTCCAAAGGCGTTTAATGTCAAAAGAGGGCATGAAAGAGAGGGATATGAAGCCTAGCGGTTATGACAAGGAGCTTTTCGAGGCGATTACTGATGCATCGATTGTCGCATCTATACTCCATGAGTGCTTTGTTCCACCAGTTTGCAAAATAGCTCCAGAAAATAAAAGTAAAAATCCACTGATAACAAAAGCAAAAGCCCAAATGAAAGAGGCTTATATTGACACTTTATCTTCGGTTCAGGATGAAGCTAATACAAAGATCAAGGCTGACAGCTTTGAGTTAGTTTACAAAAGCCACCCTGACTTAATCACTAATTTTGTATTAGCAGCTAGTAGGACGCTTAATGAAAGTGGGGTGAGCGATGAAATTTCAAATGAAGTAATCAAGTACTGTTTAAGCCAAGTCGCGAGTAGTTCAATGGTTGATTTGATTATGGAGGGCTCATGTAATGACTAAAACAAACCTATTGCTCATTTTGTGCCTGTTCAGCTCTCACAGTTATGCTGAATCGAGTATTCTAAATGAAATTCGGTCGAGCGTGATTGGCGAAATGGTCTCCAAAGTGGTTAACTATGATATACCATTCCTAAAGGATTTCAGCTACATACCTGAAATGAACCAAATGAGGTTTATGCCGACAGGAGGGGAGACAATACTGACACTAACGGATATTGATCCGGAGTATGATATTTACCTCTTTAAGAAATCAACACTCTTAAGAGCGCCATATAAACCGACACCTTTAAGTTCGGGGGATTACTATTTGGCCTTTATAAAGGAAGGTGAGATTAAATCAGTACGATATCTGCCAGTTCCTCAAGGGATGAAGTCAATTTACGAGATTGGGACTCCTCATAAGACGTATAACAACCAGATACCAATCACAATCAAAACTGAACCCGAAGACGCAAGAATTAGGATTATAAATATTAAAGAGCGCTATTCCCCACAAATGCTCTTAACCTATGGAACGTATGACTTAGAAGTATCAAAAAGTGGATATCATACGTATAGGAGAAAAATTCAAATCAATAAAAATACTCCCAATTGGTATATCAGCCTGAAGAAACTCAATGAATAGTCGATATCTATCTGGCAAAATAAACGATAAGAATGTAGTGGATAACGAAGTTTGGCCACCCACGTGTAGACTGGTTGTATGGTTGCACTACTAGTAGTAATACGAAAAGTTAGAATGCTCTATAGGTCGCAACTCACAATTGTCCAGAAACTTCACATTGGGCACTTTCTAACGCAAAAGTGCCCCAAAATGTAACTCGAAAAAACAACAGCGTATTGATACTCATTTATGTATTAAAAAGGCTAATGATGATTAGAGAGTTAATAGCTGCCCTTTAAGGAAGTGATTTAAAAATCAGCCATTTAAGTACTTACGTAGAGTAGGTCACTGGCTTCGAATCAACTCTTATCCAGCAACCCCTCTTCAATTCCGTGCATGAGGTTTTCCCTCACACGGCTTTCACATAAGTGTTCACCTGCTCACCTTCACAGTTTTCGCCTT